>JAYTUX010000304.1:0-5224 GCA_043744315.1 Betaproteobacteria bacterium | reverse complement strand
TGCGGTACGACGAGGGGTGGACATGGAGAGACTTTCAGATGTCGGCCAGCGTCCCCGCAGGCCGTTTTTCTTCATGCAGGCGAGATTCATCGACCGAGCCTGCACACCAGCCTGTATCGATCGTTTGAATCGACAGAGGCATGAAGGCCGGTATCCGGACTGAAGGCGTGCAGGCGCGAAAAAGTTGCGCCTGCATTCGCGATGACCTTCCCGGTTGAAGTCGCTCAACCAGTGGTAACACCATTGCGAATAAACCAATCACCGTTGCGGGGGCAGTGCCCGAATTGTGCGGGCTTCCCGTTTAACCCTGCGGCTCGAAAAATGTGAACTGCAAGGCACCTTACATGCCGAAATTATACGGGTTGCGCGTGCACTCAGCGCATGCGGCGCTGCAGCCACGCGAACATCTCGTCCGGCGGCAACGGTTGCGAAATCAGAAATCCCTGCAGGAGTTCGCAGCGATTTTCTTCAAGGAAGGCGCGCTGGGTTGGCGTCTCCACGCCTTCTCCGACCACTGTCAATTCGAGACTGGTGGCCAGGCTGATGATGGCGAGCGTGATTGCGACATCGTCGGCATCGACCGGCACATCGCGAATGAAGGAGCGGTCGATCTTGATTTTGTCGATCGGGTAGCGTTTCAAATACGATAGCGACGAATATCCCGTGCCGAAATCATCCACCGCGAGGGTGATGCCGAGATCCTTCAATTGGTGCAATGTCCGGCTCATGGCGTTGACGTCTTCCATAAACAGGCTTTCAGTCAACTCCAGTTCGAGCATGTCGCCCGACACGCCGTGTTCGCGCAGACGCGCCGCGATGTCCTCCACCAGATCCTTTTGCTTGAATTGCACGGCCGATAAATTGACGGCGATCGGCACCTTGATCCCGACATCGGCCCATGCGCGCGCCTGACGGATGGCTTCATTGATGACCCAGCGGCCGAGCGGCATGATGAGGCCGCGATGCTCTGCAACCGAGATGAACTGATCGGGGCCAAGCAATCCGAGTTCAGGGTGCATCCAGCGGATCAATGCTTCGACGGCGCTGACCGTTCCGGTTTTCGCCACCACTTCCGGCTGGTAGTGCAGAACGAATTCGACTTGCTTGATCGCCTTCCTGATGCCCGACTCCATCGCCAATGCCTGAAAAGCGGACTTGTTGAGGCTGGGCGTGAAATACTGATAATTGCTGCGTCCGCGATCCTTGGCGAGATACATCGCGGCGTCAGCGTTGCGGATCAGCGTATCGGGCGTTTCGCCGTCCCTCGGAAACACGCTGATACCGATCGATCCCGACACCGACAGAATTTGTTCTTCCAGCGAAAAGGGTTCGCTGATCGTTTCGGCAATTTTTTCCGCCACTGGCGCGATATCTTCGGCTTTCGACAAATCCGTGACAACCACCACAAATTCATCGCCGCCGAGTCGCCCAACCATGTCCGCACCGCGCAGACACGATTGCAGGCGGCTGGCAACGCGCTTTAGCAACTCGTCGCCGGCGAAATGGCCAAGCGAATCGTTGATGGTCTTGAAATTGTCGAGATCAATAAACAGGATGCCGACCATGCTGTTTTGTCGGCGCGCGGAGGCGAGCAGCACTTGCAGCCGATCCATCAGCAATGCGCGATTCGGCAAATGGGTGAGGATGTCGTGGTGTGCCAGGAACTGAACCCGCGCCTCGGCCTGTTTGCGGTCGCTGATATCGCGCATCGCCGTCATTCGCAGTGTTCTCCCACCGCTAACGATGTCTTTGCCGACGATATCGGCGATAAAGCGCGAGCCGTCAGCGCGCACCAGCGTAACTTCGTAAGGACGCTCAAAGCCCGCGCGAATGTTGTTGGTGACCGCCTCGATCGACTCCGGTGCGACAAAATCAATATTGGCGCGACCGATCAACTCTTTCGAGGGGACGCGGAACATGCGCGAGCAGGCCTCATTACAATCGACGATGATGCCGTTTTCGATGAAAACGATACCTTCGCTGGTCGCGTCGGAAAACTTGCGCAGCCGCTCTTCGCTGTCTCGGATCGCCTGCTCTGCGGCACGGTGCTTGGTGATGTTGTTGATCAACACGAATGCGCCCAGCGTCGCCCGGTTCGTGTCGAAATGCGGGATCAACGTTACCTCGATCACGCCCGACGTGCCGTTCGGAAACACCAGCGGACGCTCGTAGCTCACGCTCTCGCCGCGCAATACCCTGGCAATATAAGGGTCAATCACGGCCGCCGCCTCATTGCCGACAATATCCACCAGCGATTTGCCGATGATCGACGTGGTATCGCGGCTGTAGGTTTGCGCGTAAGCGGCGTTGGCGAATTCGCAACGCAATCCGTTGACTGAGTAATAGGCAATCAACGCGGGAACATTGTCCGCGAGCAGTCGCAACAAGTCGGAAGAAACCACCGGATTGCGAGTGTCAAGCGCGGGTGCCATGAACCAATTATCGACCATTGTTGCGCGGCAATCGAATTGTCGGCGCGACCGGCTGCGATTCACCCTGCTGCAAATTTCGAGAAAACTTTCAATTTCGGCGCTTAACCATTGACCGGACAGGGGTTTTTCGATAAATTGCCACGCATGGAACCCGATATTCAACGCTTCGAAGACAAGCTCAAACACTTCGTCACCCTGTTTGCCCGCTTGCGCGAGGAAAATAACGAACTTCGCCAATCAGTGGTCAGCAAGACCGACGAAGTAAAGCGTTTGGCCGAGAAGCTCGATCAGGCGAAAACGCGCATCGAAGCCCTGATTGCGCAATTGCCCGAATCCGAAAGCGAACGCGCGTGAGCGAAGCCAAAGAAGCAAAGGACCCGAAAGGCGTCACCATCAATGTGATGGGCCGCGAATTTCGCGTGGCAGCACCCGGTGGCGAAGAGCGGCAACTGGCCGCCTCCGTCGAATACCTCAACAAGAAAATGCGCGAAATCCGCGACACCGGCAAAGTGGTCGGCAATGAACGCATCGCCATCATGGCCGCACTCAATATCGCGCATGAATTTTTGCTGCTGCAAGGTGGCGGCAAACCGGCAAAATCTGCGGCCGCGCGAAACGATGGCGACGCCGAGCTCGTCCGCCGCAAATTGGATGAGTTTGACGCTATCATCGAAAAAGCCCTGACGGATCAGGAAAAACTTTTCTAGTTTTGCGAACGGCGGCGGCGCAACGACGCCGCCAACGCGCTATGATGTAGTCGAATATGTTCGATACATGGCGTTTGAGCGTTCGCTTAGGTCTTAGATCCTTTGAACCAATAGACTGTTAGTCTTGGACGCTCACTCAAGTGGTGCCGGTGTGCGCGTCCCACGCGGACGTACCTGAAGGCATCCGGTGGGCGACCGCCTTGAACCCCAGGTTCAAGCGTGCGGATCTAAGCGAACCCTCAAGCGCCATCTCGTTTCTAGCCATTCATTTCCCATCCCAACTATTGCGATCATGGCCTGCTGGTTGATGAAATCCGAACCGGAAGAATTTTCCATCGACGATCTCGTCAAAGCGAAAAATCAAACAGTGCCGTGGTTCGGCGTGCGCAATTACCTCGCGCGAAATTTTATGCGCGACCAGATGAAACTGGGCGACAAAGTTTTGTTCTATCACTCGTCGTGTCCTGAGCCGGGCGTCGCCGGGCTCGCACGCGTGGCGAGCGCCGCGTACCCCGATGACACGCAGTGGAAAAAGAAAAGCAAATATTTCGATCCTAAAGCGACGAAAGAAAATCCGCGCTGGATGCTGGTGGATGTAAAGCTGGAAAAGAAAACGCGGCTACTGTCGCTCGCGGAAATGCGCGAGCAGAGTTCACTCGCCACCATGACCGTCCTGCAACGCGGCAACCGGCTCTCGATTACCCCTGTGGCGCCGGCGGAAATGAAAGCGGTGCTGACGCTCCTCGGCGAAACGTTTTGATCGCGCGCCGCGCGCCGCATTCTTAAATTCGATGATTCGCGGTCTCATTATTTTGCTCAGCTTTCAAGGGACGGGCGAAATCCTCTCGCGTTTGTTTGCGTTGCCGGTGCCAGGCCCGGTAATTGGCCTCGTGTTGTTGCTTGCATTCCTTATTCGGCGCGGCAAAATAGATATGCCGATCGATATCGTAACCTCCGCACTCACCAAACATTTGGGTTTGCTGTTCGTGCCCGCCGCGGTCGGCGTGGTGATGTTTTGGCCGCAATTGAAGGTGCACTTCTGGGCGATTGGCATCGCGTTGGTGGTCAGCGTAACGGCGACGATCGCGGTCAGCGCGGCCGTGTTGCGATTTTGGCCTGGCGAAAAATCCGCACCATGACGCAAGCGCTGCCGATCGCGGAAATCTGGGTCTATCTTGCCGGCAGCCCTTTGTTCGCGCTATTGTTGACGTTGGCCGCGTATGAAGCCGGCGTAACGATTTATGAGCGCGCACATCGCCATCCGTTTGCCAATCCGGTTGCCATCGCCATTGTGATAGTGGCATTGACGATTTCGCTTATCGATATGCCATACGCCAAATATTTCGAGGGCGCGCAGTTCATTCACTTCCTGCTCGGCACCGCAACGGTCGCATTGGCGGTGCCGATCTATCAATGCTGGAGTGCACTGCGCGGCAAGGTATTGCCACTGTTGACGTCGCTGTTGTGCGGCGGCGCCGTATCGATAGTAAGCGCCGTTGGCATCGCCCGATTGCTCGGCGCAGACAGCACCATTCAGAAAGCGATGATCGCGAAATCGGTGACGGCGCCAATCGCCATGGGTGTCGCCGAACGGATTTCCGCCTCACCCACGCTAACGGCCGTGTTTGCGGTCTCCACCGGCATCCTCGGCGCGATCATCGCGCGCTATGTGCTTGATGGCTTGCGCATGACAGCCTGGTGGCAGCGCGGCTTTGCCATCGGTGTCGCGGCACACGGGCTTGGTACCTCGCGTGCGCTATCAATCAACGCTGAGGCCGGCGCGTTCTCGGGGCTCGCGATGGGCATGCACGGGGTTGCGGGCGCCGTGCTGATTCCACTCGTCGCTGGTTGGATCGGTTAGTGGCCTGTAGCAGTCAATTCGAAAGTGCCTTGCACGCCTCGCCGGCCGGTTGCGGTGTCGCTTGCCTTGCGAATATGCGAGGGCTATTTGACGCGCCTCGCTTCGTGCATCCGGCTCGCCCAAGCGCGCCTTTCACTTCCAAATTGGCTGTTACAGGCCACTAATGGATCCGTCGTTCTGGCTGATCTACCTCGCGGTCGGGCTGTTTGTCGGCTTCTTCGCGG
>JAYTUX010000303.1:0-19660 GCA_043744315.1 Betaproteobacteria bacterium | reverse complement strand
GTGTGCAGCCGATGTTGAAAAACAGGCCCGGTACTTGTTGCTGATAAAACGCGAAATCTTCCGCGCCGCAGGTTTTCGGGCATTGGCCGACGTTTTCGTCTCCGGCGGCGCGTTTCAATACAGGGATCGCCCATTCGGTCAGTGGCGTATTGTTGACGGTGACGGGATAACCCGGCGTGATATGCACATGCGCTTTCGCACCGCCGGATTCGGCGATCAGCGTGGAGATTTTCTCGATGAATTCGTGAATATCGCTGCGATGTTTTTCATCGAATGTGCGAATAGTGCCTTCCATTTTCGCTTCATCAGGAATGATGTTGCTGCGGTTGCCGGCATGAAAACTGCCGACGGTGACAACCGATGGCTCTTCGGTCAGATTCAATTTTCGCGATACGATGGTTTGCAAGCCCAGCACGATCTGCGAACCGACCACGATCGGATCGACCCCCGACCAGGGTTGCGCGCCATGCGTTTGATTGCCGCGCAGGAAAATCTTGAACGTGTCCGCGCTCGCCATGAACGGTCCGGCGCGATAGCCGATCTTGCCCGCGTGCATTTTGGAGGTAATGTGCAAGCCGAAGATCGCATCCACTTTCGGGTTTTGCATGCAGCCTTCCTTGATCATCAATTGCGCACCGCCCTCTTCGTCCGGCGGTGGCATTTCTTCCGCCGGCTGAAAAATGAATTTCACGGTGCCGCAAATCTCGGCACGCAGGCCGGCAAGAATTTCCGCCACACCCATCAGAATCGCGACATGGGTATCGTGGCCGCAGGCGTGCATCACGCCTGATTCCGTGCCGCTCCATTCGGCACGGGCGACGCTTTTGAAAGGCACATCGGTTTCTTCCGTCACCGGCAGACCATCCATGTCGGCGCGCAAGGCAACACAGGGGCCAGGTTTGGCACCTTTCAAAATGCCGATAACACCGGTGTAGGCGACTTGTTCTTTCACGTCGTCGAAACCGAGCGATTTCAAATGATCGGCGACCAGTTTGCCGGTGCGAAATTCGCGATTGCCCAACTCGGGATTGGCGTGCAAATCGCGTCGCCAGGCAATGACTTTTCCATTGAGCCGGTCGGCGTGCTGGGCGATAAGCGTATCGAGTGCAAAAAATGGGTCGGGAGCGTTCATGAATTTATTCGCAAAAATGGATAAGCGATTATCTCACCTCGCGTCTGGCCGGTGGGTGCGCGTCGCTATAATTCATTGTCGAAACAAATATCAAGCGCCGCCAAATCGCGGTGCCGAAATGGAAAAACCATGGAACACCTCACGCCGCAACAAGCCTTCGATTTCCTCAAGAAAGAACCGACGGCAGTGTTCGTCGATTGCCGCAGCGAAATGGAATTCCTGTTCGTCGGCCACCCGGTGGGCGCGATGATGATTCCTTGGAACGACGGGCCGGATTGGGAAATCAATCCGCATTTTGTCGGCCAGGTGAAAAAAGCGGCTGGTCATTCGACCCATCGCCCGGTGGTGCTGGTGTGTCGCAGCGGCAATCGGTCGGTCGATGCGGGGCTCGCGCTGGAGTCCGCCGGATTCACGCGGGTGTTCAATGTACTGGAAGGCTTTGAAGGTGACCTCGACGACCAACATCAGCGCGGCAAACTCGGCGGTTGGCGCAAAGCCGGGTTGCCTTGGGAGCAGGTCTAAGTGGCTGGCTCGCCTCATGCACCCCCACTAAGACACAAGCACTGGCGAGGCGTTCGAAGCATTTTCCCTCAGAAATCCGCGCCTGTGCTTGAGTTTGACACATTGTCAGATTGAAAATGATGGTCGCACATCTCCCATCCGCACGCATCGCGTGGGCGATCTGGGGACTCGGCGCGGCGCTGTATTTCATCGGTTTTTTTCAACGTGTCGCACCGGCCGTTATCACCAACGAGTTGACCGACGCGTTCACGCTCACCGCCGCCGGCCTAGGCAACTTGTCGGCATTTTATTTTTACAGCTACGTCGCGATGCAAATTCCTACCGGGATTCTTGCCGACCGTCTCGGGCCACGTCGATTGCTGACGGCCGGTGCGATGATCGCAGCCATCGGTACGGCCGTATTCGCGATGGCACAAGATGCCGCCATGGCAGGCCTCGGCCGGTTGCTGATTGGTGCGTCCGTGGGCGTGGCTTTCGTGTGCATGTTGAAGCTCGCCGCGCACTGGATGCCACCGTCGAATTATGCGTTCACTTCGGGGATCGCCATCGCGGTCGGCGTGCTGGGTGCCGTTTGTGCAGGTGCGCCACTGCGATTTTTGGTGGATGGCTTCGGCTGGCGCGGCGTGATGTGGGGGGTCGCGGCACTCACCGCGCTGGTCGCCGTCGCGACATGGATGTTGGTACGCGACGATCCTGCCGACCGTGGTTACAACAGCCATTTCGAAGGGGCGCATGGCACCGCACATCACACGCGCTTGCGCGACGATCTTCGGGAAATTTTGAAGAACCGCAATGTGGTGCTGCTGTTTTTCATCCCCGGCGCGGCGTGCTCGATGGTGCTCACGTTTGCGGGATTGTGGGGTGTGCCATTCTTGATCACGCACTACCATTTGGCCCCGGCCAGCGCCGCCGGTCTGTGCTCGTTGACGATGGTTTCGTGGGCGATCGGCACCATTGTTTACGGTGCAGCCTCCAACCGGATCGGCCGCAGGAAGCCGCTTTTCATCGGCGGGTTGGCGATGTCGATGCTGCTATGGTCGGCGTTGATATTTGTGTCGGCGTGGCCGATTGCGGCACTGTCCGCGTTGCTGATTGCGTTCGGCTTTTTCAGCGGCTGCTTCATTCTCAGTTTTGCCTTCGCCAAAGAATCCGGCCCGGCGCGGCTCGCGGGAAGCGTATCGGGCATCAGCAACATGGGCGTGATCATGGGGCCAATGATCATGCAGCCACTGGTCGGCGTGATGCTCGACAGTCGTTGGCAAGGTGCCATGATCGAGGGCAAACGAGTATTCGATTTTGCGTCGTATCAGCGGGGTTTTGCGCTGATGCTGATCTGGGGCGTGGTCGCGCTATTGTTGCTTGCGATGACCAAAGAGACTTTTTGCAAACAGGCGAGTTAACGCGTACTTCGCACCAGCCTCCGATAACCCATCCAGCAAGCGAGACCGCTCAGCATAATGGCGGCCATACCGAGTGCCAGGCCAATCGGTGAGTGCGAGAGCGCCGGCGACAATAGTCCCGCCACCACGGCGTTGATGACGCCGCCCACAAAGGCAGTCAATGAGGCGGCCATGCCGCGTCGCGACGGAAACAAATCCATCACCAACAGCGACAAGGATGGATAGGCGGTCGATGAACCGATCGCATACAGAAATATCGGCATCACCGCCCATGGCAACGCTGGCGCGCAACAGAGCGCGTATCCCAGGTTCAGTAACGCCGCGAACGCCATGATTGCGTAACCGGCACGGATGGTTTTTGCCAGCGACCAACGCCCCGCGACACGCCCGGAAACGAATGCGCCGATCATGATGCCGGCGATGCCCGGGACGAATAACCATGCGTACTCGGTCGGGCCGAGGTGCAAGTGCTCCGGCAAATACACCGGTGCAGACAGGATGTAGAGGAAATAGCCATTGAAGTTGCAACCCACCGCCAGCGACAACAACAAGAATGGAATACTCACACCAACTTCCCGATAGCCCGAGAGCAAGGGCTGCAACCGGAACGCATGACGCTTTTCCATCGGCAGCGTTTCGTGAAACGCGAAAATGCTGGTGCCCAGCAGCAGCGCCGTAAAGATCGCCACAAACCAGAATATCGCGTGCCAGCCGAAATGCGCATACAGAAAGCCACCGATGATGGGTGCCACCGCAGGGGCGAGGCCGAACCACATCGTGACCATCGACATCAGTCGCTGCGCATCGGCGTCGGCGTACAGATCGCGGATCATCGCGCGACCCACCACCATCCCCGCGCCGACCGATGCACCTTGCAGGACGCGGAAGAACAATAACTGGCCGATGGTCGTGGACAACGCGCAGCCGATGGTGCCGATCAGAAAAACCGACAGTCCCCACAGCATCACTGTCTTGCGGCCAAAGCTATCCGATAGTGCGCCGTGAAACAGAAACATGACGGCGAACGCGAGCAGGTACACCGAAAACGTCTGCTGCATTTGCAAACCGGACGCGCCCAAATCCCGTGCAATGGGTTCGAACGCGGGGATGTAAGTATCGATTGCAAATGGCCCCAGCATGCCGAGCGACGCCAATAAAAGCGCGAGCAGCCACCGGGGCGTGGCGTGATGGCGGTGGCGTGACGGGGTCATGGGCTTACATCGATAAGGGACGCTCTAAAGACCCAAGCAGTGACGGGCGCCGTCAGGCATTTTCCGATTGAACGCCGCACCGGGTCTTGGTTGGCATTGTAGGGTACTTCAAGAAAACCCGTCATTCCGGCGAAGGCCGGAATCCAGTACTTCGTAATTCATTAATCCTACGATGGGCTGGATTCCGGCCTCCGCCGGAATGACGAAATTTTGAGGTTTATGAAAGTTCCCTGAACCGTTCGGCGTAGCGGAACTTGGCAACGCCGCTTTTCCACTGGCAATTTCCCAGCTCGCTTGCGCGCCACCAGTTACCGCTCGATAATGAAGGATTTGCCTCCCAACATCCACGAATTCGATGAATCTCGACGAACTGATTGCCACCAACATCGACGACGCCAGCCACGCGCGCGGTGCCGCCTATTGGCGCAATGGCAACGTGCGGTCGGCCAAATGGCAAAAGCGCGGGCGCGACGCACCGGTACTGATTGGCCGCGTCACCGGCTCGGTCGGTTATTACGATCAGGTCGTGCGCGTCGATGTTGCACGCGGAACCATCGATGGCGAATGCAGTTGTCCGGTCGGTCACAATTGCAAACATGTGGTGGCTGCGTTGCTGGCAGCCGGGTCTGCAACGGGATCAGATGGAGAATCCACCACAATCGAGCCCACCGAGACCGAAGAATTTGGGATGGTGAATGCGTCAGCGGATGAAGTCGCGGCGCGCAAGACGGCAAGCCGCCGCGCAACACCGTCAATGCCTTTGCCGCATGCAATCGAATTGTGGCTGAGCCAGGTTGCGGCGGCACAATCCAATCTCGGCGAAATTTATCCCGCCGACGTGACGCAACGCATCCTTTATTTTTTTGAGCCCTCGTCACCAGCCACCGATCAGGGCGGCATGTTGCGCATTTTCAAAGCGCGGGTAAAAAAATCGGGCGAGTATTCAGGCGTTGATCGCTACACCAACACCAACTCGATCTACAACCCGCCGCGTTATCTGCTGAAAAGCGATGTCAATATCTTGCGGCAACTCTCGTCGATCACCGGGCGTGGATACAGTTTCGAGTTCCCGCTCATTGGCGTCGATGCGGTGCTGATGCGAGCCATCATCAATACCGGCCGTGCGCATTGGCTTGATGCTAGCCATCCACCGCTACGTTGGGCTGGGCCGCGCGTCGGTCGTGTGGAATGGATCACGCGTGACAATGGCGACCGTCAGCCAATGCTGCTCACCGATCCCGCTGCCGCGACGCTCGCAACTGCGCCGCCAACTTATATCGATGTCATCACGTCTGAATGCGGTCTGCTGGAATCCGCATTGACACCGGCGGTGGCGATGGCGGTCGCGGCGGCACCGGCGTTGCCCGCCAAATGGGTCGCACGCGTATCTCAGGAACTTCAGACCCGCAAACTCCATCAGGACATTCCGTTGCCGGCGATGATGGAAGAGGAATCGTTGCTCGATTATCGACCGCAACTCATCTTGTCGTTAGCTTCGCATCAAAGCAATCGATACGACACACGCACCTGGAAACACATCATTACATTTCTGGAAACGGCTTCACTGACGTTTGATTATTTGGGTGAAAAGGTGTCGGGGAAAAACCCCACGGAGATCACCCGTGTTGAAGGTAATCGCCTGTTTCGCGTCGTGCGCAATACCGCGTTTGAACGCGCCGCACGGGCACGCCTCACTTCTGCCGGCTTGGTCGCGAGCGACAAGGCGCTGATGCGCGGCATGTCGCGCGAGATGCAGGGCAAGCTCATGTTTGCCGAGGCCAATAACGAAGAGCGCGCGTTTTCGCTTTGGAGCGCATTTCTGGAAACCACCGTGCCGCAGTTGCGCGCAGAGGGCTGGCGAATCGAGATTGCCGCCGATTTTCGATTTGACCTGGCACCGGTCGGCGATTGGTACGCCGATGTCGATGAATCGTCGAATCAATGGTTCGATCTGGAGATTGGCATTGAAGTCGGTGGTGAACGAGTCAGCCTGATTCCGATTCTGGTGAAACTGATTCATGCGCAGCCGACCGAGTGGGGATCGAGGGCGCTACAGGCAATGGACGACGAGCGAATGATGATTGTGCCGCTCGGCGATGGACGCAAGGCGGCGTTGCCACTGGCGCGTTTGAAGCCGCTGTTGGCAACACTCTTTGAATTGTATTTGCGCGAGCCATCGGCCAACAAGATTCGCTTGTCGCCGTTGGAGGCAGCACGCCTTGCCGAAGTGGATCGCGCGTTGCAATTGCGCTGGCTGGGGGGTGAGCGCATGCGCCAACTAGGTGCGCGGCTCGCTCGATTTGAGGGTGTTGCACCGGTCGAGGTGCCCGCCGAATTCCGCGCCAATCTGCGGGCGTACCAACGCGAAGGCCTCGCCTGGTTACAATTCCTGCGTGAGTACGAAATATCCGGTGTGCTGGCTGACGACATGGGTCTCGGCAAAACCGTGCAGACACTCGCGCATCTGACAATCGAGAAAATGTCGGGCAGGCTCGATCAACCGGCGTTGGTGGTCGCACCGACGAGCATGATGGCGACCTGGCAATCGGAAGCGGCGCGTTTCTCACCCGGCCTCAAGGTGATGGTGTCGCACGGATTGGATCGACATGACCGCGGCGAGGTGTTCGCAGACTTTGATCTGGTGCTGACCACTTACGCACTCTTGAACCGCGACGAAGAAAAACTGTTGGCGCAGCCATGGCATATCGCGATCCTTGATGAGGCGCAAAACATCAAGAATCCGAAGACCAAGGCCGCCACCATCGCGTGCCGCTTGCAGGCACGACATCGGCTGTGCCTTACCGGCACGCCGATAGAAAATCATTTGGGCGAGTTGTGGTCGTTGTTCCGCTTTCTGACGCCGGGACTGCTTGGCGATGAGAAAACCTTCAAGCGCGATTACCGGGTGCCGATCGAAAAAGAAGGCGATCTTGCACGCCAGAAATTTCTCGCACGCCGGGTACGGCCATTTATGCTGAGACGCACCAAGGATCTGGTCGCGCACGAGCTGCCGGCAAAGACGCTGATCACGCAGATGGTCGAATTCGATTCGGCGCAGGCGGATTTGTATGAGACCGTGCGCGCCGCAATGGACAAACGGGTGCGCGAAGAAATCGCGGCGAAGGGCATCGCGAAAAGCCACATCGTGGTGCTGGATGCGTTGTTGAAGCTGCGGCAAATCTGCTGCGATCCACGCCTGTTAAAAACCGAACGCAAAGGCAAACCACCTGCCTCGGCAAAATTGATCGCGCTGATGGAAATGCTGGAAGAATTGCTGGCCGAGGGCCGCAGCATTTTGTTGTTTTCGCAATTCACCACCATGCTCGCGTTGATCGAAGCCGAACTCGACGCGCGTGAAGTGAAATACGTGAAGCTCACCGGCTCAACGCAAAATCGCAAAACGCCGATCGATCAATTTCAGTCGGGCCAAGTCAAATTATTTCTTATCAGCCTGAAAGCGGGTGGAACCGGACTCACGCTCACCGCTGCCGATACCGTAATCCACTACGACCCGTGGTGGAACCCTGCGGTGGAAAATCAGGCGACCGACCGCGCACATCGCATCGGCCAGGAGAAACCTGTGTTCGTCTACAAATTGATTGCGAAAGGCACGTTGGAAGAACGCATTGTGGAAATGCAAAACAAAAAGGGTGCCTTGGCGGCAGGACTGCTCGAGGGCGATGCGAATGCGACGGTCGGTTTGAATGCGGAGGATTTAAAAGCCCTGTTTGAGGTGGTACCAGGCTAAGCAAGCGAGGATCTATTCCCCGGCACTAGCCGGCTCCCCGGCGCAGTGAATGCACCGCGATCACAATCGATATTACCATTTGCGTCGGCTAAAATAAACCTCGCATGCCATCAATAGAATAATGTCTGCCATACAGATCCATCAGATTTACTATTCCGATGAAACCCGTGGTCAACTCGATCCGGGCTTTATTCCGCTCGACAACCTGAAAAACGAGCGGCCCGATTGGCGCGAGTACTGGCCAATTCGTCGATACCTTCTCGACAACCCGCCGGCGGGCAATGACTTCATGGGATTTTTCTCACCCAAGTTCCGCGAGAAAACCGGCCTCAGCGCCAGCGATGTGACAAACTTTGTAGCACGGCTTCCGCGTGACACAGACGTGGTGTTGTTCTCGCCATTCTTCGACCAGATCGCGGCCTACTGGAATGTGTTTGAACACGGCATGAATCATCATCCGGGCACGTTCGAGACCTTTAAACTCACGACCGAGATGTTGGTGCCCGGCGTGAAACTGGAATCGCTCGCCACCGATTCGCGCAATACCGTGTTCTCGAATTTTTTTGTGGCGCGTGCGCCGTTTTGGAAAGAGTGGCTGGCAAAAAATGAAATGATGTTTGCCATCGCCGAGGACGGCGTGAGTAAGGTCGCCAAACGTCTTAATACAAACGTAAATTATCGCGACGGGCATGTGCAAGCAAAAGTTTTTGTCATGGAGCGTGTCGCTACACTGATGCTCGTCACCAATTCCGCGTGGCGAACACAGGTACACGATCCGTTGCTGCGCCCCATCGACGGCTTGTTTGAACCGTTTCGGCTGGAACTCATTTGTCTGGATGCGCTGAAGATCGCATCAACCACCCGCGATGCCGCCGAATACCGCGCCGCCTATCGTTTCATCCGCGAGCAAATTGCCGAACGCACCAAGGCGATGCAAAAAGGATAGGGCGAAACGCTAATTTAACGGCGGGGAAAACGCGTTCGCGAAACATTGTGTTGGCTATCGCGTATACAAACGCCTCAACAACGGCAAACGCGCGCGCACGCCTTCGTTGAAAAAGAATATTTCGCCGGTGACTCCTTCACGGCGATTCTCCTCGAGCATTTCGGCAATGAATGCGTCGGACGCGTGATAGTTCTTCCCCACATCGAGCAGTACGCCCGGCGTCAATCGGCGCTTGTCGGATTCACTGATCTGTCTGCGCGTAATCGCATGCAAAGTTGCTTTGTACGCGTTGAAATCTTTGCGATAAAGCTGAGGCGAAATATTATCGACCCAGCCATTTTTCACCCACGTTGGCCAGTCCTGCAAATACTCATCGCGGCCCCACGGAAATACGCTGGGCGCCATGCTAATCGCGATGGCGGGCTTGCGTTTTTTCACCTCACCATGAATGCGCGCCATGAAACGACTCAGTCGATCGGCGCGCCATTGCACCCATGCTGGATCCTTTGAATTGGTTGGCGGCGAGCGACCTTCGTGCTCGGCTTGGTAAGCGGCCATGATGCCTGGGTTGTAGCCCCCCTCAGACGGCATCGCTGGCAGGCGATCATCACCTTGAATGCCGGCAACACTATACTTTTCCACGACCTCCATCATCAGCGATAACATGAAATCCTGCACCTCGTCATCCAGTGCGTTCAGCCAGCGAAAACCATTTTTGATCACCGGTTTTCCCGCCGCATTCATCGCAATCCACTGCGGTTTTTTGTCGGTGATTTCACGACCCTTGCCGCCGTTCACGTCAGTGGCGAATCCAAACTCGAACCAGGCAAATACCTTGATGCCGAGCGGCTTCGCGGCTTCGATTGTTTCTTGCAGCGGATCGCGCCCGCGCATGCGCTCATCGATTCCGACGCCCGTGAATTCCTTCATCACGCGACTGGGATAAAACGTGCGGCCCTGATTCCACATGACGACAAACAAGGTGTTGATGCCGGCGTCCGCGAGTTCGCGTAGCTGCGAGTCGATGGTCGCGCGGGTGTTGAAAAAATTGGTGTGATCGGGGGTGGGAATCCACACGCCGCGGATTGCGCCTTCCACGCGCATCGGCAATACAGGCGCCAGCGTCGTGGTGGGTGAAGGCACTGCGGCAGCGAGGCTGGAAAGCAAGGATGCGACGACGATCAGAAACTGCAAGTTCTTCATGTGGAGGCGGATCGGGCATTCTTGCGTTAACGAAAAGGTCTAGCACTGGCGCGCGTTTCCATGACAAAAACGTTCAAACACCGCGCAGGTAATCGGCTTTACGGTGAAAATCACCTACGCCAAATTTGCCTTATCCATCTTCCGATACTGAATCGCTTCGGCGATATGCGCACCGGAAATACTTTCGTTTCCCGCCAAATCGGCAATCGTTCTCGCCACTTTCAGCACACGATGATAGGCGCGCGCGGACAAACCCATGCGCTGAATGGCACTCTTCAGTAATTCTTCACCGGCAGCATCAGGTTTGCAAATCTCGTCGATCTCTTTCACTGCGAGTTTTGCATTGGGTTTGTCCTGGCGCTTCAATTGCATCTGAAAAGCGCCTTCAACACGTTCACGAATCGTCTCACTACCTTCGCCTTTCGCCGCTTTCACCAGTTCCAGTTGCGGCACGGCCGGCACTTCAATTTGCAGGTCGATGCGGTCCAGCAACGGCCCGGAAATCTTGCTGCGGTAGCGTGAAATCTGATCCGGTGTGCAACGGCATTTGTTCATAAAGTGACCGAGGTAGCCGCACGGGCAGGGATTCATTGCAGCGATCAATTGAAACTCGGCCGGAAAATCGGCCTGGCGCGCGGCACGCGAAATGGTGATGCGACCGGATTCCAGCGGCTCGCGCAATACTTCCAGCACGTTTCGTTCGAACTCAGGCAGCTCATCGAGGAATAACACGCCCTGATGCGCGAGCGAGATTTCACCAGGACGCGGATTGCTGCCGCCGCCGACCAATGCCACACCCGATGCGGTGTGATGCGGCGAACGGAAATTGCGCTTTTTCCAATTCTCCACCTTGAAGCCGCCGGGCGAAAGGCTTTGCACTGCCGCCGCCTCCAGTGCTTCGGCATCCGTCATCGCCGGCAGGATGCCGGGGAAACGCGCGGCGAGCATGGTTTTGCCGGTGCCGGGCGGGCCCATCATCAATACGCTGTGGCGCCCCGCTGCGGCGATTTCCATCGCGCGTTTGGCCTGGCCCTGGCCTTTCACTTCGGACATGTCCGGGTAATGTGTAACGCCGACGGCGGCGATACTTTCAAAGGCGGGGATTTTTTCGCGCCCGGACAGGTGCGCACAAACCTGCAACAAACTTTTGGCACCGAGCACGGTGGCATCGGTGACCAGTGCGGCCTCGGTGGCGGAAGCCGTTGGCAGCACAAATGCGCGACCGTCGCCATGCGCTTTGAAGGTCATCGCGAGTGCACCGCGTATTGGGCGCAGGTCGCCGGTCAGGGCAAGTTCACCGGCGAATTCGTACTGCTTCAATTTGTCGCCGGGGATTTGCCCGCTTGCCACCAATATGCCCAGCGCGATCGGCAAATCAAATCGTCCGCTTTCCTTTGGCAAATCGGCCGGGGCCAGATTAACGGTGATGCGCCGCGCGGGGAATTCAAAGCGCGCGTTCAGCAAAGCGGCGCGCACGCGATCTTTGCTTTCCTTTACCTCGGCTTCTGGCAAGCCGACGATAGTGAACATCGGCAAGCCATTGGCCAAATGCACTTCGACAGTGACAAGCGGGGCTTCCATGCCGGCCAGCGCACGGGAATAGAGAACGGCGAGTGACATTCAGCGCTTTATTGGCTTTTGGGTGGCGTGTGCGCGGTTTCAAGCAACGCGAGTCGCGCTTCCAGCGTTTTCAGTTTGTCGCGGGTTTTTTCCAGCAGCGCGGTTTGAATTTCATATTCTTCGCGCGTCACCAGGCCCTGTTTCGCGAGTTGCGCCACAAAATGCTGGCGCGCATTGGCCTCAAACCCCGACACCGGTGACGCTTTGATCGCGGCATCGACTTTGGCGGCAAGTTGGGTCATTGCCTCGAGGGCAGAAGAAGTTTTGGTCATTAAGTTTTCTCGTGCGCAAGTTGGTCATTTGATGCGCGTGGCTGCATTTTATCCGACGCACCGAATTCGACGCGCGATTATCAAGCTCCTTTCCGCACCATCTAGGTGCATGCAAGAGAAAGGTCGCCCACATTTGGTGTGCTGCTGTGGAACAACTAACAAACCTCTAATTAAATCAGGCACATGGGATTCAAAAAACAATGGCATGCAACCTGCTAATAGGGATGCGAACACCTCATTTTCAACCACCTTCAGGGTATGCACATGAAAAAAATCGTTAAAGCAATCGCAATGACAGGTTCAGTTCTCTTCGCGCTGAATGGGATGCATGCCATGGCTCAACAAGCGCCAGCCGCTGCCGCACCCGCGGCCGCACCTGAGCCGACGCCAGAACATACCTTTGTGCCGAAGGTTTCGCTCTACACCGAGTACGAATACCGCGGCATTTCGCAGACATCGGAAAAGCCCGCCGTACAGCTGAACCTCGACTACTCGCACTCAAGCGGTTTCTATCTGGGCGCTTTCCTGACAAATATTAAATGGATTGAAGACACCAAGAAAGAGTTGCAACGTGCCAATCCACCGGCTTCGCAGTTTGTCGGCGGCAAAGGTAGCGTGGAACTCGATTTGTTCGGCGGTTACAAGTTTGAAGTCGTCAAGGACGTCACCCTTGATCTGGGCTATCTGCGCTATGAATACGTTGGTTCGGAAGCGATTACGCAGAAGCCGCTGCCAACCACGAGCTTCCTCGTTTTGAAAAAACCCAATACCGATGAGTTTTATGTCGGCATTTCCTCAGGCGCATTCTCAGCCAAGTATTCACACATTGTGAGCGATGCGTTCGGTCTGCCAGGCACCAAGGGATCCAGCTTCGGCGAGATCAACTGGAGCCAGGAGGTGATGCCGAAAGTCATTGTCAACGCCCACGTTGGCCGAGCAACTTACAAGGGATACGTCGGCGGCAATTACACCGTATTCAAAATCGGCGCGACCTATGACTTCGGCGATGGATGGAATGCAGGCGCCTATTACAAGGACACCAATGCCAACGCGCCGGTCTATACCTATCTTGGCAAAGACTGGAGCAAAGGCCGCTTGGTCGCATTTGTGAACAAGTCGTTCTAATCGCCCGCTCGCACCCGGCGCTCGCGTTTGCGGCGCCGGACACATCAACACCACTCATACCAAGGGAGAACCCGCATGAAATTGGTCACCGCCATCATCAAGCCATTCAAGCTTGACGAAGTGCGTGAAGCGCTGTCCGCCATCGGCGTGCAAGGCATCACGGTCACTGAAGTCAAAGGCTTCGGCCGCCAGAAAGGCCACACCGAACTTTATCGCGGCGCGGAATACGTCGTCGATTTCCTGCCGAAAGTAAAAATCGAAGCGGCGGTCAAAGATGATTTGATCGAACAGGTGATCGAGGCGATTGAAAAATCCGCGAACACCGGCAAGATCGGCGACGGCAAGATCTTCGTTTTCGATCTTGAGCAAGTGGTGCGCATTCGCACCGGCGAAACCGGCGCCGACGCGCTGTAAACCAGGGAGCCCACACATGAAAAAAATATTGACCACGCTGGCGTTGCTGAGCAGCCTGCTGCTGGCGGGTAGCGCGCACGCGCAGTACGAGAATCCGAAACCGAAGGATGCGCCGGCCGCTGCTGCTCCTGCTGCCGCCGCACCGGCAGCCGCCGCTCCTGCGGCACCGGCAGCGGCTGCACCTGCGGGGGCAACACCGGCCGCAGCACCAGCCGCCACCGGCGCCGCACCTGCCGCAGCGGCAGCGCCACCTTCGCCTGTGCCAAACAAAGGCGACGTGGCTTGGATGCTTACGTCCACTGCCTTGGTGCTGTTGATGAGCGTACCCGCGCTCGCATTGTTCTACGGCGGCCTGGTGCGCTCGAAGAACATGCTGTCGGTATTGATGCAGGTATTCGTCACGTTCTCGCTCATCACCGTCTTGTGGGTGATTTACGGCTACAGCTTTGCATTCACTGAAGGCAATGCGTACTTCGGCGGGACGGATCGATTGTTCCTGAAAGGCATCGCCGATGTGGCCAAAGGCGAATTCGCGATGGCCGCAACCTTCAGCAAAGGGGTTGTGATTCCCGAAATGCTGTTCATGGCGTTCCAGGCCACATTCGCAGCGATCACCTGCTGCCTGATTTTGGGCTCGGTCGCGGAACGGATGAAGTTCGGCGCAGTTTTGCTGTTCATGGTGCTTTGGTTCACGTTCAGCTACGTGCCGATCGCGCACATGGTCTGGTTTTGGCCCGGCCCGGATGCGTATACCGCCGCGAATGTGGTCGATGCGCAGAATGCGAAAGCAGGCTTGATCTGGCAGTGGGGCGCACTCGATTTCGCAGGCGGCACGGTGGTGCATATCAACGCCGGTGTCGCGGGCCTGGTCGCCGCGTACTTTCTAGGAAAGCGTATTGGTTACGGTAAGGAAGCACTCACGCCTCATAGCCTGACAATGACCATGGTCGGTGCGTCGTTGCTGTGGTTCGGCTGGTTCGGTTTCAATGCGGGCTCTGCCCTCGAAGCAGGCAATTCGGCGGTACTCGCGTTCACCAATACGTTCCTTGCAACGGCCTGCGCAGTGTTGTCATGGACACTCGCCGAATGGCTCATCAAAGGCAAGCCCTCGATGCTTGGCGCCGCCTCGGGTGCCGTCGCGGGCTTGGTGGCGATTACGCCGGCTGCGGGCAACGTGGGCATTCCTGGCGCGTTTGTGATCGGTACCGCAGCGGGTGTGGTCTGCCTCTGGGGTGTCACCGGACTTAAGAAATTGCTCAAGGTCGATGATTCGCTCGATGTGTTCGGCGTGCATGCGGTCGGCGGTATTTTGGGTGCCCTGCTCACCGGCGTGTTCGTGTCGCCTGATTTGGGCGGCCCAGGCTTCGTGACCGATTGGGTCAAAGCAACGTCGGGCTTCACCTCGATCGGCGAGCAAGTCATGATTCAGGCCAAGGCGGTCGGCGTGAGCGTGGTGTGGTCGGGTGTCGTTGCAGCGGTATCGCTCTTCATCGTCAAGATGGTGTTCGGACTGCGGGTTCCGGAAGACGAGGAACGCGAAGGCCTCGATATCACGTCACATGGCGAGACCGCGTACCACGCGTAGCAAATATCAAGTCGGTCGGTGAAACGTCCGACCGTCAGATTAAAGAAGGGCACCTGAGTCAGGTGCCCTTTTTTTGTTGCGTGCCGGAATGCCCGGCGGCAATTAATTGAACTTTCGGCAAAAGCACCCATATGCTTGATTACTTTACTCAACTATTACCCGACGCTATACTTTACAGCCGTATCGGAAAGACATTTCATGAACCAGCGCGACTTGCACTTGCCTATCGCCGATGTACAAAGTACTGAAGACACCCGCAAAATATCCATTGATCGGGTCGGTATCAAGGCGCTGCGGCATCCGATAAGGGTTCAAACCGAAAGCGGCGGGGTCGCGCATTCGGTTGCGGTTTTCGACATGAATGTTCGCCTTGCCCACAGCGTCAAGGGCACACATATGTCGCGGTTCGTGGAAATTCTCGAAACCAATCCTGAGCCATATTCCGCGCAATCGCTGGCTGCTTTGCTGCAGCGTATGGTCGTACGCCTTGAAGTGAGCGAGGGCCGGATTGAAATGCAGTTTCCATTTTTCATCGAAAAAGCGGCACCGGTTTCAGGCGTGAAATCATTGCTCGACTACGAAGTCACGCTCACGGGTGAAATCAAGAATGGTACGGCAACCATCACGACTAAAGTGGTCGTGCCGGTCACAAGCCTTTGCCCTTGTTCCAAAGAGATTTCCGCGTACGGTGCGCATAATCAGCGCTCACATGTGACGATTTCTGTGCGTGGTGCGGAACCGCTGTCGATCGAAGAAGTGGTGCGCGTCGCCGAAGAGCAGGCATCCTGCGAGTTGTACGGTTTGCTGAAGCGCCCTGACGAAAAGTTTGTAACCGAGCGCGCCTATGACAATCCAAAGTTTGTCGAAGATCTGGTACGCGATGTGGCGGCGGCGCTGAATGCAGATGCGCGGGTGCAATCGTATGTGGTGGAGTCAGAGAATTTCGAGTCGATCCACAATCACAGTGCGTATGCAATGATTGAGCGCGATAAGGCAATCAATTAGACAGCTGACTTTTCAATGAAAAAAGTCCCGGTTCGCCGGGGCTTTTTTCGTTTCAGCGCGTGTGTCAAAACCGCTTGGTCAACACCAGATTCGCGCCGTCGCGTTTCATATCCGTGCGACTCAAAAAACTCATACCGAGCAACGCGGTATCGAGCCCATTTTCCAGCACCGTCGCATCGATCTGATAGACCGTGATATCGCCAATCGTGAGCGAATCCAGCGTGACCCGAAACGCGGCGGCGAGGCCATTCGCGGTTTGCAAAATGCCGCGCTGACCTTTTTGATAATCAATACCCGCCGATTTCGCGAATGCTGCGGGGAGCGAGACAGTGGTGGCACCGGTATCAATCAGGAAACGCGTGGTCTTGCCGTTGATTTGACCGAGAACCCAATGGTGCCCCTGCCCGTCCGCTGCGACCGCAAGCGTCGCACCCGACTTGCCGGTCGCCGCAGGAACAAAGTGTTGCCCCAATTCCAATGTCTGCCGTTTGCCGTCGATATCAAATACGGCAGTCGCAGATGCGGTGCTCACCAGCGTCACGCCCTCCGGCGATTTCTGACCGACCGATACCGTGCGCGGGTCTTGACCGTTGATGACCACCACCGCCTTGCCGGGAAAGAGTCCAACCAGCGTCACGCTGATCGCCCACGACGCGCTGCAACCCAAACCCAAACACACGGCTATCGCGCGCGTAAAATGCCGCATCGCCACCGACATGCGCCCTGAATCGCCCAACATGAATCCCGTCGCCATATTTCGTTTTTCACCCGAGGATGGTCCCGGCTATTTTGCCAGCTTTCTCGACCGGCACTCGATTCCGTGGCGGCTGTTCAAGATCGATGAAGGCGACGACATTCCACATGATCTCTCAGGATTTTCCGGCCTGATTTTAATGGGCGGCCCGATGAGCGTCAACGATGATTTACCGTGGATTCCACCGGTACTCGACGCAATTCGCGCAGCGGTGCATCAAGGAAGACCCTGCATCGGCCATTGCCTTGGCGGGCAGTTAATGTCGAAGGCACTGGGCGGATTCGTCAGCGTGAATGCGGTGAAGGAAATCGGCTGGAATCCCGTTATCGCCGAAAAAAATGTTGTCGCGCGCGAATGGTTGGGTGAAGCATTGGTTGCGCAATCATCGTTGACAACGTTTCAATGGCACGGCGAAACATTCACGTTGCCTGCAAATGCGATGCGCATTCTTACCGGCGACGCGTGCGCCAATCAGGCATATGTGATTGGCAACTCACTCGCCATGCAATGTCACACGGAAATGACTCCGGCGATGATTGAAGAATGGTGCACGGATTGGACGGCGGAAAATGTGGAGGCGTCTTCGAGTGTGCAGCGCCCGGAAGACATGCAACGTGCGATGGACAAAAATATAATCGCGTTGCGAATGCTGGCGGACAAGTTGTACTCACGGTGGATTGCAGGGCTGCCTCGCGCAACCCAGAGTCAGGACTAGTGCGGCGTTTCACGACTTTTCGTCTGAGAGTCGGCGTCCACCGGCGTTCTAGCGCGAAATCTCCTCTTCCAGTTTCCGCTCTTTCATGAGCTTCGCCCACTTGTCATTATCGGCACGGATAAATTTCAGAAACTGTTCGGGCGTCAACGCATCTGGTGTCGCACCCAATTGTGCGAGGCGCTCTTTCACCTCCATTGACGCGAGGATGGCGTTGACTTCACTGTTGAGTTTATGCACGATGGCCTTTGGCGTATTGGCAGGCGCAACCAAACCGAACCAGCCTGTGGCTTCATAACCAACGAGGCCCGCCTCGGCGGCAGTTGGGACAGTGGGTGCCGCGACCGAGCGCACTTTTCCGGTTGCGGCGAGCGCGCGTAATTTACCGCTATTGACCTGTGCAATCACGGTCTGCGTGGGTGCAACCATCATTTGAATCTGCCCGCCGAGCAAATCGGTCAATGCCTGCCCGGTACCTTTGTAGGGTACGTGCAACAACTCGATGCCTGCCATCGCTTTCAACAATTCTGCCGACAAATGCGACGCCGCGCCGCCACCGGTTGAGCCATACGAAAGCTTGCCTGGATTCGCTTTTACGTAAACGATGAATTCAGCCAAACTTTTTGTCGGGACGTCGGGATTGATGACCACCAAATACGGCGGGGCCGCAAACAACGCGACCGGTTCAAACAACGGCAGGTTTTCACTATTTAGTGGCCCCGCCGCAATCGCCATCAGCGTATAGCCATCCGCAGTCGCTTTGGAAACGGTGGCGATGCCGATCGATGCGCCCGCTCCCGGGCGATTTTCGACGATCACCGGTTGCTTGAAAGACTCCTGCAAATACTTTGCCGTGATGCGCGTCAGCACATCGGTGCCGCCGCCGGGCGGATAGGGCACGATGATTTTGATCGACTTCATTGGGAAATCGGTGGCGAATGATGGCGCGCCCGCCAGCATGGCGAGGAAAATTGCGGCGAAAAACCTCATGTAAAGAATATTCCTTTCAACGAAAATATCAATGGTCAGCAACAATCCGATTCGACAACACCATCGCCGGATGTTCAAACGCGCACTCAACCAAATCGCCCGGTTTCAGGAACAATTCGCCCGCGTTGGCCTTACCCACCGCCACACCACCCGGCGCACCGGTAGAAAACATGTCGCCCGGCTGCAGCGGCACGAGGCGCGAAAAATGCGCGAGGATATCGCTGATATTCCAGATTTGCTCACTCGTGTTGACACGCATTCGCTCTACTCCATTGACGTGGCAGGTGACCCAAATATTGTACGGGTCGGCCACTTCATCCATCGTGATCAGATACGGGCCGAGCGGGCCGAAACCGGGCGCGTTCTTCGCTGTCCAGAAACGCGAGCCAGATGCCACTTCTCTCTTTTGAGTATCGCGGCACGTGAGGTCATTGAGCAACGTAATACCCGCGACATATTCCAGTGCGGCGGCAATCGGCAGCCCCTTCGGCACGCGACACGCGGGCTTGCCGATGACGAACACCAATTCCGGTTCGTAATCGAGTGCCGACACATCGCGTGGCCGCACCACGTCGGCGTTGTGACCGGTGAGGCAGCTATTGGTCTTGATAAAACCGGTCGGTTCCTGCGGCATCTCTTTGATGAGATCGGTGCGTTTCAATTCTTCTAGATGGCTTCGGTAATTTTTGCCGACACAAATGAACTTGTCGGCATCGGCGACGGGCGGCAGGAACGTGATCGCGTCAAGCGCAAGGGTGTTCGCATAGGCGAGTGCCGGTTCAAGCCCTGCGCGTGCAAGTTGCGCATGTGCCCATGCGAGGCCCAATGCGGTGTCGTTCAACATCTCACGAATATTTGCAGGTGCGGATTCTTGCGCGAAACTGGATAGGTCAAGCATCGCGCCGTCACGCACAACACCGAGTCGCGCATGGGAATTGGGCGAATCAACGTTGCGTCGAAATGAGGCGAGTTTCATAGGCCATTATTTTCCGGGGCGAGACAAATGTCGAAGCCAACCAGT
>JAYTUX010000302.1:0-5234 GCA_043744315.1 Betaproteobacteria bacterium | reverse complement strand
AGTATTTTTCCACCGATCTTGCGATCGATCTCGGCACCGCAAACACCCTCATTTATCTTCGTGGCAAAGGCATCGTTCTCGATGAACCTTCAGTGGTCGCGATTCGCCAGGATGCCGGCCCCAATTCGAAGAAAACCATTCAGGCCGTCGGTGTCGCGGCGAAAATGATGCTGGGCCGCACGCCCGGCAACATCACGGCGATTCGGCCGATGAAAGACGGCGTAATCGCCGATTTTCACACCACCGAGCACATGCTCAAGTTTTTTATCAAGAAGGTGCACGATGCGCAATGGTATCGGCCTTCCCCACGCATCGTGATTTGCGTCCCGTGCGGTTCGACGCAAGTGGAACGCCGCGCGATCCGCGAGTCCGCCGTCGCGGCGGGTGCCTCACAAGTATTTTTGATCGAGGAGCCGATGGCCGCCGCCATTGGTGCCGGCTTGCCGATCGCCGAACCCACCGGTTCAATGGTGGTTGATATCGGCGGCGGCACGACGGAGGTCGGCGTGATTTCACTGGGCGGCATTGTGTATTCGGCAAGTGTGCGCGTCGGCGGTGACAAATTCGATGAAGCGATCATCAATTACATTCGCCGCAATTACGGCATGCTGATCGGTGAGTCCACCGCCGAAAATATCAAGAAGACCATCGGTTCCGCGTTCCCCGGCAGCGAAGTGCGCGAGATGGAAGTGAAGGGCCGCAATCTGGCCGAAGGTATTCCGCGTTCGTTCACGATTTCCTCCAACGAAATTCTCGAAGCGTTGACCGAGCCATTGAATTCGATTGTCTCGGCCGTCAAGTCCGCGCTGGAACAAACGCCCCCCGAACTCGGTGCCGACATTGCCGAAAAAGGCATGGTGCTGACCGGTGGCGGCGCGTTGCTGCGCGATCTCGATCGTTTGCTGGTAGAGGAAACCGGCCTGCCGGTGATCGTCGCCGATGATCCTCTCACGTGCGTGGTGCGCGGTTCCGGGCGCGCGCTGGAAGAGATGGACAAGTTGGGTTCGGTCTTCACCAACGAATTGTAATGAACGCCCACTCCGTGCGCCCCGGGCGCGGCGGATCGCAAGGCCCGCGTCTTCGATGAATCCTTGATGAATCATCCGGGATAGCCTCGTGTCCGCCTATCAGGATAATTTTTTCGCCCGCGGCCCGAGCGCGCTCGCGCGTCTGACGTTTTTTGCGCTCGTCGCCATCGCCGTGATGGTCGCCGATCACCGCTTTCAGGCGCTGTCACTGGTGCGCCTCGGCGTATCGGCGGTGATCGCACCGATCGAGCAGATGTTGCGTTTTCCGGTAATCGTTGCGCGCCACGGCGGCGAATATTTTTCAGATCAGAAACGACTGGTCGATGAAAACGCGCGCCTCAAAGGCGAAGTGCTGGAACTTGCCGCTGCGTCGCAGCAAGCGAAACTGATCCGCACCGAGCAAGCCTATCTCGGTGTACTCGCGGCAGCCGATGCGCGCTTCGGCGATCGCGGTGTGGTGGCCGAAATCATCCGCGATGCGCGCAACCCTTTCGCCCGCAAATTGATCATCGACAAAGGCCGCACCCATGGCCTGGTTGCGGGTCTCGCCGTCATCGACGGCAAAGGCGTGATCGGCCAGGTGACGGCCGTCGGCATGCTCTCATCGGAAGTCACCTTGACGACCGAAAAAGATCAGGCAGTGCCGGTGATGGTGGTGCGAAATGGCGTGCGCGCGATTGCGGTCGGCACCGGTCGCGAGGGTACCATCGACGTGCCGTTCATTCCCATTGGCGCGGATGTGCAAGTTGGCGACGCGTTGGTGACGTCGGGGATCGATGGCACGTATCCGGCGGGGCTATCCGTGGCGGTGGTCACCGTGGTCGATAAAAATCCCGCGTTTCCGTTTGCCCGTATTTCGGCGAACCCCGCCGCGGGCACCGATCAGCACCGCTTCGTAAAGGTATTGATACGGCAAGAACTCCACGACTATCCTCGCCCGGACGTAAAGGCCGATGAAAAACGTCCCGCGCGCGAGCGTGGCGGCGGCCCCAAGCGACGCGAGCCACGCTGATGGACTTGTCCCCCATATCGCACGAACCGATGCGCCCACCGGCGCCGCTGCGCTTGCTGGTGGGGTCGATCGCGTGCGCCTTCATTTTTAATTTGCTTCCATGGAGCGGTGCCTTGCTGCGCGCGCACCCGGATTTTGTGTTGCTGGTATTGCTTTACTGGAGCGTGAGCCAGCCGCGCAGTATCGGCCAGGGCGCGGGATTCGCGTTCGGCCTGGTGATGGATGTGGCCGACAGCGTGTTGCTCGGCCAGCATGCGCTGGTGTACGTGGTGGCGATTTATCTCGCGCAACTGTTGCGGCTACGCATCCTGCAATTGAGCCTGCTTGAGCAGGCGTTGCATGTCGGTGCGATCCTGGTGTTCGCGCAGGTGATCGTGGTGTTGCTGAATTTTTCGCTGGGACGAGAATTTCCCGGCATGCTGCTGGCGCTCTCACCGGTACTTGGCGCGGCGCTATGGCCGCCGCTTGATTTTGTCGCCAATTTGCCGCGTTTCCGGCGCGCGGCGCGACAAACCACGATGATGCATTGATGTCATCGGCAACATTGAAATGACGCTGCAATGATCGGCACCGCCATCAAGAATCGGGAAGCGGAACTCACGGTGTTTCGTGCGCGCGCTTTTTTCGCTGCGGGTTGCGTGCTCGTCGCCTTTGCCATCCTTGCGGGCCGCATGGTGTATTTGCAGGTGATCAAGCGCAGCCACTTTCACACGCTCGCCGAAGCCAATCGCATTTCGGTGGTGCCGGTGGTGCCGAACCGCGGTCTGATTCTGGACCGCAATGGCGAAGTGATAGCGGCCAACTATTCGGCGTACACACTCGAAGTCATGCCCTCGCGCGTCGCCCATCTCGACCGCGCGCTCGACGAACTTTCCACTGTCATCGACATCCAGGCGCGCGATCGCCGGCGCTTCAAGAAGCTCATGGAAGAGAGCAAGAATTTCGAATCGCTGCCGATCCGCACGCGTTTGTCGGATGAGGAAATTGCGCGCTTCGCGGTCAACCGCTACCGCTTTCCTGGCTTCGACATTCAGGCGCGCCTGTTCCGTAACTATCCGCACGGCGAAGTCGCCTCGCACGCGATCGGCTACATCGGCCGCATCAACGATGCCGAAGTCAAAAAGATTGAGGCAGGCGGATTGGCGGCAAATTACAAAGGCACGGACCACATCGGCAAGCTTGGCATTGAGGGCAGCTACGAGGCCGAGCTACATGGAAAAACGGGTGCCGAGCAAGTAGAGATCGATGCGGGTGGACGCGCGATCCGCTCACTCGCGAAATCGATGCCGATCGCGGGTAACAATCTCACCCTGACCATCGACATCAAATTGCAGCGCGCCATCGAAGACACCTTCGGCGAACGTCGCGGCGCGATGGTGGCGATCGATCCGCGCAACGGCGAAATCCTCGCGCTGATTTCGCGGCCCGCGTTCGATCCGAGTTTGTTTGTCGATGGCATCGATCCACAGAATTGGGATTTGCTGAATACCTCGGCGGATCGACCGCTGCTAAATCGTGCGCTGCAGGGTGCCTATCCGCCGGGCTCGACCATCAAGCCATTTCTTGCGTTGGCTGCGCTCGAATCCGGCAAGCGCACCCCGGCGCAAGGCATTTCCGATCCAGGTTTCTTTGCGCTGCCCGGTGTCGCGCACCGCTGGAACGATGACAAAAAGGGCGGTCACGGCTGGGTTGACATGTACAAATCGATTGTCGATTCCTGCGACACGTATTACTACCAATTGGCGGCCGATACCGATATCGACAAGACGGCCGAATTTCTCGGCCTGCTCGGATTCGGCAGTAAAACCGGTGTCGATATCGACGGCGAAAAAGAAGGCGTGCTGCCCTCGCGTGCATGGAAGGAAAAGCGCTTTGCCAAAGCCGCATCTGACGCGCGCAAATGGTATCTGGGCGACAGCATCTCGGCAGGTATCGGCCAAGGCTACAACGCTTACACACCCATGCAACTTGCGCATGCCATTGCCGCCATCGCCAATGATGGCGTTGCCTACAAGCCGCATCTGGTGCGCCAAGTTACCGATGCCGTTACCGGCGAGATTCGTCCCGTCGCGCCGGTGATCGACGCTCGATTGCCGTTGAAGCCGGAGAACATTGCCTTCATCAAGCGCGCGCTCGAGGGGGTGGCAAAGGAGGGCACTGGCGCTCGCGCATTCGCCAAGGCACCTTACACGAGCGCGGGTAAAACCGGCACCGCTCAAGTGTTCGGCTTGAAAGGCGAAAAGTATGTCGAAGGTCGCGTCGCCGAAAAGTTGCGCGACCACGCCTGGTACATAGCCTACGCACCGGCTGAGCAACCCACCATCGCACTCGCGATACTGGTCGAGAACAGCGGCTTTGGTGGAACCATTGCGGCACCGATGGCACGCGCCGTGTTCGATTACCACCTGCTCGGAAAATTACCCGATCTGCAATTGAAGAAAGCCCCGGAAGCCAATGTTAAAGACGCTGACTAACCGGCTCTTCGACACCGCCACGCGCCGCCTCGATGGACCACTGATGGTGACGCTGATTGTGCTGGGCGCGTTGTCGTTCACGGTGGTGTATTCGGCGTCTGGCGGCACCTCATTTGATCGCGCGCTGGGCCAGATGCGCAATTTCGCCGTAGCGCTGGTGGCGCTGTGGATCATCGCCAATATTCCGCCGCAGCAGTTGATGCGTCTCGCGATTCCAATCTACATCGTTGGTCTGTTGCTGTTACTGGGCGTCGCACTCGGGGGTGACATCCGCAACGGCGCGCGGCGGTGGTTGAATTTGGGTGTGATCGTGATCCAACCTTCCGAGATCATGAAAATCGGCGTGCCACTGATGCTGGCCTGGTACTTCCATCGCAAGGAAGAAGGGCTCTCCCTGAAGGACTTCATCATTGCGGGATTGATCCTGATGTTGCCAGTTGGGCTGGTCGTAAGACAACCCGATCTGGGCACCGCCATTCTCATTTTCGCTTCAGGATTCTTTGTAATCTTCTTGGCCGGACTCTCGTGGAAAATTATTCTGGGCGGTGTCCTTGCAGGCGGCGCGATGATGCCGCTCCTGTGGAATTTTCTCCACGATTACCAGAAGCGGCGCATCTACACGCTGATTGATCCGAGCGAAGATCCGCTCGGCGCGGGCTATCACATCATTCAATCGACGATCGCGATCGGCTCAGGCGGCGTACTGGGCAAGGGCTGGCT
>JAYTUX010000301.1:0-1650 GCA_043744315.1 Betaproteobacteria bacterium | reverse complement strand
GGCACAGCGGAGCGCCGCCTCGCGACGACTGGTACACCGATGACACAGGTGGGCGCGGCGGTGCGCTATTACGTTCCACAAGGCAAGGATGCGTTGTTCTATGCGGCATTGTCCGGCGACGGTATCAGGGGCGGCGGCATCGCAGATCAATTGCTGATTGGCGGCAATAACGGACTGCGTGGCTATCCGTCTTACTACCAGGCTGGTGAGCGCCGCGCACTGCTAACCTTGGAACAACGGGTTTACACCGATTGGTATCCGTTTCGCTTGGTGCGCGTCGGCGGGGCGGCATTTTTTGACATCGGCAGAGCTTGGGGCGGGCTGAATCAGAATATTTCCAACCCGGGGTGGCTGGCCGATGCCGGCGTCGGCCTTCGCTTAGCACTCGACCGCGCCGCGTTTGCAAATGTGCTACATGCCGATATCGCGGTGCCGTTGAATCGAACGCCGGGAATTAAATCGGTGCAATTTGTGGTGAAGACAGAGGTGACTTTTTGATGGCGGGATTTGTTTAGCCTAGCAAAATCACAACCGCCATAACGTAAATCCTTTGGCGGCAACGGTCGTGCGATCAAGCGCCGACTTGACATCAATCACACAGCCGTTCGGTGCTGCTTTTGACAGCAGGCTGTCGAGCGGCATCGCCAGATATTCTTTGTGCGCGACCGCGAGTACGAGCGCATCTGCGGCAGGCAGCTTGTCCCATGCTGTCAATGCGATGCCGTATTCATGTTCGGCTTCTGCGGATTCACCATGCGGGTCGTGCACATGTACAGTCATTCCATATTCTTTTAATTCACGAATGATATCGACGACCTTGCTGTTACGCAGGTCGGGACAATTCTCTTTGAATGTCAGCCCCAGCACATTCACGACGCCGCCATTCAGATTGCCGCGCGTCTTGATGAGTGTTTTCACGGTTTGCTTGGCGACGTATGCACCCATGCTGTCGTTGATGCGACGTCCCGCGAGGATTACTTCCGGATGATGGCCGAATTTTTCCGCCTGATAGGTGAGGTAGTAAGGATCAACGCCGATGCAATGTCCGCCGACCAAACCAGGCCTAAACTTCAAAAAATTCCATTTCGTGCCTGCCGCTTCGAGCACTTCGGCCGTGTCCAGCCCCATGCGATTGAAAATAATCGCCAACTCATTCATGAACGCGATGTTCAAATCACGCTGCGAGTTTTCAATTACCTTTGCCGCTTCCGCCACACGGATACTAGAGGCTTGGAATATCCCCGCTTTCACGACGGTGCCGTATGCTTCAGCCAGTTTGGCCAACGTTTCTGGCGTATCACCCGAAACGATTTTGACGATGCGGGTGAGGGTGTGCTCCTTGTCGCCCGGATTGATCCGCTCTGGCGAATAACCGACGAAAAACCCTTCCTTCCACTTCAGTCCCGACGCGCTTTCGAGTTCTGGAATGCAGACTTCTTCGGTCGCGCCCGGATACACGGTGGATTCATACACCACGATTGCACCGCGCTTTAAATGGGGGCCGATGGCGCGGCTGGCGCTGAGCAATGGGCCGAAATCGGGCAGGCGGGCATCATTCACCGGCGTTGGTACAGCGACGATGACAATATCGGCCGCGGCAAGTGCGGCTTTATCGTTGGTGACTTCAAGCCGGGTGGACGCACGAAGATC
>JAYTUX010000300.1:0-1651 GCA_043744315.1 Betaproteobacteria bacterium | reverse complement strand
AGAAATGACGGGGCAAACAATTTCGCCGCCTGATTTCCTTAGGTGATTATTCTCGATACCAACGTCCTCTCGGCTGTGATGCAAGTTAAGCCCGAGAGACTGGTCATCGCTTGGCTTGATAATCAACCGCAAGATTCAATCTGGATTTCGGCTATTACTTTGTTCGAAGCAAAGTTTGGATTGGCTCAGCTTCCGAATGGAAAACGCCGCGATCGTCTGGAGGCCGCATTCGCAGAATTGATCGAAACAGATCTGGATAACCGCATCTTGGAATTCGACGAGGCTGCCGCTAGTGAAGCCGCATCGCTTGCGGCTGAACGAAGGAAAGCTGGCCGCCCTGTCGACATTCGCGATACGTTGATCGCCGGCATAGCGCTTTCTCGTCGCGCCACGATTGCGACTCGGAACGTACGACACTTTAGCGACCTAAATTTAGCAGTGGTAAACCCCTGGGACGCTGGTTAGCGTTTCATAACATTCCGATACGCCGGTTTGCGTAGCGCGACGGTATTGTGACATCGGGTAATGTTGGCCATCGCATCAAGATCGCGTGGGCACCAAATCGTGCCCACCTGGCTAATTCCGGAAGGGTGTATTGCGGGAATCGTATCTCTCGAAATACGCTTCAATAATCCAGGCGAGGCTTGAAGTGACTACAAATTTCCTCAATCCGCGCCAGCGGTCTCTGCAAATAGGTTTGATCAAGGGCGAGTTCAAATTCCAGCTTGTTACCGTGGCTAGTGTGAGCCGACGCATATCCTTTCAGCTCAACGTGGCCGCCAGTCAATGCAGTGAGTTCAAGGCTAAATTGATTCTCCAGTGGTGCGAACTCGGCCTTTCCCTTGAGAGTTTCATAGAGCGCGCGTAGTTCTAAGGAGAGGCATTCGAAGTCTCCTGCTTGGACCCATGGATTGATTTCGCCACGAAAGCATTCAACAGAAATAATCACCGTTGCTTGACCCCAACCTTCGCTCGAGAATGTTTTAGGCACAACGATCTTCACGTATTCGGATTCGGAACCGAAATGGACTTTATGCATAATCTGCGTCGTGATGAAACGGTGGATCCGCTGCGCTTGATCCACCCTACATTTTTCTAATCCATCAACCCCGCAAACAACGGCGTACTCAAATACCGCTCGCCGTAAGACGGGATAATCGTCACAATCATTTTCCCTGCATTCTCTGCGCGCTTCGCGACTTCGAGTGCGGCCCACATCGCGGCGCCGGATGAAATGCCTACCAGCAAACCTTCTTCTTTCGCCATGCGTCGGGCGATGGCAAAGGCATCGTCGTTTTTCACGCGGATGACTTCATCGTAAATTTTTGTGTTCAAAATCGCGGGGATGAATCCCGCGCCGATGCCTTGCAGTGGATGGGGACCTTTTTGCCCGCCGGACAAAACCGGTGACGCATCCGGCTCGATCGCGACACATTTGAACGACGGCTTCTTCGCTTTGATCACTTCGCCGACACCCGTAATCGTGCCACCTGTGCCGATGCCGGCGATCAGAAAATCGCATTTGCCATCGGTGTCGCGCCAAATTTCTTCTGCCGTGGTTTTGCGATGAATGGCTGGATTCGCCGGATTCTCGAATTGCTGCGGAATGAGATAGCGCGGATCGTCCGCCGCCATTTGTTTCGCGCGCGCG
>JAYTUX010000299.1:0-19791 GCA_043744315.1 Betaproteobacteria bacterium | reverse complement strand
GATGAATACGCGGTAAGAGATGCATTGCGCACCGCGCGCCTGTCGTTGCCGCGAGAAGTGAGAATCGTCGATGTCCGTGTTCAAGGTACCGAACGCTCGAATCCTGAAGTACTCAAGCGCGCACTGGGTATTACGCCGGGCGAAGCAATCGAAGACGATGAACTCGCGTCGCGCATCCGTAAACTCGGTGCTGGTGGAGAATTCGAGCGCATCAACTTTCGATTGCTGGGCAAAGGGCCTGAGCGGGTGCTCGTGGTGCAACCAACCGAAGCGTCATGGGGTGGCAATTCCCTGCGTTTTGGCGTGCGCCTGCAAAGCGACTTCAAAAACAGCAATCAATTTGATCTCTTGGCGGCGCACACGATGACCTGGGTGAATGCCTACGCTGGTGAGTGGCGTAACATCATCCAGATCGGCGGCACGCGCCGCTTTGAAAGCGAGTTTTATCAGCCGGTCACGCGCAATCAGGATTGGTTCGTGGCGGCCGCTTATGGTTATACGTCGAGCGACAAGGATATTTTTGACGGCGAGCGGCGAACCGCACGTCTCGCTTTTTCGGAAAAGCGCGGCGGGCTCTACCTTGGACGACAATTGGGATTGAGCGGCGAGATTCGCCTCGGTCGGATCTATTCCGTCGGCACGGCCGAACCGTTGATTTCATTGATCCCCGCCGAGCCACGCACCGAGCGGTTTGTGGCCGATGAAGCATTGTTGCGGATTGACACCTACGACAGCGCAAATTTTCCGCGCAATGGCTACCTGGCTTACGCTTCGTGGCAACGTGCGCGCGACGCGGGATCCAAGGAACTGCCTCAGACTACGCGCTCGCTCGCGGGCGGCTGGGCCGTGAGCAGCGGAAAAAACACGATGCTGGCCAATGTGTTGTTCAGTGAGGCGGATCGCGGCGGTTCGGCGGTGGCGCTAGGCGGATTTCTGACCTTGTCCGGAACACCGGTCGATTCGCTGGCGGGCGCAAAAACGCTGTTTGGGCGGTTGGTCGGCTTCAGGCGCGTGGGCCAACTACCCGGCGCATTGGGCGGCGGGATTTACGCGGGTGGTTCGCTGGAGTGGGGCGGTGCCTTCGCGAGCGACAAAAGTGTCAGGCTGAGCGAAATGAAACGCGCGGGCTCATTGGTGCTGGGTGCGGAAACCATTGTTGGCCCGACTTACTTTGGTATCGGCAAAACTTTACATGGTAGCTCGGCCGTGTATTTATTCGTCGGACTACCGTAGGCCAAAACTACTTCGTCGTGCATCGCGTCGCATGTGACCACGCTCAGCATGCTCACGTTTACACGCAATCGACGGCGCTGAACTGGCGCGAGTTATCGCGGCGCTGAAATGATAGGTCTTCCGCTTGCAACAGGGCAATTCGCGATACGGGGCAGACTTCAACGACGTCCCCCGCCGGTAACGGGAGCAAATCCATTGCCCCGGCGGCACCGGCAAGAAAAATCGTCGCACTCGCGGCGATCACGGCGAGGCTGCCGAGTGCGTCTAGGTAAAGCGGTGACTTCCATTCACTGTGTTTGATCGAATTCATGTTGCTGTCCTTTCGCGTATCTTCAATTTATGTGAAAAAAATTTGCATTTATCGTTCGACGTGGGGGTCGAGGTGTGCAAATATTAGCGATAGGGGAAAAACACGACAATCGATCTTATTTTGACAAAATGGTGAGAAAAACTAACGAGCGTTCCGGCGAGATTGCTGCGCGTATTTGCCATCAGGCCGACGGCGATGAAGGCAACATCGGACGCCGCCGTGGCGGCGCAAAAATCGAAATGTGAATGTCAGACTCTGCGTAAGAATCTAACGTAGCGTATGACGGCGACTTATCTAAGCAACCCGGTCTTATCGCAGCGCAGTTTCGATCCCGTCAGGATGCAAGTGGTTTTGAGCGTGCCGCGTTTGTCATATGCGCCAAGGCGCCAGGTCGTTGCTTCCTTGTCCATAACGAGAAAGCCGAATTCATTGTTGTGCGTGATGCTTTCGAGCGTGACACCTTCGGCGGGCCCGACGTGCATCGGAAAAGGATCGGGCAGATTAACGTAAGTCTCATCACCGCCGACACCGGACACAATGGTCGCCGGATGATTCGAGGAAAAGTTGAGCGCCTCAAACAGGTGTACATGGCCATGCAACGCAAGGTTCACGCTCGGCGGGTAATAAGTCTGCGGATGCAGTAATTTCAACACTGACAGCAATGCCGGCGCACCCTCACTGATACCAAACGCGCGATCCGATGCGTAGCCGAGAATTGGATGATGATTGATAAAGATGCTGTTCACGCCAGGCTTGGCTGCGAGTTGATCGACTTGTTCAAATTGCCGCCGGTACTCATTGAAGGCGTAGGCGTCGCGCGACTTTGCAGGATTGAGCGGCGCATTGCCGGCGAGAGCGGAATCGAAGACGATCAATTGCAGATCACGTGCAATCGGCACCGCATAGGGCGACGTGAAATTTCCTGTAAGGTCATCGTTGGGCGCATCGCAACTGCGTGTTTTCTCGAATGGCCGAGGATCGAGAAATCGAAACCAGCCTTGTCCCGCGCGGCGGCATTCTTCATGATTGCCACGTGCGACCACCCAGGGGGCAGCCGCCAATAGTTTTGCCGCGGGTTCAAACAAATCGGCCCGCCACGTGTCCCAACCGTAACCCCATGGGCTGCCCCGACAGCCGGCAAATTCCTTGGGGCACGCATTTTCTCGATAGTGATAGTCCCCCATGTGCAGCACCAAATCAGGCTGCATCGCGGCAGCCGCGTCGGCAAGCGGGCGGAACGGCCATTCGGACTCATCGTTACATGCCTGCCACGCGTTGTCGGCGACTTTCATTCGGCATCCCGTGTCGCCCAGCACCACGATGCGGCGCGGTTCGTTTTTTGGCAACCGCAATTCCACGCCGTCAACGCTGGCGCGAGTGGCGCTTGCCGGCAACGCAAAGTCGCAAGCCAGCACGGGAAATTCGGATGGCTTTGAATACGAGCTAGCGCTCGCGGTTGACCGCTTCGCAATCGTTCCTGCCATTGCACGAACCGCCATTCGCTGTGCTGCCCCATCGATTGTGATGGTCGGGCATTCGGCTTCAGGCGAGGCTGGCGATGCCGCAACAATCGCACGCGCCGATGCGGCACCGTTTTCACCCATGATGACGAACGCCGCTTGAATCCCGCTCAGTGGCGCAACATTCGCATTGCTTCGCGATTTTGTTGCCGGTGCCGGGCTCAATTCGACAGTTGCACAGCCGGCAAGCAACATTGCCGTACCCACATAAAAACAATAGGTAATGCGGCGACAATGACTGTATTGTGAGTTTGAGGGGATGCGCATGGTGAATTTCAGCAAACCAACATGGTACCGAAAATTCGCTGTGGTTCGATTCGGCCGATATTGAGCCTGCAAATGCGTGTTTGGTTTGTCGTCTCGCAAAGCCGAATTCGCCAACCAGTGCGATCATTGCAATCACGCTATACACGCGAAAAAACGCGCGAAGCATAAATGCTACTGTTCGTGTTCGTTGCCCGTACACTTCTCAACTGAATTTGAAATTCCCGGAGTAACAATCATGAGTGATGGATCATTTTGCGTTGTCTTCAAGTCGGATATGGACGCGGCGTACCACCAGTTGCTGGAAGGCTATTTGCAGACGGTGCCCTCGACCGCGTCGGTGCCATTGCTATGCGCGTTTTGTTCATCCGTGGCCGCAGCCGAACCGTTTGTGCATCTGCGTCTCACGCAGGCCTCCGATCCGGGGCATATCTGGAGTGTGCGCATTCCATCATCGCTGGTGGTCGCGATCATCGATCAGAGTGAAGCGATGAATCCGATCGGTTTTCAGGGAAAAGTCGATTTGCTCGCCTAAAGCGGTCTACTTGCCAAAAAGAGCCTTGCGGCGCGCGAGACTCTCTGCCGGCCAGACTTCATCGGCGCGGTAGTATTCGGCGAAAGCGGGTGTTGCCGCCGGCAATATCACCCACGGCTGTTTGGTGGATGTGAAGATGTGAATGTCCGGCGGCAGCGCGTTCGGCGAATCCAGCGTTCCGATGCGCACAAACCGGAGCTTGTCGCCACCACCGGCGTAGTTGCTCCAGAGGGCAATACGGCACTGAGGGCAACGCGAAATTTTTTGTCCCTTGCCGCTGTTCGACGGTGTATCGATGACCTCGGGTGCGCCTTTTAGCACCGCGACGCGATCGGCCTCGAACATCGCGTTGAGTGCAAAAGACGCGCCGGATTCGCGCTGGCACCAGCGGCAATGGCAGCAATGTACGATCAGCGGTTTGGTGGTCAAGCGATAACGGACGCTGCCGCAATCGCATCCGCCGTCGAGTGGAAAATCGGGGTCGGCGATCATGTGTCGAATCTCCTGTACGCCGGTTGCGAACCCATGGGGGTATCGCCCGGGCTTATTTCAGTGGCACCAACTGTGGCAGTATTTCACCCGCCAAACCACGCAGGGAAATTTGCGCTGCCGCTGTCAACGGCGTCGATTCTGGATTGATTTCAATCACCATGGCACCCGCCTGACGTGCGACCAACGGCAACGAGGCCGCCGGTTCGACCACGGTGGACGTGCCGATGCACAGAAACACATCGCAATGGCTCGCGGCAGCGGTTGCGTTTTCGATAGCCTCTTCGGGCAAAGGCTCGCCGAACCAGACCACGTCGGGCCGCAGCATCGATCCACATACCGCACAGCGCGGGAGCATTTCGCCCGTCTCATCCCAGGAGTGAGCCGGGTGGTGATGATCAAAGCACTTCACGCGCCGAATATTGCCGTGCAATTCGATGACATTGCGGTTCCCCGCCGCTTGATGCAGTCCATCCACATTCTGGGTGACAAGCGTGAAATTCGCATCGCGCGCAATGCTTTTGCGTTCGATTTCCACCAATGCGGCGTGGCCCGCATTCGGTCGTGCCTCTGTGACGTTGTTGCGGCGCCACGCGTACCAATCCCAGACGAGTTTCGGGTTGGCGCGAAACGCCTCGGGCGTCGCCAATTCCTCATGCTTGAATTTCTCCCAAAGGCCGGTGAGGGCGTCGCGGAAGGTCGGAATTCCGGATTCAGCGGAAATTCCGGCGCCGGTGAGGACAGCAATCGAGGTTGCGCGCGAAATAGCTTCGCGCGCGAGGGCAATATGATCGTTGGGCATGTGCGCAATCATGCCATGCCGACCGCCCATTCGTCACGCCGCGATATTCTCAGAGGCCGACGAATCCCGCAAAAAACCGAAAACGTCAGGGATTCGAAATGATCGAATAGAAATGCGCGCCAAGCATGGCAGAAGCCCAGATAACCGGCGTATAGCCATAGGGTTTGATGTGTTTCCAGAATGGCAACGAGGCGATCAGGACGATCACTAGTACCACAGTAATGATGGTGGACATTTTGAACTGCTCCTTAGGCGTTGGCGCGGGCGATCCGGATGCCGGTTCGCGGGGGCGCTTGTTGCCAGCGAGAAGGCTTCTCGGCTAGGGGCAGCACGTCGCGACTACTATAGTCTCTTTGGCAGGTTGGCGCAGGGGTAAATTTGGCGCGGTCGAATAAGAATCGTGCAGACGGGAGCACGGGATGCGAACCAGCGACGCGGGCGCGCATAATGCGATTTGATGTTTCTCAAATAAATCCATTGCCCAAGGGAGTTCACATGATTCGCATTGCCAATTGCGTGTTTGTTGCGGCGCTATCGCTGTTGTTGGCCGCATGCGGAACGGTGCAGCCGCCCGAGACGGTCGGCCCGAATAATCCTGCCGCGATCGCCGGCATTCGCGCCGCCTTCCTGAAGGCGGGGCAGCAGAAATCATTTCGTGCACGAATGGTCAGCGAAAGCGGCGGAAAGATTTCCGAGAGCACCGTTGAATTCGCCGCACCTGGCAGCATCCGGATGGTCATGAAAACAGAGAACATGGAACAAATCATGATCAATGGCGCGCATTACATGAAGGCGGATGGGCGCTGGACGCGGTTGCCGATTTCGGCCGGCAATCTGATTGAGCAATTCCGCAAAGATCCCGCCATGATGGACGCATTTGAGCGCACCATCAGCGGTGCGCAAATTGTCGGGCCCGAGGTGGCAAACGGTAAACCCGCGACCGCGTATCGCTACTATCAGTCTGCCTCGATTGGCGGTGGTCTCGCCTCAAGTACCGGCTGGGTGAAATTGTGGGTGGGGGCCAATGGCCTGCCACTGAAACTCGAATCCGATGCGGTGGGCCGTGTGATGGGCTTCGGTAGCCAGTCGAAGACCACCATCACCTATGAAGACTTTGGCGGCACAGTTCGCATTGTTGCGCCGCTCTGAAATGTCGTCTGACGCACGATGATGCAAAGCGGGTATGCGGAGTTTGTCGATCTCAGCCAAGTGATTTCATAGCGCAATGCAAGCCGCAACGACGCAACCCAATTCAATGAAAGGCATGGCATGTCAAGCCGCACACTAAACCTCGACGACAAGCTCTACCAATACATCCTAGCCAATTCCGTGCGCGAACATCCCTCGCAAATCGCGCTGCGCGAGGCCACTCGCGCGCATCCGCACGCGGGCATGCAGATTTCGCCGGAGCAGGGGCAATTCATGGCGCTGCTGATCAAACTACTGGGTGCGCGCCGCACCATCGAGGTCGGCGTATTTACCGGCTATAGCGCACTCACGGTGGCGCTTGCGCTGCCAGTCGATGGCAAGGTGCTCGCTTGCGATATCAGCGACGAATACACGCGCATTGGCAAACCATTCTGGATGCAAGCAGGCGTTGCCGGCAAGATTGATTTGTGCCTCGCACCGGCGTTGAAAACGCTCGATGCGCGGATTGATGCTGGCGAGGCGGGCCATTATGATTTTGCGTTCATCGATGCCGACAAATCGGGATACGACGCGTATTACGAACGCTGCCTCACACTCGTGCGCGCCGGCGGCCTTATCGCCATCGACAATACCTTGTGGAGCGGCAAAGTCGCCGTGCCCGCCGCAAGCGACGATGCCGACACGAAGGCACTGCAAGCCTTGAATGCCAAACTTCATCGAGACCAGCGGGTCGATCTTTCGATGCTGCCGATCGGTGATGGCCTGACCTTGGCGCGCAAACGCGGATGACGGTCGACGTCCTCGTTATCGGCGGCGGCAACGCCGCTCTGTGTGCGGCGCTAACTGCCCGCGAGGCCGGTGCTTCCGTGATGCTGCTCGAAGCGGCACCGCGCGAGTGGCGTGGCGGCAATTCATCGCATACGCGCAATATCCGCTGCATGCACGACGCGCCGCAAGATGTACTGTTGGAGGCGTATCCGGAAGAAGAGTACTGGCAGGATTTGTTGAAAGTCACCGGTGGCCTGACTGATGAAAGACTTGCGCGTATTGCCATCCGCGCCTCGGCCACGTGCCGCGACTGGATGAGAAAGCATGGCGTGCATTTTCAGGCGCCACTTTCCGGCACGCTGCATCTCGCCCGCACCAATGCGCATTTCATGGGTGGCGGTAAGGCGCTGGTGAATGCGTATTACCGCAGCGCCGAAAAATTAGGCGTACAGATTCGCTACGATGCGCCCGTTGATGAGATCGAGTTCGATGGCACGCGCTTCATCGCGGCGAGAATCGGCGTGGAGCGCATTGAAGCGCGCGCCTGCGTTTTGGCAGCGGGTGGCTTCGAATCAAATCGCGAATGGCTGCGCGAGGCGTGGGGATGTGATGAATCCGGAGCCTGGACGGCCGATAATTTTTTGATTCGTGGCACCCGATTCAATCGAGGTGTGTTGCTCAAATTCATGATCGATGCGGGGGCCGACTCAGTCAGTGACCCCACGCAGGCGCACTGCGCGGCGATTGATGCGCGTGCGCCGCTCTACGATGGTGGCATTTGCACGCGCATCGATTGCGTCTCGCTTGGGATTGTCGTCAATCGCGACGCGCAGCGTTTTTACGACGAGGGTGAAGACTTTTGGCCGAAGCGATATGCCATCTGGGGTCGCCTGGTCGCGGGCCAGCCCGGCCAAATCGCGTACTCGATCATCGACGCCAAGGCCATCGGCCGTTTCATGCCGCCCGTATTTGAAGGCACTAAAGCGAATTCGCCGCCTGAACTTGCGCGTGCGCTGGGCTTGAATGAAACGGCGTTCGTGAAAACGATGAACGACTACAACGCTGCCTGCCGCGCAGGAAATTTCGATCACACCGTCCTGGACGATTGCCACACTAATGCGTTGACGCCTGCCAAGACCCACTGGGCGCTGCCGTTGGATACGCCGCCGTATACCGGCTATGGGCTGCGGCCCGGCATCACTTTCACCTATCTTGGCCTGAAAGTGAATGAACATGCAGCGGCGTACTTTGGCGGCGCACCCAGCGAAAATATTTTCGTCGCCGGCGAAATGATGGCGGGGAATGTGCTTGGCAAGGGCTACACAGCAGGCGTTGGCATGGCCATTGGTACAGCGTTCGGGCGCATTGCCGGGGACGAAGCGGCAAGTGTTGCATTGGAGGCGCAACGTGCAGCCGCTTGAAGCGCTTACGCGCGAGGCGAGTGACCTCGCTGCAGGTGTTTTTCATTTGCATGCAAGTGAAACGGAAGTCGCGCGTGTAATGCAAATTTGCAACGCTTGTCGTTATTGCGAGGGCTTTTGCGCGGTGTTTCCCGCGATGACGCGCCGCCTTGAATTCAAAAAGCCCGATATTCATTACTTGGCCAACTTGTGCCACAACTGCGGCGCCTGTTTACATTCGTGTCAATACGCGTCACCACATGAATTCGCGGTCAATGTACCCAGAGCGCTTGCGACGGTGCGCGCGCAAACTTACGCCGACTACGCGTGGCCGCACGCCATGGGTGCGCTCTATCAGCGCAACGGTTTGATCGTGGCACTCGCAACGGCCGGTGGCCTCGCAATTTTTCTGTTGCTTGCGGTGATGCAAAACGGTGCGCTGATCTATGCGCCGATGGCCGGAAATTTTTACGCCGTCTTTCCTCACAACTTGATGGTGACGATATTTGGCATCGTATTCGGCTTCTCGATATTGGCGCTCGCGATCGGCGTGACGCGATTTTGGCGCGATGTGTCGCCCGGCCATATCGGTGGCGAAGCGCTTTCAGAAGCCACAGGCAATTCGCTTAGTCTCAAGTATCTGGGTGGCGGGCACGGTGAAGGTTGCAACGAATCCGACGATGCATTCACGCGTTCGCGCCGGCGCTTTCACCATCTCACGTTTTACGGATTCATGTTGTGCTTCGCATCAACGTCGGTCGCGACGATTTATCACTATTTTTTCAAGATGCCTGCGCCGTACGCATTGACGAGCCTGCCCGTGGTGCTCGGCATATTGGGCGGCATCGGCCTGCTAATCGGCCCCGCCGGTTTGTTTTGGCTAAACATGCGCCGACATTCACAACATGGTGACGACTCGCAGAAACCAATGGATCGAGGCTTCATCGCACTGCTGTTTCTCATAAGCGCAACCGGGCTTGCCTTGATGTGGTGGCGCGACACGGGCGCAATGGGTTTGCTGCTCGCGATTCATCTTGGCGTGGTGATGGTGTTGTTTCTCACACTACCGTATGGCAAATTCGCACATGGGCCGTATCGTTGCGCGGCACTGTTGAAATTTGCGATTGAAAAACGCCAGCCGGATCGATTGAGACTAGGATCGGAATGAAACAGGCGGTTACGCCATACGCATGACTTCCCATTGTTGCAGCGTGCGCCAAAGGGCACTTCTCCCTTTATAAAAGGGAGATTGAGGGGATTTGCGATGGTTGCGACAAGCGTATGTGCGTTCCTTGGTAGTCATCGCTCTAGTCAACATCAACCGAAGCGAATATTGAAATGTCATCAAAGATAGACACACATTGGAGACTCGCATGAATCAGCACTCTTTAAGATTCCGCGCCGCCGCATTGACGCTAACCTTGTTATTGTTTGCCGCAATGTCCACTGCGCAGGACTTCCCCACCAAACAAGTCACGATGATCGTCGGCTTCGCGGCGGGCGGTGCCACCGACACCGCCGCGCGCATCATCGCAAAAAAGCTTGGCGAGAATTTGAGCCTGTCGGTGATTGTCGATAATCGCGCCGGGGCCGGCGGCAATATCGCGCATGAACAAATTGCGACCGGCGTTGCCGATGGCAGCGTGATTTTGCTGGGCTCTGTCGGCCCGCTCTGCATCGCGCCGCACCTGATCGCAAAGCTCCCTTACGATCCGCAGCGCGATATTGCGCCGCTAACAAAGGCGGTGAGTTTCCCCAACGTGTTTGTGGTTCACGCCGGCGTGCCGGCAAAGACCTTCACAGAATTCATTGCGATGGCGAAGGCGAAACCCGGCACGCTCGATTACGCCTCGACCGGTGTCGGATCGGCATCGCACCTGATGGGTGAATTGGTCAAGCAGCGCGCCAGTATCGACATGGTGCACATCCCCTACAAAGGCGGTGGCCCGGCCATGATCGATCTTCTCGCAGGGCGCATCACTGGCTACTACGCGACACCTTCCACCTCCGCACCGCACCTGGCCTCGGGAAAATTGCGCGCGCTGGCAGTTACCAGCCTCACCCGCTTGCCCTCAATGCCGGATGTGCCGACGATGGCCGAGTCCGGCTTCCCTGGGTTCGAGGCCACCAACTGGTACGCCTTCGTCGCGTCGGCTAAAACGCCTAAGGCGATTCTCGATCGATGGAACAAAGAACTCGTCAAGGTCATCACATCGCCCGACGTGAACGAGCAATTGATCAAGCATGGCCTCACGCCAGCGCCCGGCACGCGCGAGGAATTGGCGAAGACGATTCAGCGTGAATCCGAGATGTGGGCGAAGGTGATCAAGACGGGGAAGATTACGGCGGAGTAATTGGTACAAATTCTTGCGTTAGGTCTCAACTAAGCGTTCATTCACCCCACACTCACCCGTTCGCCCTGAGCCAGTCGAAGGGCCAGTTGCATCCAGCCCTTCGACTGGCTCAGGGCGAATGGATAAAAGAGTCATCCAACGTACATGCCCACATTGATCACCGAAACGGCCCTCCAACAACTCGCCACCCGTGCACTCCAACACTTCGGCCTCGACGAAAACAATGCAGCCGACGTCGCAAAAATCCTGGTGCTAGGCGATCTCTTCGGTGTTCACACCCACGGTGTTAGCCGCATCGAATCCTACGGTGAGCGCCTCACGCTGGGCGGCATCAAGGCTCGCCCGGCGATCAAGGTCGAACGTGTCGCGCCCGCAATCGCAAAGCTCGACGGCGACAACGGCGTCGGCCCACTTGTAGGAATTCGCGCGCTTCAAACTGCGATGGATATCGCCCGCGAATTCGGTATTGCCGTCGTATTCGCGCGCGGCAGCAATCACTTTGGCGCGGTTGGGCCGTATTGTTTGATCGCCGCCGAGGCGGGATTCGCCAGCATCATCGGCAGTAACTCCACCACCACCATCGCCCCCACCGGCGGCAGCGACGCGCGCCTTGGTAACAGCCCGGTCGGCTTCGGCGTGCCGAACCCAGAAGGCATGCCAATCATTCTTGATATGGCGATCAGCGTCGTTGCGCGCGCCAAGATCCGCGCCGCACTCACGCGCGGCGAATCGATTCCCGATACGTGGGCGACCGATAAAGCAGGCCTGCCAACAACAGACCCGAAGACCGCCATGGAAGGCTTTCTGCTGCCCATCGGCGGCTACAAGGGTTACGGCCTCGCGTTAATCGTCGATTTGTTCGCGGGTCTGCTATCGGGTGCCGCATATCTCACCCACGTGAAATCATGGCTCGATTCTCCCGAGGAGCCGCAAAACCTCGGCCACTTTTTTATCCTGATCGACGCGAAAAAACTCGGTAGCGCAACGTTGCTCGCGGAACGCATGAAAGACTTCGCCGCGATACTTCACGCCTCACCCGCGACCGATCTGGCTGCGCCAGTGCTGGTTCCGGGGGAAATCGAGTTGAATAAATTGGCGCGCCAGCGGCGCGGGGGCATTGCGATGGATGATGGCGTGCTGGCAATGTTGGAGAGGTTTGCGTTGCATCGCAACCACACGTAGAACGCCATTTGGCGGGCATTTCCGGGCGAAAGAGTCCGAAACGCCGCGCCAGTGCCAGACTTTATCGCCTGGGAACTGCTATTAACCTAAAATTTCTGTCGCCCCGGCGCAGGCCGGGGGTGAAGCGGGGAATTCGCAGAGCATTGCTCTGCGCCCGCTGAACGCCAAGCCAGTGTAGTGGCTTGGCCCAATTACTTCGCTGCATCAGCAAGTTACAAAAACTTGGGTACCGGCTGCGACCAAAGGAAGTCCCTTTAAGGACGCCGCTAAGACAGGGTTTTTAGAAGTTCTTGCCTTATCGGGACGTCTGCCAGCGTGCCCACCATGCCTCAATCGATTCCCGCAAACTCTTTTTCGGCAGCCGATGATTCGCTCGCTTATGCGCATAGCTATCCGCCGCCATTTGCAGACCAACGCGATCGATGTTCACAAGCGCCTCGACATCGGCGTCGCTTAAGCCCGCGTTGCGCGCGACAATAGCGGGGCCACCCAAAAAGGAATCGCGCGCGGCGGCATCTGTGTATAGCACCGCGAGATAAGATTCCAGCGTAGTGTTGTTCATGCCGCCGCCCGCAATGTCTGCGCCCGCATGCGTCCCGCATCAAGTGCCTCTCGTGCTGCATCCAATTGCGCCAGTAGACAATCAAACGTTGGATACGCTCCATCTCGCTCGATGATCACATCAAGCCGCTGCGGTGCGTGTTCAGCGAGCAAGGTAAGCAAATCGAAAACGTCGGCAGGCACGTCGTGAACATGATCGTCGAGCAAGCGCATTCGCGGGGGCGAATTTATTAGCCCATCGGCCGCGGGTTCGGCGATCCATTTGCCGCCGCTGAGATGCACCGCGCGCACGCGATGCAATGGAAAACGCATCAGTAACGTGGCGGGTGTCTCGCCAAAATTGAGCGCGTTCGCATAGAGGTTATGCAAATCTAGCAGCAGGTTCGCACCGCTGCCGTCGAGAATATGGGTGGTCCACGTTGCTTCATCAAGCGTACTCGCGGGCGGGTAGATCAATGTGGCGATGTTCTCCAGCAAGGGCGCGCGCCCGACAATTTTTTCTGCGTGTTTGATGTTGGCGATGGCGGCATCGATATTTTTTGTATTCCTTGGTGGTGCCGCGAGGTGGCCGATCTCGATGCCGCCCGCACGCACGAACGCCAAATGCTCCGACCACGTCTCCGGCTGCAGTGTGTCAACCAGGCGTGCCATGTTGTTGATGCGGTGCAGCTCGGTCGCCTCACTGCCGGCGAGTCCCATGGCCACACCATGCAGCGTGATCGGCGTCTGCGCGGCGAGCGTAGCGAGCGCGCGCAGGTCGCGTGGGTTGGCGCGAAAGTGGTCGTCGGCGATGATTTCGATCAGATCGATTTTATCGAGATGCGTGAAGATGCCCGCTGCGAGTTCGCCTCGCCAGCCGAGGCCGACGCGGTCGGCCGGGGCATTGCGCGTGGGCGCGTTGCGAGCGATCACATCAACCCCCACAACCGCCGCCTCCACAGCCGCCGCTACAACTGCTGCCGCTGCTGCAGGATGACGAAGAGCTGCAAGATGACGCGCCACAACTGCTGCCGTCACCGGATCTTTTGGGATACAAACTCTCGAGGAACGGAAAACTCGACGCCGTGAGCGCAGACAATCCGAATACAGCCGCCAGCAACGCCGCTTCATTGGTGGCGCCTCCCGCACGCAGACTCTTCGCGCGATCCTTCAAGCGTGAGAACAGCGAGCGCAAATCGGCCAGCATCGCGTCGCCCGCACCGGTGCGGCGGCGCTTCAAAATTACCAGCGCGATGACCGAGAAGACGAGCGCCAGAAAAATCAGGAAGCCGACGTTATGCCGCCCCTGCGAAAATGCGATGTTGACCTTGTTCCAGGCGACGCCAATCAAGACAGCAAGGCCGACCGCGACCAGGGGCAGCCGCTTCACGAAGGTACCCATATCCGCAATCAGGCCTTGCGATTGCAGTGTTTTTTCGTAAACGTTGCAGGCGGCTTTGGCGGGCGCATCGGTAAATATCTTGTGGCTCTCGGCGGATTTGGCGTAGCGGTGCAGGATGGCCTTTTCGATCGGTCGTTGTGCGGCGGCAAACGCTTTGCCGTTCTTGGTCGTCAAGTTGGTGCCACTCGCCGTCAATAGACCACGATCCAGCAACGCCACCGTTGCCACGCGGAGCGCCTCGTTGGCACCGGCGCGCAGGTGCGCGATCAGGTATGGGTCGGTCATGTTTTGTTGCGGTGTAATGGTGGCGGATTCGAGTTGGCGGATCGCAACATACAAGCCCCACAAGACCGCAACGCCCAGCAGGACGTAGAAAAAAAGAAAGCTGAAACCGGTGAGTTCAAACGGATTCATGGCGGTCTCCTTCGGTCGCTATCGAAGCCGTTCGACGCGTTCGCGTAGCGACTTCGTGATCTCGATCAGCGCAAACAAGGTAGGGCCGGCTTTGCCTTCGCGCAGCTGGCGTTCCTCGCGGGCGATCGACACATCGAGGAGCGCTGCACTCAGGTTCGCGTTGCCAATATCCTGCACGATTTTTTCCAGCGATTCCTTGGGGGCGAATGCGCCAATGCCTTCCAGATGCAGTAACGATGCCGCGATCGAGCGTAGCGGCCCGGCTGCGTCTGCGATAACGAGCGCGAGTTGTTCTTCGCGCAGGCTCAACAGCACATAGCGTTCGCGCAATCGCAATTGCAAGTTAAGCAACACTTGCTTCAAGCGGCGAATCAATGCTTCGCGCGGTGGATTAAGGTTCGCGAAGGGGTCGGTGCCATGCAGCACGCGGTGGCGGGCGACGATATCGGCAAACTTTACGGCGAATGCGTCCATCGCCGCACTCACTTCGTTTTCCATGAGGAACATCGCATTGAGTTGCACGGCGGCATGCGCAATCCTGAGCGGTTCGCGCAAATGATCGGCGCGTGTCTGTTCGAAATTTTTCAACACCAGCAGCATGTTGACATCCGATGTCGCCCGCAATCGGCCTTCGGCGGCGGAGCCGTAGATGACAATGGAGACAAGGTCGCTCTCGAAGGTGGCTTTCGCCGCATCGACGAAGCGATCAATACTGCGTTGCACGTCTTCAGGCAATTGGTTGGATGCGTTGGATGTCGACATTTGAGCCTCCCGGGTGATGCGTGATTTTATCCAGAAGTCGCTGCGGTGACATGGCCTGATTGAGTGTCGCAAACGGAGTTTATTAATCCGAATCGGTCACAATTTTTCCGTCATTCCGGCGTAGGCCGGAATCCAGCCCATCGTGAGTTTCTTGAATTACGGCGGACTGGATTTCGGCCTGCGCCGGAATGATGGGCATTCAAGATTGATTTAGTGAAATCACTAGCGCTGGCGCGGTGTTTCAGCCAGAAATGTCTGAAAAGCCGCGCCAATACTGGTGTTTACTCCCGATAATCCGGCCATCGCGTGAACGCAATAAAGGTCTCGCCGCCTTCTACCATCGTCGCATTCACGTACTTCACATTCGCGCCTGGCGGGCCGTTGTGGCACCACGCGACCACGCGCTCGACATCGGTTTCAAGACCCTGCAATATCGCTTCCACATTGCCATCATCGCGATTGCGCACCCAGCCATTTACCTCCAGCGCCTCGGTAACCGCGCGTAACGATTCGCGAAATCCCACGCCTTGCACGCGGCCGGTGATTTCAAGCTTCACGGTAATAATCTCGTCGCGCATGCGTCATTCACTCGTCGTGCGAGACTTTTTTGCTGCGGGTCGATTTGACGGTGGCGCGTGTTTTCTTGGCTTCGATGCGGCGCTCTTTCGAGGCACGTGTCGGCTTGGTGGCGTGGCGTTTTTTCGGCACGTAATTCAGTTTTGCGAGTCGCTCGGTCAAACGCTCAAAAGCGATTTCCTTGTTACGAAATTGCGAGGGCGAATCCTGCGCGATCACTACCACGCCCGAGGGCAAGTGCGTGAGTCGAATCGCTGAATTGGTTTTGTTGACGTGCTGACCGCCCGGCCCGGATGCGCGATAAGTGTCGATGCCAACTTCGCGTTCGAGTGTTTCGCGATCGATCGAATACGGGGGAAGTGCGAGGGGGATCAATCTTGCCATGGGCGAATTGTAAAGCGTGCCGCGCGCATGCGGGCGATCAGCGCAGGATGGACCGGCAAACGGGATCCGACGGATTCAACAGGCAGTAGAAAATGAGGTCAAGCGGCGGATCGAAAACGCGACCCGTGCCTTTGGTCACGCCTGGTGTGGCGCAGGCGGAAACGAGGAAAATACCAACGAGTGCAAATGAAATCCGAAAGCCCGCATTGGAACAGTGGCATCGCCATTTCACCTTGATACACCCCATTGTGGTATCGAGCAACACCACCAATGTACGCTTGAACCGCCCCGGAAAAGAGCCGGACTCGATCCGGGGACGAAACCTCTAACTTTTTGGTCGTCGTGCAGGACGAGGCAGGCGCACCGGTACAGCGTCTGGCGTCGATCAAACGTTACTTGATGCGCATCCCCGGCACCGCTCCTGCATCCGGCGTGAGCAAATAAATACCCGTGCCGTCGCCCGCCGCGAGCACCATGCCCTGCGATTCGCCAAAGCGCATCTTGCGCGGTGCCAGGTTCGCCACCATCACTGTCAGGCGGCCGACCAGATCCTTGGGATTGTAGGCCGAGCGAATGCCGGCGAACACGGTGCGGGTCTCAATACCCAGATCGAGGGTGAGTTTCAATAATTTGTCGGCTTCGACCACGAGTTCGGCATCGAGAATTTTTGCGATGCGCAAATCGAGGCGGCCGAAATCGTCGATCGAAATGGTTTCCGAAATCGGCGCGATGACGATCGGCTTGGGCGGCTCGACCGGTTGCAAGGCGAATTCGCTACTCGCCGGCGCATCGCCGTTCGCGGGTTTGGTTTCCGCTTTGTCCGACTTGGCGGGCTTTGCGTCCGCAATGTCTTTCGGTGGCTCCATCAGTGCGTCGATTTGTTTTGGATCGACGCGACCCATCAGATGTTTGTACGCGTTGATCGCGTGCCCTTCTTTCAACGGCTTTGCGGAGGATTTCCAGTCGCGCGCGTCGAAATTAAACATTTCGCCTGCCTTAGCGGCAAGCTCCGGCAGCACCGGTGCCAGGTACACCGTAAGATCGCGGAACATCGCTACCGCCGTGGAACACACCGTCAGCAATTCGGCTTCCTTGCCCTCTTGCTTCGCGAGTTCCCACGGCTTGTTGGCGTCCACAAATTGATTTGCCAAATCGGCGAGCGCCATAATCTTCCTGATCGCCTTGCCGAATTCGCGACCGTCGTAGTAGCCGGCAATTTCGTCGGCGGCACCTGAAAATTCAACGGCGATTTCTTTCGGTAATTGCGGCTTGCCCAATTTGCCGTCGAACTTTTTGCTGATAAACCCCGCAGCGCGGCTCGCGATATTCACATACTTGCCGATCAAATCGCTGTTGACGCGCGTGAGGAAATCATCGGGGTTGAACTCGATATCCTCGACCTTGTCGTTCAACTTCGCGGCGATGTAGTAGCGCAACCACTCGGGATTCAGGCCGACATCGATGTACTTGGTCGGGCCGAATCCGATGCCGCGCGATTTCGACATCTTCTCGCCGGTGATCTGGATGAAGCCATGGACGAAGACGTTGTTCGGCACCTTCAAGCCGGCGAAGTGCAGCATCGCCGGCCAGAACAAGGTGTGAAAGTAAACGATGTCTTTGCCGATGAAGTGATATTGCTCGACCTTGTCGTCGGCCATGAATTCATCGAACGACTTCTTCTCGCCGTTGGCTTTGGCCTTGCCGGAATCAAAATACGCTTTCAGGCTCGCAAGGTAGCCAACCGGCGCATCGAGCCAGACGTAAAAATACTTTCCGGGCGCATCGGGGATTTCAATGCCGAAGTAGGGCGCGTCGCGGGAGATGTCCCAGTCGTTGAAATTTTTCCCGCCGTCGCCCAGCCACTCGGCCAGCTTGTTGACCACTTCTGATTGCAGTGGCGTTTTCTGCGTCCATTCCTGTAAGAACTGTACGCATTTCTTGTCGGAGAGCTTGAAGAAATAGTGATCGGATTTCTTCAAGACCGGCTTCGCACCGGTGATCGTTGAAAACGGATTTTTCAAATCTGTGGGCGCATATACGGCACCACAGTTCTCGCAGGCATCTCCGTATTGATCCTTGGTGCCGCACTTCGGGCACTCGCCCTTGATAAATCGGTCCGGCAAAAACATGCCTTTCACGGGGTCGAAAAATTGTTCGACCTCGCGCGTGACAATCAATTTCGCGGCTTTGAGTTTCCTGTAAATCGCTTGCGAGAGTTCGACATTCTCGGGCGAATGCGTGGAATGCCAGTGATCGAAACTGATATGGAATTTTGGCCAATCGGCCTTGTGTTCATTGCCGATTTTTTCGATTAATTGCTCGGGTGTCACGCCTAATTTTTCGGCATTGAGCATGATCGCGGCGCCATGAGTATCGTCCGCGCAGACAAAATGCACCTCGTGTCCCTGCATGCGTTGGAACCGCACCCAGATATCCGCCTGGATGTATTCCATGATGTGGCCGATGTGAAACGGGCCATTGGCGTAGGGGAGTGCGGTGGTGACGAAAAGTTTTCGGGGCATCGAGTACTTGATCGCGCGGGTCAGGTTAGATTGAAGCCGACCGACGCACGGAAACGGTTTGAGTGGCGTGCATTTTTATATCAATGAATTGTACCAAGACGCCTGAGCATTTGATATGGCGCGGTGGCGCAAAGCGCTTATCCGATAAAATACATGCCTAACCGAAATCACAAAGTCCGCCACATGAGTATCACCGTTGAAATAATTCAAAACGCGCTGCGCGAATTGATCGATCCTGTTACTGGGCAGAATTACGTCGAAGGCAAATCGGCAAAGAATATCAAGCTCGATGGCGTCGATGTGTCACTCGAAATCGTGCTCGGCTATCCGGGCAAAAGTGTGACCGAAGCGATTCGCCGGCAGGTAATCGACCGTATGAAAAAAATCGACGGTGTTGGCAACATATCGGTGAATGTATTCTCGAAAATTGTCTCTCACAGCGCGCAGCGCGGTGTGAAGCTGGTACCGGGAATCAAGAATATTATCGCGGTCGCATCGGGCAAAGGCGGCGTGGGCAAAAGCACGACCGCGGTCAATCTCGCCCTGGCATTGGCAGCGGAAGGTGCATCGGTTGGCATGCTGGATGCAGATATTTACGGCCCTTCGCAGCCGACCATGCTCGGTATCACCGGCAGACCTTCATCGAAAGACGGCAAATCAATGGAGCCGCTCGAAGGCCACGGTATTCAGGCAATGAGCGTGGGATTTCTAATCGACCCGGAAACGCCGATGGTCTGGCGCGGGCCAATGGTCACGCAGGCGCTGGAGCAACTGCTCAACGAAACCAAATGGAGCGATCTGGATTATCTCATCGTCGATCTGCCTCCTGGCACCGGCGATATCCAATTGACGCTCGCGCAAAAAGTGCCGGTGACCGGTGCCGTGATCGTGACCACGCCGCAGGATATCGCGCTGCTCGATGCCCGCAAGGGGCTCAAGATGTTTGAAAAAGTCGGCGTGCCGATCATCGGTATTGTGGAAAATATGGCGATGCATGTCTGCACCAACTGCGGCCACATGGAACACATTTTCGGTGCGGGTGGTGGCGGAAAGATGGCCAGGGATTACGACGTGGAATTGCTCGGTTCGTTGCCGCTGGATATCAAGATTCGCGAAATGGCCGATAGCGGCAAGCCTACGGTGGTGTCGGATCCGGATGGACCGATTGCGGCTATTTACAAAGAC
>JAYTUX010000298.1:0-1654 GCA_043744315.1 Betaproteobacteria bacterium | reverse complement strand
GCGACACCGGAAAACATCGAAAAACGCGTGAAGCGCGGCCAATTGCCTGGTGGCATGAAGACAGCGTTTCTTGCCAAGAAAACCCGTGGCGAAACGGTAAATGCGCAGATCGTGTTGCGCTTTGGTGATGAAACCAACCTCAAGGGGCAACGCGTTGCTGCGGAGATGGTCGGCGGCATGCTGATGCGCGGCACCAAAAACAAAACCCGCGAACAATTGCGGGAAGAAATTGATAAATTGAAGGCCAGCATTTCGGTCGGCAGTACGGCGACTTATGCCGTTGTCACTATTTCGGCGAAACGTGAAACCTTGGTGTCGGCAATCAAACTCGCAGCTGAAATGTTGCGGGAAAGCAGCATCCCCGAAAAAGAATTTGCGTTACTCAAGGAAGAACAACTCGCCAGTTTGGAAAGCGCCTTGTCCGACCCCACATCGCGCGCGACCGAGGCGCTGGATTTGCACTTCAATATTTATCCGGACGGTGATGTGCGCCGGGCGATTAGCCTGATGGAGGCAATCAAGGAAACCAATGCCGCATCTCTCGCAGACGCAAAGGCGTTTTATCGCGATTTCTTCGGGACCAATAACGCGCAACTGGCCATCGTCGGTGATTTTGATGAAGCGTTGGTCAACAAAGAGCTCACACAATTATTTACTGGCTGGCAATCCGCGAAATCATTCAAGCGATTGGTGTATGAGTATCGCCCCGTTCCTGCCGTTGCCAGGGTGATTGAAACGCCGGACAAGGAAAGTGCGACATTTTTGGCGCGCATCAATGTTGCTTTGAGCGAGAACGATCCGGACTATGCCGCCATGAAGATTGCCGACTGGATGCTGGGTGGCGGCGCGGATCATGTGGCGCGGCTGGTGGCACGCATTCGCGTAAAGGAAGGATTGAGCTATTCGGTCTATTCCAGTCTCGAGGCGAATGCGTTTGATCGCGCTGGCAATTGGACGGTGCAGGCGCAATACGCGCCGCAAGGCAAAGCGCGCCTGGAGGCGGCGTTTCGCGAGGAGATGGCTACGCTGGCCAACACCGGCTTTACCAAAGCGGAGATAGCAAGTGCAAAATCGGGTTACGCGCAGACGCAGCAGCTCACACGCTCGAGCGACGCAGGACTTGCGCAAACACTTGCACAGCACTTGTATCGGGATCGCACCTTTGCATGGGATGCTAAGCTGGACAAACAAGTTCAGGATCTGAAGCCGGATGATATTCTGGCCGTGGTGAAGAAGTATTTTGATCCTGCAAATTTCACCACCATCAATGCCGGTGATTTTGCGAAACCCGTCGGCAAGTAACATCGCCTCAGACATGCAAGAATGCGCTTGCCATCCCGATAATTTTGCGGAGAGATTGATGAATGCCATTGCAACCATGAAGTACCGCTGGCTGGGCTCGACCGCGATCATCGCATCGATGCTGTTGGCGTCAATCGTTTCAGCCAAGGAAGCGGTAGTGCCGGTGGCGAAAATTGTTGTGCCGGCCAAAGTTATCGCGCCGGAGCGCGTCACCAGCGTTGAAGGCATTACGGAATACAAGCTTGCCAATGGTCTACGTGTTTTGCTGTTCCCGGATCAAACCAAACCGACCATCACGGTCAATGTCACGTATCTGGTCGGCTCACGCCACGAGAACTACGGCGAAACGGGC
>JAYTUX010000297.1:0-1656 GCA_043744315.1 Betaproteobacteria bacterium | reverse complement strand
AGCCACACGTTTCACAAAATCGCTATCGGCGTAGAGCCGCGCAACCTCATACTCATCCTTGTACGCCATGAGTTTGAAATAGTAGCGCGCGACTGCGGTTGACAGTGCTTTTTTGCCGGCGAATTTTTCCGTCTCCAGTTTTTGCACTTTCGCTACCAGCGCCGCGTAGCGCTCGGCATACGCCGCATCCTGATAGCCGGTGAGATGTTTTTTCCTGCGCTCAACCATCTCTTCAATCGTTTGTGACATGCGTTGCGATTCAGGTTTGGCTTCCGGCGGGGTCGCCATTTTCTGTACTGAATGTAAATCAACGGCAGCTCTGCGCCCCCAATCAAAGGCCTGCTTGTTTTTCTCAACCGCCTGACCATTCAATTCGATGGCACGCATGATTGACGCATTCGACAGTGGTATCAAACCTCTTTGCCACGCGTAGCCCATTACAAACGGGTTGGTGAAAATCGCGTCGCCCATCAATGCCGACGTGAGCGCCGATGCGTCGACAAAATCAACTGCGCTCTTTCCGGCGTGTTCACCCATCGCCTCCTTCAGCACACCCTGCATTTCCGTCACTGGAATATGCAAATCCGGATTTTTGGTGAATTCGCTGGTGGTAGCGACATCGCTGTTGATCACACCTCGCGTTTTGCCAACTTGCATTTTGGCAATCGCTTCATCCGACGTAGACACGATCATGTCGCAACCCAGCACGACATTGGCTTCACCGGCGGCGATGCGAACGGCGTGTATCTGTTCCGGCATCTGCGCGATACGCACATGCGTGTAGACGCTGCCGCCTTTTTGCGCCAGCCCAGTCATATCGAGGACCGCGATACCTTTTCCTTCGAGGTGCCCAGCCATGCCAAGCAATGCGCCGATGGTGACTACACCCGTGCCGCCTACACCGGTCACGAGAATGCCGTAGGGCGCATCCAGCGAAGGCAGCGTTGGCTCCGGCAATGCAGCAAGTACTTCCGAAATCAATGGTTTTTTCTTGCGAAGCTGACCGCCTTCAATGGTGACGAAACTCGGGCAAAAACCTTTCACGCATGAGTAATCCTTGTTGCAGGAACTTTGATCAATGGCGCGCTTTCTGCCGAACTCGGTTTCCACCGGCGAGATGGAAACGCAATTGGATTTCTTGCCGCAATCGCCACAGCCTTCGCACACCAGTTCGTTGATCACCACACGTTTGGGCAGATCGGGGAAGGTACCGCGTTTGCGACGGCGACGCTTTTCGGCAGCGCAGGTTTGATCGTAAATCATGATGGTCACGCCGGGAATATCACGCAGTTCGCGTTGTACTGCGTCTAGTTCATCGCGATGCTGCACTGTGACGCCGGGCGCGAAGTTGGTCTCAGCGGTGTATTTCTCCGGTTCATCGGTGACGACAATTATTTGCCCCGCACCCTCGGAAGCCACCTGATGCGTAATCATCGGCACCGTCAACGGCCCATCAACCGGCTGACCGCCGGTCATCGCAACGGCATCGTTGAAGAGAATTTTGTAGGTGATATTCACTTTGGCTGCGATGGCGGCACGAATTGCCAGCAAGCCTGAGTGGTAGTAAGTGCCGTCGCCCAGATTCGCAAAAATATGTTTGGTCTCGGTGAAAGGCTGAATACCAATCCACGGCACGCCCTCCCCGCCCATCTGCGT
>JAYTUX010000296.1:0-1661 GCA_043744315.1 Betaproteobacteria bacterium | reverse complement strand
TTTGCGCAAGACGCTGCGAAATCGCCGGCAAGCGCCGCCGCGCCGGTTGCACGAGTTGTAACGGGCGAAGCCGTCGCGCCACCTCAACCGCTGTTTGTCGTCCACCTCACCACCGGCCCCGCCTGGATCAAGGACAAGCCGCCAAACGAACAGGCCGGATTCAAGGAGCACTCGCAGAATTTGTCGCGCCTGCGCACCGATGGTTTGCTGGTGATGGGTGCGCGCTATCAGGATAGCGTTGCCGACAAAGGCATGTTGATTTTTCGCGCGGCCAGCGCGGACGCGGTGCGTGCGGAATTTGCGGCGGACCCAATGGTGAAGGACAAATTGTTTGTACTCGATATTGCCGAATTCAAACCTTTCTACGATGGCTTCGTCGCGCGGCCACCGGTGACTGTGGGTATTGCGGCCGGCCCGGCATCGGCCATGAACTCGCTCAATTGGCTCGCCGGTTGCTGGTTCGGCCGCAGCGGCAACAATGAATTCCGTGAGCACTGGATGCGCCCGGCTGGCGGCATGATGATGGGCATGGGCCGCACGATGTCCGGCGGCAAGGTGGTGTCCTACGAGGCGATGAGGATTGAATTGGATGCGGCCGGTGTGCCGGTGTTTTTAGCCAAGCCCTCGGGGCAAATAGAGGCGAGTTTCAAGCGCGTGAAATCGGATGACACGAGTATCGAGTTCGAAAATCCGATGCATGACTTCCCGCAGCGCGTGAAATATCGGTTGAATCCTGAAGGCGGCCTGGATGCGCGCATCGAAGGAAATTTGAAGGGGCGTGAGGCACGGATCGATTTTCCGATGCGGCGGGCGAGCTGCGAATAGCGGGAAGGAATGGCGGACAAGTCCACCCGACGATGACATTCGGCTGGTCACGCAGGCTACATCGTGCGAACCACGCCCACCACCAAGCCCTCGATATCCAATTCCGCTTTATCGAGGTTCACGACAATCGGCAGGAAATCGGCGTTTTCGGCAATCAAGAATGCCTGACGGCCCTTCAGCTTCAAGCGCTTCACCGTGGCGTCGCCCTCAACGCGCGCGACAACTATTTGCCCGGTACGCGCTTGCGTGGTTTTGTGAATTGCGAGCCAATCACCATCCATGATGCCGATATCTTTCATGCTCATGCCGGCAACCTTCAGCAGGTAATCGGCTTTGGGCTTGAACATCAGCGGGCTGACCGGATAGCGACCAACGACATTCTCCTGCGCGAGGATTGGCGAGCCGGCCGCGACTTTGCCGATCAATGGCATGCCGCCTTCTTCATCATTGACTGCCTCGGATCCCATCGCACCACCTTCGCGGATGCGGATGCCGCGCGAGGAGCCGGCGAGCATCTCGATGGCACCTTTGCGCTCCAGCGTGCGCAGATGTTCTTCCGCCGCGTTCGGCGATCGAAAGCCGAGTGCGCCACACATTTCGGCGCGGGTGGGGGGCATGCCGTTCTCGGCGATCCAAGCTTTGAGAAAGGCGAGTATTTCCTGCTGGCGTGCGGTGAGTTCGTTCATAACTGTCTTTATATACAGGGTTTCGGCAAAAAGCAAGCCCCCATTAAGAAATAACTTGATCCGGGGATGACAGGGTTATTTTGGGAATCGCTGGCGGAAGCGCGGACACATATGTCGCCCGTTGCGCACCCGCGCTGCACGCGCAGAATC
>JAYTUX010000295.1:0-1663 GCA_043744315.1 Betaproteobacteria bacterium | reverse complement strand
GATTTGTAGGCGAGCCCCATTTTTAGATTGTCTTCAACCGTCAGACGACCAAAGATTTCGCGACCCTGCGGTACGAAGCCGATACCTTGCCGAACGCGCTCGTAGGAGGTGTTCTTGTGAATCGGTGTTCCGTCGAGCGTGATGCTGCCGGCTTTGATGGGGACGACGCCCATGATGCTTTTGAGCATGGTGGTTTTGCCGACACCGTTGCGACCGAGCACGACGGTGATCTCGCCGATTTTGGCGTCGACTGACACGTTACGCAGAATGTGCGATCCACCGTAGTATTGATTGACGTCTTTTAGTTCAAGCATGATCGGTGTCCTTGTAGGAGCGGCTTGCCGCGACCAAACGTGGCAGTGAAAATGTAGGTCGCGGCAAGCCGCTCCTACAAGAACGTTTAACGGCCAAGGTAGACCTCCACGACGCGCTCATTCGCTTGCACATCAGCGAGCGCACCCTCCGCGAGCACGCTGCCTTCATGCAGTACGGTTACGATTTTTTTCTTCTCTCGCTGGCCACCGTTGACCAGCTCGCCAATGAACTTCATGTCATGTTCAACAACAACTAGCGAGTGCGAGCCTTCGAGTGACAGGAACAGCTCAGCCGTTCGTTCGGTCTCTTCATCAGTCATACCGGCGACGGGTTCGTCAAGCAACAAGAGCTTTGGGTCCTGCATCAGCAACATGCCGATTTCGAGCCATTGCTTTTGGCCATGCGACAGGTCGCCTGCCGTGCGAGCGCCGCTGTCGCGCAGGTGGATGAGCTTGAGCATTTCTGCGATGCGGTCGTAGTCGGCTGAGGTGAGCTTGTGCATCAACGAAGCACGAACGCGCCGATCCATTTTTAGTGCGAGTTCTAGGTTTTCGAATACGCTCAGTTGTTCAAACACTGTGGGTTTCTGAAATTTTCGTCCGACACCGCGACTGGCGATATCGCTTTCGCGCAGACGCAGTAAATCGATGTTGGAGCCGAAGAATACTTTGCCGCTATCCGGCTTGGTTTTGCCGGTGATGACGTCCATCATCGTGGTCTTGCCTGCGCCGTTCGGGCCGATGATGCAGCGCAGTTCACCCACCGCGATATTCAGCGTCAATTTGTTCAGTGCGCGGAAACCGTCGAACGAAACAGTGATGTCATCAACGTAGAGAATTCCGCCGTGCGCAACGTCCACCTCATCAGATGCAGACACGACACGACTATAGCTCGCTGACTGTCCGCCGGATGACCCAGCGCTTTGGTTGGCCGCAAGCTTTGCGAGATAAGCCTCGCGACGTTTCGCGCCTTCTTCGAGCAGATCGGGCGTCATTTGGTACTGCCCTGCGCGTTTGCCTTCGCTGCTAGTTTGCGCACCAATCCGACTATGCCTTGCGGGAGGAAGAGCGTGACCGCAATGAACAGCGCGCCCAAAAAGTACAGCCAGTATTCAGGGAATGCGACGGTAAACCAGCTTTTCGCGCCCGTCACAAAGAACGCGCCGATGATGGGGCCGATCAGCGTCGCGCGGCCGCCGACCGCCGTCCAGATGGCGATTTCGATACTCGCCGCCGGACTCATTTCGCCTGGGTTGATGATGCCGACCTGTGGCACGTAGAGCGCACCCGCAACCCCACACATCATCGCGGACAATGTCCAGATCGAGAGCTTGTACCAAAGCGTGTTG
>JAYTUX010000294.1:0-5300 GCA_043744315.1 Betaproteobacteria bacterium | reverse complement strand
GGTGCCGCGCAATCCTCCGCGGCGGCCGGGCGCATATCGGCGTGGCTGAATTTGCGCGTACCGGTCATCGCCAGCAGCAGCGGATACGGCAGCGCCGGCGTGCGCGAGCGGCTGCGTTCGCGGTAGAAGCGGGAAAGCATGCGCTGATCGACGGGATTGTCGGACGGAACGCTAAGCGCACTGACGACCGCACTCATGACACTCGCCGCATCGGCGCGCGGCACCAGATCGATGGTCGGTTGTTCGATCTCAAAATCGGCCAAGCCCGACCACAATAATTCGGGCGCTTTGCTTTCGGTGATGTCGATATGAATCACCGGAATGTGGCGGCCAATTGCTTCGGCCACCACCCGCGCGGTGCCGCCGCGTCCGCGACCAACATCGCCATCCCAGATCGCGAGCAGGATGTCGGATTGATCGAGCACCACGCGCCCCACCGCTTCGTAGGCGGCATCGGCATCATGTCGTTCACCGTTAAGCGCGAAGGTGGCAGTTGCCCGGGTCAGCACTTGTTCATAGTTTTCACGATCAGCTCCATCGGCAAAATCGTTCGCGTATTCATCGCGATGGAACGGAAGACACGCATCGAGTTGCCAGCCTGCGACAAGAGCCGCTTCCGCGGCGATGGTGTCGGCACCGTTGGCGAGCGCGGTGACGAGGCGCATTTTTGGTGTCGTTGACGCAAAATGCACGGCATGCTGGCTGGCAATGGTATTGGCCGCTCGATGCACGTTCGCCAATATCGCCGCAATGGTTGCGTGCAACGTCTGCAAATCCACATTCTGCAATCGCGCCAATCGATGCCCGGTGACGCCAACGGCGAGGCAGAGATCGGGCCTGAGGCCGGATCCGTTTGTGGTGAGGGCAGCCACGTCGTTGGTCATGAACAAGTTTAGTCGAGATACCTGACCGTGACCGCTGGCACGCCGCCCGTCAACACCGCGTGCAGCGCCGAATATTCCGGCACTTCCACCCAGGTCGAGGTGTCCTTGGTCAATGGTTCGGAGGCGACGATGATTGAGTCCGCGTTCTCGGCGCCGCCGGTCATTTGCCACTCTTTGCCATCGAGGCCCTCGTGCAAGCCGTAGTCGCGGCCAAGCGTGTACCAGAGCGAGAGGAAATTGAGATTGGCTTCGTGGACTCTTGCCGGATCATCGGTCGCATAACAGCCAAAATCAAAACAGTAACGCACGGCGGCGAGTTGCGTGCCGTCCGTCATGAACAGGTTCACCGAAGACGACAACGCGATCCCGAGTTGCGCACGCGCGGCGCGAATGGTGGCAAGTGCGGAATCGATTGCGGCCAGCAATTCGTCGCGCGTGGGGTGGCGAAACGGATCGGGCAAGGCGGAAACGATGAGCGCATAAATCCATTCGCTGTCAGTGGTGCCGCGAATATGCGGCAGAAATGTTGGATTGATTTGTGTGGCGAGCAAGGGCTTCATTTCCGCCATGCGCGCGAGATCGCCGTTGTGCGCCATCGTCAGCGGCACGCCGGGGAATTGAAACGGGTGAACATTTTGCAGCGAGATATCGACCGTGGTGCTGTACGCCACGCCGCGCACGTGCCCGAGCACGCAGGTGGCGCGGACTTTTTCGGCGAGATTTTTCAGGTTGCGATCGAACACCGGCAGTGAGGATGATCCGTAACTGAACGGTACCTCCGGCGCATGCGTGTGCGGATCCCATGCACGCAGGCCGAAGCCGGCGAGGTTCAGCATGTGCAGCATTTTCGGCATGTAGCTCTGCCGCACCAATGCCGAATCGGGTTGATAGAGCAAGTGATCCAGCAGAACGGGTTGGCCTAAATACAGGAGGGCGCGGCACATGCAAAGTTTGTCCGATAGGCGAAATAATTGAGAGTCCCTCCCCCGCGAAGGCGGGGGTCTAATTTCCGTCGCGCAATCCCCGCAAACTTGGGCCCCCGCCTTCGCGGGGGAAGGGTGTTGTTGAGGAAATCGGCCTGCGTGTACACTTTCATGCAGCAACTTTCCAACACAGCATTGCACACAGGCATTGTGACATCCCCCCATGCGCCCCGGCAACCCACTCGATGATTTTCGCGCGACGGCCATTTGTCGCGGGCTCGATGACGTTGCCGCGGAGCAATTGCTCGCGATGGCCGAGCCGGTGTCATTCCTTGCGGGAAGCCGCTTGGTGCAGCAGGGCGAGACCGCGCGCGGCGCTTACGTGTTGCGCAAGGGGACGGTTGAAGCACGCGTATCCCTGTCGGGGGGTGGTGAAAAAACCGTCGCCGTGATGGGCGCCGGCAGCATGTTCGGCGAGATGGCGTTGCTGGAACATGGTGCCTGCACCGCCAGTATTGTCGCTGTTGAAAACGTCGATGGCTGGTTTATTGAGCACGAACCGTTCCGCGCATTGACGGCGGGGCGCAATCCGGCGGCGCTTGCTATACAACGCACCATTACCGCCGGCCTGATTGCGCGCCTAGGCGCATTGAATGCCGAACTGCGCAAACAACCCTCGCCGGAAGATCGACCCGCGACCGAGTTGCCGCCGGTAAGTGATCCGTTGGCGAATGCGCCGCGTCGGCATCGCGCGACATTTGATTACCGCCGGTTTCTGCCGGGGCTACCGTTCTTTGCCGGTTTCTCCGCTGACGAAATCGACGTGACAGTCGCCAATACCGGCGTACGCGAAATCGCGCGCGGACAATGGCTCTTTGTCGCCGGGCAGCCCGCCGATGCGTGCTTTTTGGTGGTGCGCGGTGCCATCGAGGTCAGTGCGCGAATTGAGGCGCAGGAACGGCGCATGGCGTTACTGGGGCCGGGGATGCTGGTGGGTTATATGAGTGTGCTCGGCGGCACTGCGCATGGCGCCAGCGCACGTGCGCGCGAGAACGCGGCGCTGCTGGAATTCTCCGCAGAGGAATTCATGTCGCTCTATAACGCAAACTCCGGCGCGGCGGTCAAGGTGCAGCGCGCGATCCATCGCAATCTGTTGCAATCGCTGGCGCGCAGCAATTCGCAAATGTCGCGGCTGGTGACGCAGGCGAAGCTGAATGAGGCGTTGCGGGTGAAGTTGATTCAGGCGGCAATCTAGTCAACCAAACCGATACGCGTCCATCGCCAGCGCATTGCCTTCAAAGCCATCAAACACGCGTGTCGATTTAGCATCCACGCCCGCCGCCCCCAATGCCACAAACAGCGGCATGAAATGTTCTTCAGTCGGATGTGCGCGCACGGCCTCGGGGGCTTGTTCGCGGTAGTGCGTCAATGCATCGACATCATGCTTGACGAGATGCTCAAACACCCAGCGCTGAAAATGATCCGCATACGACGCGTGCGCAGATTGACCTCGCGACATCATCCAGTCGCGCAGGTTATGCGTGAGATGACCTGAACCGATAATCAGTACGCCCTCCTTCGTTAACGGCGCCAACGCGCTGCCAACATCGTAGTGGTGGCGCGGATTCATCGCCGTTTGCACGGAGAGTTGGACGATAGGCACATCGGCATCCGGATACAGCTTCAGCAACGGTACCCAGGTGCCGTGATCGAAGCCCCGACAGCCATCGATACCCGCCGTAAAACCGGCGGCCTTCAACAATGTTTGCGCGCGCGCCGCAACATCCGGCGCGCCGGGCGCGGGATACATGATTTTGTAGAGCTCATCCGGAAATCCGCCGAAGTCGTAAATCATCGATGGCTTCGCATTGCCAGTGAGCATCGGCAAATGGGTTTCCCAGTGCGCGGTGACCATCAATACGGCGTTGGGTTTGGGCAATTGTTTTGCCAGCGCCGCCCACACGTCGCCCGCCGCACCCGCATGGAGCGCATGCATCGGTGAGCCGTGCGAAAGAAACAAGGTGGGGAGCGTTTTCATATTGCCTTCTGAAAAATAATTTACTGAAAGGGTGGCATCACAATGCCACCCTTTCGGTAACCCTGCATTACTTGATCAAGCCTTCGGCTTTCAGCGCTTCTTGTACCTTCGGCCTTGCCGATACGCGCGACTGATAATCCTTCAGCACTGGCCATTTCGCGAGATCGATGCCGACCCACTGGCACCAATTCAGCACCGTAAACAGATAGCCGTCGGCGACGGTAAACGTATCGCCCATCAAATACTGCTTGCCGCTCAATTGCGTGGTGAGCCAGTCGAACCGTTTGCCAAGTTTGTCTTTGAAAATCTGCTTCACGTCCGGTGCGAGCGTCGGATCAAACAACGGGCTAAAGCCTTTATGGATTTCAGAGGTGATGAAGTTAAGCCATTCTTGCAGGCGATAGCGATCCATCGTACCGGCCTTGGGTGCCAAGCCGGTTTCGGGATTCAGGTCGGCAATGTACTGCACGATCGCCGGGCCTTCGGTCAGCACTTGGCCATTATCGAGTTCCAGTGTCGGCACGTAACCCTTGCTGTTTACGGCCCAGAAATCACCGCCACCATCGAGCTGTTTGGTTTTGGTATCAACTTTTAGCGTGGTGAAAGGCAAGCCCGCTTCCAGCAACGCGATACGTGGTGAAAGTGAACAGGCACCGGGGGAGAAATAGAGTTTCATTTGAATCCTTTGTAGAGAAAAACAGGAACGGTTAAAAAAGCCATCAGGAATAGCGCGAACCGGTCAACGCGTATTTGCCGTCGCCCAGCAAGCCTAAAACGATGGCGGCCACGGCGAGAAATGCCGGATATTCCCAGCCGCCATTGGGTGCGCTAAATACCCAGCCGTTGCCGGCGTGTGCCCAGGTTGCGCCGATGAGAATTGGCACCAGTGCAATTGCCACCCAGCGAGCATAGACGCCGCCAAGAATCAATAATCCGCCGATCAATTCCGCGCCGAAGGTCACGTACGCGAGTGGGCCGGGCAAACCGAGCGAGACAAAGAATTGCGCCGTGCCGGGGAGGGTGAAGACCACGTATTTCAGCAATGCGTGGGCGATGAACATGACGCCGAGCGTGATGCGAAGCAGTGTGGCGGCATAGGGGGCGGTGCGGGTATCGATCATGGTGAACTCCTCAATGTGTGGTGATGCGATGCATTCTGACATTTGCGTAATGTGGGATAAATATCCATAATTGCAATTAATTGTCCCAATTAACGGCATAATTAAAAAATATGGCGCTGGATCGATTGTTGGCAATGAGTGTGTTCGTGAAGGTGGTCGAGCAGGGCAGCTTTGCACGCGCGGCCGAGCGACTCGACATGTCCACGTCGGCCGTATCGCGGCACGTGGCCGAGCTGGAGACGCATCTCAACGCACGTCTGTTGAACCGTACGACGCGGCGTATTTCGCTCACCGAAAGCGGGCAGGCCTTTTTTGAGCGAAGCCTGCAATTGTT
>JAYTUX010000293.1:0-20015 GCA_043744315.1 Betaproteobacteria bacterium | reverse complement strand
TCCAAGACAAGTACGGCGCGCTGTCCGCTGCGCATATGACCGCGTTGGCCGAGGCGATGAAGCTCGCGCAGACGGAAGTCTATGAAGTCGCGACGTTTTATCACCACTTCGATGTGATCAAGGAAGGCGAAGCCGCGCCGCCCGCGTTGACGGTGCGCGTTTGCGAAACACTTTCCTGTGCGATGGCGGGGGCGGATGACTTATTGAAACGCCTGCCGGGGATATTGGGCAAAGATGTAAGGGTGATTGCAGCACCATGTATTGGCCGCTGTTCGGAAGCGCCGGCGGTTTGTGTGGGGCAGAATGCGTTTGGGCAGGCAACGACGGAAAAAGTCGCCAACGCGGTCAGGGAAAAACAAACCCGCGCGTTGCCCGCAAACTACATCACCTACGCCAGATATCAGGCTGACGGTGGCTACCGGGCTTATCTCGATGTTGTTTCCGGTAAACGCGACATCGAAGCCACCCTCAAGGAAATGGAACACTCCGGCCTGCGTGGTCTCGGTGGTGCGGGATTTCCGACAGGGCGCAAATGGCGCATCGTGCGTGCTGAGCAAGCACCGCGTTTGATGGCGGTAAATATCGACGAGGGTGAGCCGGGCACGTTCAAGGATCGCTACTATCTTGAGCGCGATCCGCATCGATTTATCGAAGGCATGTTGATCGCGGCGAAAGTGGTCGGCATCGACGCGTGCTATGTGTATTTGCGCGATGAATATCATCAGTGCCGTGAAATTCTGGAAGCGGAATTTAAGGCGCTTTACGCAAACCCGCCGGGTGGCGTGTCTTTGCCAAAAATCGAATTGCGGCGCGGCGCGGGTGCCTACATTTGCGGTGAAGAATCCGCAATGATCGAATCGATCGAGGGCAATCGCGGCATGCCGCGGTTGCGTCCGCCGTATGTTGCGCAAATCGGTTTGTTCGGCCAGCCGACGCTCGAGCACAACATGGAAACGCTGCTCTGGGTGCGCGATATTCTGGAAAAAGGTGCGGAGTGGTTCGCGGGCCACGGACGCAATGGCCGCAAGGGATTACGCTCATTTTCGGTATCAGGCCGCGTCAAAAAACCGGGCGTGCATCTGGCACCGGCGGGCATTACGGTAGCAGAATTGATCGACGAATTTTGCGGTGGCATGGTCGATGGCCACGCGTTCTACGCGTATTTGCCGGGTGGTGCGTCGGGAGGAATTCTTCCCGCGAGCATGGGCGATATCCCGCTCGATTTCGATACGTTGCAAGCCCACGGCTGCTTTATCGGATCGGCGGCGGTGGTGATTTTGTCGGACCAAGACAAGGCGCGCGATGCGGCGCTGAATCTGATGAAATTTTTTGCCGATGAATCTTGCGGGCAATGTACGCCGTGTCGGGTGGGTACCGAGAAAGCGGTGCACCTATTGGAAGAATCGAAATGGCGCACCGGTTTGCTGGAGGAGTTGTCACAGGTGATGATTGATGCGTCGATCTGCGGACTTGGACAAGCGGCACCGAATCCGATTCGCTGTGTGATCAAACATTTTCCGCAGGAGATTGCGTAATGAATATGCTCTCCGAACCCTTGGTCGAACGAAAGCTTGTCGAATTTACCCTCGACGGTGAAAAAATTTCCGCGTTCGAAGATCAAACGCTGATTGAAATCGCGAAAGAACACGGCAAGGAAATCCCGCATCTTTGCTACAAGCCCGGCTATCGCGCTGATGGCAACTGCCGCGCGTGCGTGGTCGAGATCAAAGGCGAGCGAGTGCTGGCACCCTCTTGTTGTCGACATCCCGCGAACAATATGGAAGTCACCACGGACTCCCCTCGCGCGATACATTCGCAAAAACTGGTACTGGAATTACTTACCTCGGATGCGCCACCGAAAGATTACAAACCGGGCGATAACGAGCTAACGAAATGGTCGAGCAAACTCGGCGTAACGACATCGCGTTTCCATGCGCGTCAACAACCGAATCCCGATTTCTCGCATCCCGCGATGACAGTGAATCTCGACGCCTGCATCCAATGCACGCGCTGCGTGCGTGCCTGTCGCGAAGAGCAGAACAACGACGTGATCGGTTACGCGTTTCGCGGCGGCAATTCGAAAATCGTGTTTGATTTTGACGACCCGATGGGATTGTCAACATGCGTAGCCTGCGGCGAGTGTGTACAAGCCTGCCCCACCGGCGCGCTCGCACCCGCGAAGGAAGCGTACCAAATCGTCGCCGACAAACAAGTCGATAGTGTGTGCCCGTATTGCGGCGTCGGCTGTCAATTGACCTATCACGTCAAGGACAACACCATCATCCGCGTCGATGGCCGCGATGGCCCGTCGAATCACAATCGGCTGTGCGTGAAAGGCCGCTACGGCTTCGATTATGCGCATCATAAACAACGCCTAACCAAGCCGCTGATCCGCAAAGCCGGTGTACCCAAAACCGCAGATTTCCGCATGGATCCGGAAAACTGGCGCGATATTTTCCGCGAAGCGACGTGGGAAGAAGCGCTCGATCTCGCTGGCGGCACGCTCGCGAAAATTCGCGATGCAAATGGCCCCAATGCGTTGGCTGGATTCGGTTCCGCGAAAGGTTCAAACGAAGAGGCATACCTGTTCCAGAAGCTGGTGCGCACCGGCTTTCAAACCAATAACGTCGATCACTGCACGCGGCTTTGTCATGCGTCTTCCGTCGTGGCATTGCTCGAAGGTGTCGGTTCCGGTGCGGTATCGAACCAGGTAAGCGATGTGGCAAAAGCCGATTTGATTTTTCTGATCGGCGCGAACCCGACCTCGAATCATCCGGTCGCCGCCACCTGGATCAAGAACGCCGCAAAAAAAGGTGCCAAGCTCGTGGTGCTCGATCCGCGCAGGAACGATCTCTATCGCCACGCTTGGCGCTATCTGCAATTCAAGCCGGACATGGATGTCGCAATGCTGAACGCGATGATTTACACCATCATCGAAGAAGGTTTGGTGAACGAGGAATTCATCAAGAACCGCACCCACAATTACGCGGCGTTGAAGGAAAATTCGAAAGACTATTCGCCGGAAAAAATGGCGCCGCTGTGCGGCATTCCGGCCGAAACCTTGCGCGAAGTCGCGCGCGCCTATGCGACCAGCAAAGCCTCAATCATCCTCTGGGGCATGGGCATTTCGCAGCACGTGCATGGCACCGACAACGCGCGCTGTCTGATCGCGCTCACATTGATGACCGGGCAGGTCGGCAAGCCCGGCTCGGGATTGCATCCATTGCGTGGGCAAAACAACGTGCAGGGTGCCTCGGATGCGGGACTGATTCCGATGATGTTCCCCGATTACAAGCGCGTCGATAATCCCGAATCGCATGCGCGCTTCGAGAAATTATGGAACACCAAACTCGACAACAAGCCCGGTCTCACGGTCGTTGAGATCATGGATGCTGCCTACGATGGAAAAATAAAGGGCATGTACGTGATGGGTGAAAACCCGGCGATGTCCGACCCCGATGCGAATCACGCGCGCGGTGGATTGGCGAAACTCGACATGCTGGTGGTTCAGGATATTTTCCTCACCGAAACCGCGTATCTGGCCGACGTGATTTTGCCTGCCTCGGCGTGGCCGGAAAAAACCGGTACAGTGACCAATACCGATCGCATGGTGCAATTGGGGCGTCGCGCGCTGGAGATGCCGGGCGATGCGCGTCAGGATTTGTGGATCATTCAGCAACTCGCAAAACGCCTCGGCTTGAACTGGAATTATCAAGGTGAGGAAAGTGGTGTGGCGGAAGTGTACGAAGAATTGCACATCGCGCAAGGCTCGATTTCCGGCATCAGTTGGGATCGGCTAAATCGCGAATCCAGCGTCACGTACCCCTGCAAAGACGACAATGACCCCGGCCAGCCAGTGGTGTTTGTCGATAATTTCCCGACCGCCGATGGCCGCGCGAAATTCGTAACCGCGGATATTATTCCTGCCAACGAGCGCCCGGATGAAGATTATCCGTTCGTGCTCATCACCGGCCGCCAGCTTGAACATTGGCACACCGGCTCGATGACGCGCCGCGCGACGGTACTCGATGCGCTGGAACCCGCGGCGGTGGTCAGCATGAATCCGCTCGACATGCGGCACGTCGGCGTTGCTGCAGGGGACAACGTGACAGTCGAATCACGTCGCGGGAAAGTGGGCATCAGGGTGCGCGCCGACGAAGGCACGCCAGTCGGCTCGATCTTCATTCCCTTCGCGTTCTACGAAGCGGCAGCCAACATGCTCACCAATCCCGCGCTCGATCCTTTCGGCAAGATCGCCGAATTGAAATATTGCGCGGTGCGCATCACCAAAGGCGGCGCGCCAGTGGCGCTATCGAGTTATGGCGGCGGCCAGGCGTTTGTGGGGGAGGCGGCGGAATAAAGATTCGTCGTCCCAGCGCAGGCTGGGACCCAGTCCTCACAACGTCACTTTGAAACAGCCCTGCGTATACATTTTGGCAAATCAAGGGAATGGCACGCTCGATACCGGCGTGACTTCCGACTTGGTCAAACGCGTATTGCAACACAGAGCTGATTTGATTGAAGGATTAACGAAGGAGTATCAAGTGCATATGTTGGTGTGGTATGAGATGCACGAGACGATGGAATCGGCAATACGACGTGAAAAAAACATCAAAGCGTGGAAACGGTTGTGGAAGCTCGATCTGATCGAGCATGTAAATTCAGATTGGAGCGATTTGTATGATCAGATTGTGTAGCGGACTGGGTCCCAGCCTGCGCTGGGACGACGAAATCTCGATCGATCATGCAATTTCAATCACCGCCGTCTGAAACCCCACGCGGCAGCTACCCACTTTCACGCGCAATTTGCCCGTTCCCTCCGCCACCAGCGTCACCACTTTTTCATTCCCATTGCCGCGTGTCCAGGGCAGAAAAATATTGACGCCGCCATAGGGGCCGCGTCCCCAGCCTTCGAGGTGGCCGAGCTGTGTGACGGCCTCGCCGGGTGCCGCCAAACGCACACCGTCACTCTCAGTCGTCAAGCGCAACGGTTCCACATGTGGCAATGCCTTTGCCGATGAAATGCCGTGCGTGCCAAGGTAGCCGTGATTCGCCACGCGGATTTCAATGCGCGTTAAACCCGACGCGAGTTTTTCTTTGCTCAAGACCGATACCGACACCCGCGGTGCCAACGCCGCCACGCGCAGGAACGTCGCACTATGTTGATCCAATACGTCCGATAATTTTTCGTAAGGCGGATTGGACACGCCGACGCGCAAATCCAGCCCGCCCAATTCCACCGCCCCAATTTGCGGATGCCTGGCCGCGCGCCACGGTTTGAAAATGCGCCCCTGATTTTCGCGCTGATCCCAGCGCGCGAGCGCCAGGTAATCGGCGCGCTCCATCTGTGAATAGTTGTCGATGAATTTCTTGCGCGGCGGGGTTTTGCTGGCGAGGCCGATCTGCGTGAAGATGTCCCACAACTCGACGGCATACGCGAGGCAGCCGCGATGGTGATAAGCGTAATCGCTGAGCACGCCGCGCACCGGCACACCCGGCTCATATTGAAATTCGTGATAGCCGCTCACCATCGGATAGCCGGTTAATTGCCTGGCCCACGCTTCGACTTGCTGATACACCGCGAGATCGCCCTGATTCATTTCGTGATCGGGTTTGTCTCCGAGCGGGCGCAGGAAAACACCGCCGAAGGTGTGGTAATTCACCCAGGCGAAAATGTTCGGATGCGCGCTGACGAAATCGAGAATCGCGCGCGTCTCGGGTTCGCTGCCGGGGAAATTTCCCGCACCTGGCTGCGCATCTTCCGCGCCCCACTGATAGGGAAAATTGCGGTTAAAGTCAGTTTGTGAATCGGCAAGGTAGTCGGGCGTCGGAATTATTTTGCCGTCGAAATTGACGATATGGCCTTCCGGGTACATGCGATAAAACGGGCCTTCGTCTTCCGGCAATCGCGGCACCAGCATGCCGGGTGCCATCCGCACGCCTTCCTCGTCGCGCAATTCCACCAATTCGCCGTCTGCGCACAGTTGGCGCATGTAACCCATTTGCCCATCGCCATCGACGTCCGCATTCTGCCAATAGGCGCGGCCTTTTTCGGCACGGTTGTCGGCGGGATGAGACGCACATAACGCCCGGTTTTCAGTACCGCTTCTGCACCATCGGGGGAGATGCGCGGCACGATGTAGAACAGCGTTGCCTTCAAGGTTTCAATCATGTGCGCGGGCATTGGGTTCGCAATCGGCTTGCCCGCATGGATTGAGATCATGTCTTCGGCGATCGCCAGCGCGGCGTTTGAGCCGCAAAACTCGGAGGCATGCATGTTGCCATCCACCCAAACGGCCGGGCGCATGTCATCCGGACGCGGTCCGATGATGAGCAACGGAATATCACGGCCTTCGCGGCTCTTGCCGAGCGCGCTCAGCGTGACGACATCGGGATACGCCTTCGCCCAATCGACGAGTTGTTGCGTGAGTTCGGCGTAGTCGAGATATTTTGTGCGGAACATGGGAGGTGTGTGTCTGGCGAAACGCGAAGTATGTTGGATGACCGCATCCGTGGTCAAACATCAGCCAGGAATGCGTACAATCACCGCCATGAAATCGGATATCGTCTGGCCACCCAGCCTCTCGGGCAATCACCTGCGCCGCACGCTTCCCCACATCGCCAGGCCGATCGATCCTGCCATGATGAAAACACTTACGAAGTCGTCCGTCGTAACCTTGCGCGAAATTACCCGGGACACCGTGCGCACGATCGCGATGCTCGACGTTGCACCCGAACAAGAGGGCCTGGTTGCGCCAAATGCGTTTTCGATTTCGCAGGCGTATTTCCATCCCGAAGCATGGTTCCGTGCCATTTACGCCGATGAGACACCGGTGGGATTCGCGATGCTAGAGGATTGGTCGGTGGCAACTCAACATGCGCCGAAACTCTACGACGGCAAACCTTACGTCGCACTGTGGCGCTTCATGATTGACCATCGATTTCAACGCTTGGGATACGGCGCAAAGGCACTTGACCTGCTCATCGCCCATGTGCGGTCGCGGCCGGGCGTTGCAACAATGCTGCTGTCTTTCGTGCCGCAAGAAAATAATCCGGAAGGCTTTTACGCGCGCTTCGGATTTATGCGCACAGGCGAGGAAGATGCCGGCGAACTGGTCATGAAACTCACGCTGGCTTGAGGTGGATGCGCGACCATGTTTTGTGGCGCGACGTTGCCACTTTGTGTCACCCCTTGAAACTACCCGCCGCAACGGATGTAACATACAGCGCATATCAACATTTCACGAGGCCCCGCATGAACCTCACCATCGAACAACTTGCCGAAGTCCTCGCCGGCATCACTAAAGCACAGCAAGCCATCATCGATGGCATCGACAGTGAAAGTGCTGGCTGGAAAAACACCCACCTCATTCCCAAACTTACCACCGCCTCTAACATGCGCCTGGCAACGCCGCGGTTGATCGACCTGCCTTCGCGGGTGCTGCTAAGGTCACAAAGCCGCGTGCCGATGGATGTCGCCACCATTACACGTTTGTTGCACGAAGCAGTGAGCGGCGAAGCCGTCCCGGCCGTTGCACCCGCGAAACCTGCACTGGCGGATCCCACACCTCTCATGCCTGCTGCCGCCACCCGTGCGGCGGCCCCGGTCGCGGCGGCAGCGGCGGTTGGCGCAGTGGCGGGTGCTGCCAGCGAATCCACGCCCGCTGCCGGCGGCGACGATCTCAGCAACTTCTTCGATACCTGACCAAATAATTTTCAGTTAATGGGTTTTTGTCCTGTTCGCCCTGAGGTATCGAAGGACTCATTGCGCAAATCCCTTCGATACGTCAGGGCGAACGGTGAACAAGCAATCCATTTCAGACCCGACTGCCGAGTCCTTCTGATCAACCTTTCTTCACTGTCGTCACCTTTGTTACCGCCCTTTCAGGTGGCAACGTCAATGAGTGCCATGAAAAAAATTCTGCCCGCCATCGCCGCACTGTCTTTTTTCCTGTTGGCCAGTTGCGCCAAACCTGAATTTCGCGAGCGCGAAGCCATTGTCGATATTCAATTGAGCGGCACCTGGCTCATCAAAAAAGCCGAATTCGCCGGGCGCGATCTGCCGGTTCCGCCCGGCATTGAAATGGACGTGATTGGCGGCCGATACAAGGTTGCCTCTGTCACCAATGCCGCCATGCCTTCGGATCGCGGCAGAATTGTATTGTTCGGTGACGAACTTGCCGGCCAGGCCGCACGCATGGATGTGGTCGGCGAAGACGGGCCAAACAAGGGCAAGCGCTTCCCGGCCATTTACCGATTCAACGGGCGCGAACTGGAAATGTGTATCGACTTCTCCGAGAAAGACCGGCCAGGCGAATTCGCCAGCCGCAAGGATTCGCTCTTGTTGCGCGCAACCTTTATGAAGAAATGAACGGCAACAATTCCCCGGAAAGCGAGTTGAACGCACTGCGCGACAAGTTGCGCGTGTTCGCCGCCGAGCGCGATTGGGATCAATTCCACACGCCCAAAAATCTGGCGGCCGCACTTTCCGTCGAGGCGGCTGAACTACTGGAACATTTTCAGTGGTTAACGGCGGAAGCAAGTAGCGCGCTCTCGCCGGTGGCGCTGGCCGAGGTGCGCGCGGAAATCGCCGACGTGCTGCTCTATCTGATCCGCATCAGCGACAAACTTGGCATCGATCCCATCGCCGCGGCGCATGAGAAAATCGCCACCAATGCGCTGAAATATCCTGTCGACAAAGCCCGCGGCAGTGCAAAGAAATATTCTGCATTGTGAATTTGCCGGTATGGCGAGGGTTAATTTGCGCGGCAAACACCAGTATCGGCGGGCGTTTTCAACGCGAAAAAGCCTGAAGCGCCTCGCCAGTGCTAGCGCTTCCGATGGCGGCCATTACAAAATCTCCACCTTTCGACCATGGGCCGTGAGCGTCGTTTCGATAAATTTTTTCCACACCGGGTCGGGCGACCAGACACCAAGCATTTTCTTCAGCGTCTCATCCTCCGGCGCGCTTTCGTGAATGACGCGATACAAAAATGTGAAGGCTGATCCGCGCAGATTCACCTGACAATGCACCAGCACATTTTTCTTCGACGCCGATTTCATCGCGTCGACAAACACCCGAAAATCGTCGACCGTCGGATTGGAAAAGTTGACTGGAATATTCAGATAAACGATGCCTTGCCTGCCGACAATGCCGCCTTCGTTGTCGATCGATCCCTGCGATTGCGGCGGCGCGAGATTGATGACCATCTCAAAACCGCTGGCTTTGGCGCGTGCCAAGTAGTCCCGGTTGGGTTGCGCTGAGGAAGTGAGCCCGTCGCGCCATTTCACCAGATTGTCCGGGCCGCCCTTTTCTGCGCAGGCGTTCGACGTGATGAAAACAAAAATTGCAGCGGTCAATTTCGCACATGTGTGAAACTGCGAAAATGCAGAGGTACGCAAATGATTCATGATGACTCTCGAGGCGTTGATTCGCACATTTTGTCATGATCCCGCGCCTTGAAAAATTGTCATCGCGCATGCGCGAAATGTATCGACGCGGTGCACAATTGTCAGCGCGATGCCAAAGGCAACACTATTCGTTTGTCCGGTGAGGCTGAAAATGGGGAGGCAATAATGCGCATGCAACGTACTTGGCGAGATGGCATTGGATCACGCGGATTGGCGCTGCTGCTGGCATTGATCTGGTGTTGCGCGGTCGATGCGCAAACGTATGCTGCAAAACCGGTGCGCATCGTTGTACCGTTTGCGGCGGGCGGCCCGGCCGACATCTACGCTCGCGCCATCGGCCAGAAATTGCAGGATGCGTTTGGCCAGGCGTTCGTAATCGATGATCGGCCCGGCGCAGGCGCCGTCATCGGCACTGAATCGGCGGCCAAATCACCCGCTGATGGCTACACGTTATTGATGATGTCGAACACGCATACGGTGAACGAATCGCTGTTAAAAACCAAGCCCTACGATTTGCTGCGCGATTTCACGCCGGTCGCGGCAGTGAATTACTCGGATTTGGTGATGGTGGTGCATCCGTCGGTACAAGCGGTTACCTTGAAAGAATTTATCGATCTCGCGAAAGCAAAACCGGGCGCGCTCAATTACGCCTCCTCGGGGCCGGGCACGCCATATCACATGGCGGGTGAACTCTTCAAGTCGATGGCGGGCATTGATGTCGTGCATGTGCCGTACAAAGGCAGCGCCGGCGCGCGCACCGACGTGATGGGTGGCCAGGTGCAGATGATGTTCGATGCCGTCACCACCATGGCACCGCTGGTGCGCAGCGGTAAATTGCGTGCGTTGGCCACCACCGGGCTTGCGCGATCGAGCGTGCTCTTAGAAGTACCAACGATGGCGGAAGCGGGCGTGCCTATGTATGAGGCGACGATCTGGCTCGGCATCATGGCGCCCGCAGGCACGCCAAAAGCGATTGTCGACAAACTGAATATGGAAATAAACAAGGTTCTCGCGAACGCTGACGTCAAAGACGCTTGGGCCAAACAAGGTGCCACGACAATGAATATGTCGCGCGAGCAATTCGGAAAATATTTGCGCGCCGATATTGAAAAATGGGGGCGCATCGTGAAATCGGCAACAATCAGTGTTGACTAGCACGCCGAAAATCCTGCACGTGTTGAGTGCGGGTGCTGCCAAGGCCGTGGTTGAAAAGTTGGCGGCACAGTTTACCGTGCAAACTGGTGTGGACATCAATGCGATGTTCGGTGCGGTCGGGGCCATGCAAGAAAAACTCAAGCTGGGCGCGCCGTGCGATGTGATTATCCTCACCGCTGCGCAGATCGCGGCAATGGTCGATGCGGGCGAAGCGGTTGCAGCAACGGCAACGCCGCTTGGCGCTGTGTTTACCGGCGTTGGTGTGCGCGCCGGCGATGCGATGCCCGACATTTCAACGGCGAAGGCATTGCGCGAAGCCATGCTCGCGGCTGACGGCATTTTTTTCCCGGATCCGCTGAAAGCAACAGCCGGTATTCACTTTGCAAAAGTGCTTGCTCAGCTCAGTATTGCCGAACAAGTTGCAGCGCGTTTGATGCCCTTCCCGGCGGGTGCGATCGCCATGCGCGCGATGGCGGAATCGGCACTGCCGCGTGTCATCGGCTGCACCCAGATTACCGAAATTCTTTACACGCCGGGTGTGTCCCTGGTCGGCGCATTGCCAAGGGAATTTGAACTCGCCACCGTGTATTCTGTTGGCGTTTGTACGGCCGCGGCGAACAATACATTCGCGATTCGTTTTGCGGCATTGTTAAGTGGCGCGGAAACCGCGGGACTGCGAGTCGATGCGGGATTTGAAGCGACCTCATAATCGAGTCGGGAAGGCGTAGTTCCATTCCTCAAAAACGAAACCTGTCATCCTGAACGCAGTGAAGGATCTCGTCATGACAATATCCTTCACTGCATTCAGGATGACATCACACTTTTGAACAAAATGGAATGAGTCGCTGCAAGTGGAAAGCGACGGGGGAATTTGATGGGCAAGTCACGGCTTGAAGCGTTCAGCGATGGCGTCATCGCCATCATCATCACGATCATGGTGCTAGAAATGAAAGTACCGCACACGACTGAACTGGCCGGCCTCTCGCCGCTGGTACCGGTATTTTTCAGCTATGTGTTGAGCTTCGTGCATGTCGGCATTTACTGGAACAACCATCACCATATGCTGCACGCGATGCAACGCGTCAATGGCGGCATTCTGTGGGCCAATCTGCACCTGTTGTTCTGGCTGTCGCTGATGCCCTTCGTCACCGGCTGGATGGGAGAGAACCATTTTGCCCCGGTTCCAACCGCGCTATATGGCATCGTGCTGCTGATGTCGGGTGTCGCCTATTTCATCCTGTCGAAGGCCATCATCGCGCATCACGGTCCGGATTCCGTCCTTGCGCGCGCGGTCGGCGGCGATCGAAAAGGCCAATTGTCGATGGCGCTATACGTGGCCGCCATTGCCAGCACTTTCATCCACACGTGGATTGCGCTGGCACTTTACGTGACGGTTGCGCTGATTTGGTTGATACCCGATCGGCGCATCGAAAAGGTGATGGCCCGGCACGACGAGGCGGCGAAGTGATCCGCGTGCTCCTCAACAAGTGGCGTTGACGGAGTCCACATGCGCATTCTGCTGGAACTCTGCTACATGGTCGGCTTGCTGATGTTTCTCTATCTCGGCGGCGCGGGTGCCTATGAATTGCTGGGTCACCGCAAATGGCGCGCATCCCTGCTGATCGCTGGCGCGCTGCTTTGGGTGGTGGCGACGTTCATGGTATTCGGTGTTCTGCGCGCCACGCTGCTGTTTCCTGTGGTGGCCCCCGTCTATCTCATCGCGACATTTTTCCTCGCGCGAAAAGTGCACCGTGAACTCGGTAAACCGGATATTCGCTGAATCCGCGCCGACGACGGCATAATCACAAATAATAAACATCTCACCGGTCCGTTCGGGATCAAGGAAACCATTATGGCCTCAACCTCTCATAGCGACGTGCAAAACATGGCGCTGTTTTGCGATTTTGAAAACGTCGCGCTGGGCGTGCGCGACGCGAAATATGCAGAATTCGATATCCGAAAGGTACTTGAACGCTTGCTGGTCAAGGGCGACATCGTCGTCAAGAAAGCCTATTGCGACTGGGAGCGCTACAAGGATTTCAAGAAGAGCATGCACGAAGCCGCGTTTGAGCTGATTGAAATTCCGCATGTGCGGCAATCCGGCAAGAATTCCGCCGACATCCGCATGGTGGTCGATGCGCTCGATCTTTGCTACACCAAAGCGCACGTTGACGCATTCGTCATCATCAGCGGCGATTCCGATTTTTCACCGCTCGTGAGCAAACTTCGCGAGAACAACAAGACCGTAATCGGTGTCGGCGTGCGCAGTTCAACATCCGATTTGCTGGTGGCCAATTGCGACGAATTCATTTTCTATGACGAGCTGGTGAAGGCCGGCGAGGCGCGCAAAAAAGCGACGGCAAAGAAACAGGCCGATGCGGCGTCAAAGAAAACGGCCGACGCAAACACAAAAAAACCGAAAGATCAGACCACGCGGAAATCCATTGATCGCAAACCTGCCGCAGCTGATGAGCACGCATCCGATGCATCGGACGATGCGCGCCGAGTGGAAGCCATTGAAATGGTGGTGGATACCGTCGAAGCACTATTGAGTGAGAAGGATCTCGATTACGTGCATGCCTCAAACGTGAAGAACGCACTTAAACGCCGACGCCCCGATTTCGTCGAATCTGCGTATGGCTACAAGGCGTTTGGCAAGATTCTTGAGGATGCGGAGAAACGCGGCCTACTGGAAATTCACCGGTTGGGTCAGGCAGTGTCGGTGTCACTGCCGCGTTAGCGTTGCTTTGCATCCGCCAGCGCAGGCGATCGCTACGCGGCGCGCCGCAGCTTCGCGATGTGCTCGCGCAGGAATGGAAGCAATTCCGCCTCAGGCAGCGCGCGCGCGCAATAGAAGCCCTGAAATTCATCGCAGCCCTCGGCTTCCAGCAGCGTGAGCTGTTCCTTGCGCTCGACCCCTTCCGCGATCACATTCATATTGAGGCTGTGCGCCATCGCGATGACCGCGCGGGTGATCGCAACGTCGTCGAGATTGTACGGCAGGTCGCGCACAAAACTTTGATCGACTTTTAGCGTGTGTACCGGAAACTGTTTCAAGTACGCGAGCGACGAATAACCGGTTCCGAAATCGTCGATCGCAAGACGAATGCCGATGGCGCGTAATTCGTCCATTAGCTGGGTTGCGCGTCCGGGATTTTGCATCACCATGCTCTCTGTGATTTCGAGTTCGAACAATTCCGGCTTGCGGCCGGTCGCTTTCAAGGCGGCCGCACATTCGCGAACAAACTCCGGGTGCATCAATTGCGAGCCCGACAGATTGATCGACATGATCATCGGCGGAAGTCCCAATTCTTCCCAAGCCTTGGCACGCGCGCACACTTCATGTAGTGTCCATTTTCCGATGGCGATGATAAGGCCGGTTTCTTCGGCAAGCGGAATGAATCGATCGGGCGCAACCAGGCCCAATTCCGGGTGCTCCCAGCGGATCAGCGCTTCGACGCCGGTGATGCGGCCGGACACGATATCGATCTTTGGCTGGTAATGCATGCGGAAGCGATTCTCGTCGAGTGCGCGCCGCAGCGCCGCTTCCATCTGATATTTCTCAGCCGCGCGGTCGCTCATGCTTGCAGAGAAAATACAGAATTGCTTGCGGCCGGCGACTTTCGCCTGATACATGGCGATGTCGGCGTTGGCGAGCAACGTGGCACCATCCTTGCCGTCGACGGGATACACACAGACGCCGATGCTTGCCGACAGGTTTACTTCGTTGCCCTCGATGTTCGCCCGCGGTTCAAGCACGGACAGCAGCTTTTGGGCGATCGCCTGCACGTTGGCGGCATCTTTCAAATTTTCCACCAGCAATACGAATTCGTCGCCGCCGAAACGCGCCAGCGTATCGCCATCACGAACGAGACCTGAAAACCGCCGAACCGATTCGCGCAGCACGCTGTCGCCGAACGGATGGCCCTGAGTGTCGTTCACTTGCTTGAAATTGTCGAGGTCAATGAAGAACACCGCGAGCATGGTCTCCGAACGCGCTGCGCGCGCGATCGCACCTTGCAGGTTAGTGTTGAACATGGCGCGGTTGGGTAACCCTGTCAGGGTATCGTGATTGGCAAGCACCTGAATGGTCGACAGCGCTTTCGTCAGTTCCGCGTTGTTGTCGGTCAACTTGGCGCGCAGTGCGCTGATGCGCCCACCGATCAACGCGAAAGCCGGCAATATCAGTGCCAGCGTCATCCACTGAAACCACTCAAGATGCACGCTGACGGTATCGGGCTTGTAGACCATCAACAGGTTGATCACCAGCGCATACCCGGCAAGTATCAACATCGTATTGAACAGAAATTCGCGCGTCTTGAAGCGGAACACACCGAACAGCAACACCACAAAACACCAGATCAATACCAGCCCGCGATCATGATTGAAACTGTAGGCGACGAACATCGTGAACATGATGCCGACGACGGTCTGCGCCTGCGTCATACTGGGATCGGCAAACCGCAGATTTGCGCCGGTTTTAATGAGCAGGAAGTACGTGGCGTTGGCGAACAACATCATGCCAATGGCGATCAGGGCGGGTCCCGCGCTGATCAATTTTGCGAGATAGGAAAGGAACAAAAGCGGAATCGCGATCGCATAGGCGGCGGCGGCGATGCGCACTTGCTGCAATCGCTGCGCCTGTTGCTCCTCCCGCAACCTGGACTGGAGCGAATCGGGCAATGGAGAAATATTTGCAGCGTCAGTCGTCACGTTTTATTTGCCTTGGCTTGACCGATTCAGTGGTTGATTCGACGATTCACCGGCGACAGAAATTGACCGTTCGAAAAATGCCTTAAGCATAAACCCAGCATTGGCGCGCCTCTCCGATCAAAAGTGCCTCAAACACCCCACCGATACTGGCGTTTGGCACTTTGCATCACCAACATTCAAGCCTTGCGATTCACTTTTGGCTCGGGACGAAGCTTGTCGAAATAACCGGTGATTTGCAAGTAAAACACGGGCGATTCTTCGCGCGCATTCGCCGGCATTTCGACAATGCCAAGTACGGTCGCCGCAATTCCAATTTTGGGGGCTAGAGTCCAATGGTGTTCACGTAAACACCGTTCGCCCTGAAGTATCGAAGGACTAATATGCAAGCAGACCTTCGATATTTCAGGGCGAACGGTGCTAATAGGACTATCTGAAAAATATTGGACTTGCACCAGATAGTGGGTGGCAAGAGTTACGTGCTATTGCGGCAAATATGCCTTGAGCCACCCGAAACTATCTTCGGTTTTGCCTCGCGGCCGATATTCGGCACCGATCCAGCCTGGATAGCCAAGTGCATCGACATGCGCAAACAGCGCGGGAAAATCGATCACTCCAGTGCCCGGCTCGTGGCGCCCGGGGGCATCGGCAAACTGCATGTGCCCGATCATCGGCAGCAGCAAACGAATGGTGTCGGCGAGTGCGTGGGTAGGTGAGTCCTGTGGGGAAGTTTCCGGTGTGGCATTGCCGAGCCACGCCTCCATGATCTGCATGTGATACCAATCGTATTGCAGCATCACATTGGCGGCACCGATTTCCTTGATCAAACGCACCGCATCGCGCGTGTTGTTGATCAGGAATCCCGGTACATCGCAGGTATTGAGGGCTTCGATATTAAGCGTGAGCCCCACTTTGCTGAACTCTTCCGCCGCGCGACTTACATTGTCAATAAATCGCAGCTCACAGGATCGCCTGTCGACATCTGCCGGCTTTAAACCGGCGAGACAATTGAGTTGAGTGATGCCGAGCGCCATCGCATAGTCGATGGCTTCAATAACGCAGAGACGATACGTTTCTTTCCTGCCCGGAAGACAGGCGAAACCCCATTCGCCCCGCTCAGGCTTGCCGGCGCGAATATTCATCAGCACCGGCTCAAGACCCAGCGTGTCAAGTCGCGCGCGAATATCCGAAGGCTCATACGAAAACGGATAATGAAATTCGACACCGCGAAAGCCCGCGCGTGCGGCCGCTTCGAAGCGGTCAAGAAACGGTAATTCCGTAAAAAGAAAAGTAAGGTTGGCAGCGAATCGCGGCATGAGAAGAACGGCGTAAAGGTAGCGGCGCTGAACATTCGGCCCGCAACCACGCATTTCAACGCGATTCGGCGCGCACGTCCAGTGTCATTTCACATCGACTGCGTTGGGCACGTCATAATGTGCGTCTGCAGCAACCTCCGCACGCCAAACACCTCTAATGCTACTCACCGCCGCAGCTCGAAGAAACCCCGAATGATGAATCCGCAAGCTTCCGCCGTCCCCGCATCGTCCACTTCTGTCGGCGCATCGTCGACGCCGCCAGCGACCAAAAGCGATTGGCGGGTGGTTCGTTCGCTGATTCCCTACCTTTGGGATTTTCGCGGGCGGGTTGCGCTAGCGCTGATTTTTCTCGTTACCGCCAAGCTCGCGAACATCGGCGTGCCGCTGCTGCTAAAGGAAATCATCGATTCGCTGGATAAATCCAAGGCAGTACTGGTGGTACCGATCGCGTTGCTGGCCGGCTACGGATTGTTGCGTCTCTCGTCCACGCTGTTCGGCGAACTGCGCGATATTGTGTTCGTGAAAGTGACGCAACGCGCCATGCGTCGCATCGCGCTGTCGGTGTTTCGGCACTTGCATGCGCTCTCGCTGCGCTTCCATCTCGATCGGCAAACAGGCGGTGTTACCCGCGATATCGAACGCGGTACGCGCGGCGTGTCGACGCTGATGTCGTTCATGCTGTTTTCGATGATTCCGATCCTGCTGGAAATCACGCTGGTGACAATTCTGCTCGCGAAGAAGTTCGACATCTGGTTTGTGGTGATCACGCTGTCGGCGATCGTGCTCTATGCCGCCGCCACCATCGGCATCACCGAGTGGCGCACCGCGCATCGCCGCCGCATGAATGAAATGGATTCCAAAGCCAACACCAAGGCGATCGATTCGCTGCTGAATTACGAGACGGTGAAATATTTCGGCAACGAAGAATTCGAGGCCGGCCGCTACGACAAGAATTTGCAGAGCTACGAAGCGGCGGCGACCAAAAGCGAAACTTCGCTCGGCATGTTGAACGTCGCGCAGAGTTGCGTGATCGCGACCGCCGTCACGCTGCTGATGTGGCGTGCCTCCGACGGCGTGGTTGCCGGAGCGTTGACGCTGGGTGACCTGGTGATGGTGAATGCGCTATTAATCCAGCTCTACATCCCGCTTAATTTTCTCGGTGTCATGTACCGCGAAATCAAGCAGGCATTGACCGACATGGAAAAAATGTTTCGGCTGCTGGGCGAGAATCGCGAAATCGCCGACAAAACCGACGCGAAACCGCTTGCGGTTCAAGGTGCGGCGATTCGCTTTGAGAACGTCGATTTTGGCTACGATCCCAAACGACAGATTCTGTTTGACGTGAGTTTCGACGTGCCAGCGGGGCACACAGTAGCGGTGGTGGGTTCCAGCGGCGCGGGCAAATCAACGCTGTCGCGCCTGCTGTTTCGTTTCTACGATATCCAGAAAGGCCGCATCACCATCGACGGCCAGGACATCCGCGACGTGAAGCAGGACAGCGTGCGCGCAAGCCTCGGCATCGTGCCGCAGGATACGGTGCTGTTCAACGACACTATCCGCTACAACATCGCCTATGGCCGACCCGGTTCGACCGACGCCGAAATCGAAGACGCGGCGCGGCGTGCGCATGTATTGGAATTCATCGAACGTCTGCCGGATAAATGGGAGGCGATGGTTGGTGAACGCGGATTAAAATTATCGGGCGGTGAAAAGCAGCGCGTGGCGATTGCGCGTACGCTGCTGAAAAATCCGTCGATCCTTATTTTCGATGAAGCCACCTCGGCGCTCGATTCCAAAACCGAAAAAGCCATTCAAGCCGAGCTGCGCGAAATTGCGCAGGATCGCACCACGCTGGTGATCGCGCACCGACTCTCCACCGTGATTGATGCAGACCAAATTCTGGTACTCGACCATGGCCGCATTGTTGAGCGCGGAAATTTTCGCGAACTGATCGACATGAACGGCAAGTTCGCCGAGATGTGGCGGCTGCAACAGCAGGAAGAGCGCGTCGCCGATGCAGAGGTGCCCGCGACCGGGGCAAGTGTCGCATAAATGCCCTTGACCGAAAAACTGTTGCCGATCTTTCTGCTGGCATTGGCGGGTTTTCTATTCGGTCGCAGTAAAGCCTTTGACAGCGGGCAGGTCACTCGCGGCATTTCCAACGTGGCGTTTTATTTATTCGTGCCGGCACTGTTGTTCCGCACCACCGCCCGCATCGATCTCGCGAGTCTCGAATTGCGCGCGTTGGCGGCGTTTTTTGTGCCTTCGGTGCTGTTGCTATTGACCGTCGCTGCGGTCGAGAAACGTCGCAAAGTCGGCGACGAAATCGCCAACGTGCGCGCGTTGTCGGCGACGTTTGGCAATACGGTTCAGATTGGTATTCCGGTGGCACTCGCGGCATACGGCGAAGCCGGTCTCGCCATCCACGCCACCATCATCGCCGTGCATGCGCTGGTGATGTTGAGCACTGCCACCATCCTGATGGAATGGGCGCGACGCGACCGTGCGCGACCGCTGTCGATTGAAGCGGTGGCCATGCCGATGATTCGGCAGACGATTGTTCACCCGGTGATATTGCCGGTGGTCGCCGGCTTCGCCTGGAATATCCTGAAGTTGCCGCTGCCCGGACCCGTGGACGCCACGCTGCTAACACTTGCGCAAGCCGCCGCACCACTGTGCCTGGTGTTGATCGGCCTGTCGATGGCGCACTACGGTGTGGTCGGCTCGGTACGCCCGGCGTTCGCACTCAGCGCCGTGAAACTGCTGATTCAACCCGCATTGGTGGCAGTGGCCGCATTCTGGATTCTGCCGCTCGATCGTGCGACCGCGGCGGTGACGGTACTCTGTGCGGCGTTGCCAATCGGCGCCAATCCACTGTTGTTCGCCCAACGCTACGGCGTCGCCGAGCGCGAAACCACGGCCGCGATTGTCATTTCGACCATTGCGTATGGTGCGACGGTGATTATTTTGTTGGCGGCGCTGACGCACTGAGTTACGGTTCCAAGACCTGACCGTACTCGTGCAATTTCCGTCTCAATCCCCGCATTTGGCAATGTCTCCCCGAATCGAATCCAGCCATGTCCTGCATGCCGAATCCATCGGTGGCGGTGTCAGTGCGACGATTCGCTGTTCGCGCGTTCTCCAGCAGGCGACATGCGCGGGCCACACTGTTTCCGCCGGCAAGAATATCGCCTCCATCGTCGCTTTGTCCGCGTCTCGCGGGCGAATCAGCTCAAGACGCTTTGCCAGTCCGTTGCAAAACTGATCCTGTCTCAATTCGACTTCCGATTTCAACGTCGGTACCACCCGATGCAAATAGGGCTCAGTTTGAATGGGTGGCAAAACGATGCCGCCTTGTGCGTTTCGTCCCAGCACGACCGCGCCGTCGTTCTCGGGTATCAGCAGCATGGTGAGGCCGGTGTG
>JAYTUX010000292.1:0-5320 GCA_043744315.1 Betaproteobacteria bacterium | reverse complement strand
CAATGATTGCCGACGTCGCCAACGCAATCGACATTCCGTTGGTTGCACTGGGCGGTGCGGGCGATAGTACGCACCTGCGCGAAGGCCTGCAAGCCGGCGCGTCGGCAGTTGCGTCCGGCAGCGCATTTGTTTTCGTCGGAAGATTGCGTGCGGTGCTCATCACCTACCCGCTCGGTGAGGAATTGCAGCGCATCACGAACGGTGCCGTGCGATGAATAGTACCTATCAGGTCTGCACTTTTTGTGTGATGGACAGCTCCAATCCGTTCATCGAATTCGATGCTGGCGGCCAATGCAATTGCTGCAAGGATGCCATCGAAAGGCTGCCGCACGAATGGTGGCCGGATGCTTATGGCGAACGCCAATTGGCCTTGCTGGTCGAGCGCCTGAAAGAAACCGGTAAAGGCAAACCTTACGATGCCATGATCGGTTTGAGCGGCGGCGTGGATAGCGCCTATCTGGCACATCTGTTGCGCACGCGCTTCGACCTGCGCCTGTTGGCGGTACATGTGGATGGCGGCTGGAACACGGAAGCGGCAGTACGCAATATCGAGGTGCTGGTGAAGTCGCTGGATATCGATTTGTTTACGCACGTGGTCGAATGGGAAGAAATGCGCGATGTGCAATTGGCCTTTCTGCGCGCATCGGTGCTAAACCAGGATATGCCGCAGGATCACGCCTTTTTCTCGACCCTGTATCGCACCGCCCGGAAATTTGAAATCAAGCATTTTCTGAGCGGCGTGAATTTTGCCAGCGAGTGCATTGTTCCGCTTGGCTGGGGTTATCCGTCGATGGATGGACAACATTTGCGGGCGATCCACAAGGCGTTTGGTCAGCACTCGATCAAGGACTTTCCCGTGATGGGATTGACCGAATACCTGTGGATGACTCGCCTCGGCGCGCATTTGAACATCGAACGACCCTTGAACTTCCTGCGCTACGATAAAGAGGCGGCCAAGCAAGAGTTGTCGGAAACATATGCCTGGAAAGACTACGGCAGCAAACATCAGGAATCCCGCTTTACGCGTTTTTATCAGGAAATTTATCTGCCGCGAAAATTCAATTTCGACAAGCGCCGGCTGCATCTCTCCAGCCTGATTGTGTCGGGTCAGCTTGCTCGTGTTGAGGCAGTGGTGGAGTTGGAGAGGCCGCTTATTTCCGATGCGCAGGCGGTACGCGAAACGCGTTTCGTTGCAAAGAAACTGCGAATTTCTGGCGCAGAATTGACAACACTCATCAACTCCGACCCGATGCCACATGAGAACTATCCGGGTAGCATGATGTTACTTTCATGGCTTCGCCGGGCACGGCAGCAGGTACGCATGATTCGCATGAAACTATTTCCGCCCGTAAAGCCGGCCACAACGACACACGGAGGTAATGCGTGACCACTGCGTATATCGCATTCTTCGCCACGCTGATAACAAGCGTCCTCTACATTCGCTATCGCTCGGGGCTGAATCTCTCGCTCAGTTCTTTAGGGCTGATGGCCATTCTTGTGTTTCACGGACCTGCGTTCCTGTATTACCTTTGGGAAGAGGCCCCTGATTCGGTGCTCTTCAATATCATCATGTTCGGTAAGGATCAGGATGTCGTCATCTCGACGCTCACGTTTTCGATCGCGTGGACCATGGTCGGTCTGATGCTCGGCTACGAAATTGGAATGCGCATTGGTAAAAAGTCAGTTCGACCGGCCGAGCGCACGTTGCATAACTGGGAACTGCTGTCAGCGGAGAGCCGATTTGACACGACCGGTTCGCTGCTGCCAGTCGCGTTTCTTGCCATCGCGCTGTGCGGAATGTTTTTCATACTCGACAATCAAATCTAGAAAGCCTACTTGTTCTTTTTCTTCGATGGATCGGAACAGGACAAGATCGGCTTGAGACGAGACCTTGGCGGCAGTGCGTTTTATATATATAACCTCGCCCTGTCGTCAATAATTCCATTTCTGACGATCGCCTGTCTGATGTCGGGACACATTCGGAACAACAAAACGCTGGTCATGACTGGCATCGTGCTCGGTTCGTTTGCCGTTATCGGAAAGATGGCAACACTGAGCAAGGGGCCAGTTGCAATCTTCGTGCTTCAGTTGGTCATTGCGCGAATCTTGCTCAAGCGCCAGAAATGGTCGCTGCGCAATGTGACCGTCATTTTGCTTACCATTGGCATTGGGCTTGCACTAGCAACTGCGGCGATGAATCCGGATCTTGAATGGGATGAAATTTTTGAGTTCCTGATTTTCCGCGCCTTCCTGATTGGTAACGAAGGGCTTGTGGAATATTTTGCGGCGATCCCCGATGTAATTCCGCATAGCTGGGGTCGGCAAATTGGTATCGTCGCGTCCATTCTTGGCTTGTTTGGTGAAGCCACCGAAATCATTCCAACTTACTTTCAGGTCGGTGCTATTGCGCGTGGTTCGTATGGTTCAACGACAACCGTAATGTTCATTGGTGACGCCTGGGCCGATTTCGCCATATGGGGGGTAGTGATTTTTCCGATACTCGCAGGAATTATCATAAAGTCCATCGACCTTTACGCAATGCGCAATGGTAAGACTGACGAAGCCATCGCGTTACTTGTCGCCGGGTACTTTGGAATTTACATTGCACTTTCTACTTCGTTGCAAACAGCGTTACTCACTGGCGGGCTTCTGGTCGTGCCCATGCTTTCCGGAATTCTCACCACAAGAAGCGGGCAACGTTGGCAATTGCGTTTCCCAGTGAAGTCGCTGAAATAAAAACATGCGGTTATTCCAGAATTCCGGCATCGCCAAGAGTTACATCCCGCGATTGAATGAACTCGCGAAAGAACACCACAAGTTTACCGCCAGACTGGATGTATTCCTCGCCGACCGGTTCGGTGCGAGCCACTTTCTCAAGCCTGTTCTTGATCGTGATCCGGATGCATTTTTTACCAATGGCGACGACGTCACGCTACAGCGTGCGTGGGCGTTGGAAAAAGGGATGCCGGGAAACGCAAGCCTCACCGACATTTTGCTTGCCCAGATCGAGGCACATAACACAGACGTTTTTTACAATCTCGATCCTGTGCGCTACGGAAATGATTTTGTGAAACGCCTTCCCGGTTGTGTGAAAACGCATCTCTGCTGGCGTGCAGCCCCTTCGAACGGGCAGGATTTTTCCGCCTATCATTTGCGGGTATGTAACTTCCCGAGCATCCTGAAGAGTTGGGAGGATGCGGGGCAAAGAAGCGCTTATTTTGCCCCGGCGCACGATCCCGTGATGGATCAATATGCCGGTTCCGCCGAGCGTCCAATCGATGTCGCTTTCGTTGGTGCCTACACCCGCCATCATCAGCGCCGCGCGAAAATTCTGGAAGCGGTCGCCAGGTTGTCTCCCCCACTCAATGTTGTCTTCTGCCTTGACCGCTCCCGGTTGGCAAAGCTGGCCTCGACACCCTTGGGCCTTTTCCCGCCATTTCGCGCGTTGCGCTATGCCAAGTGCATTGACGCAATATGGAATCCCCCCGTATTTGGTCGCGACCTTTACACTCTTTTCTCACGTACGAAAATTGTCATCAATGCCGCAATTGACATGGCGGGTGAGGATCGCGGCAATATGCGTTGTTTCGAGGCAACTGGTTGTGGTGCACTACTACTCACTGACAAAGGAAACTACCCAGGCGGATTTCGGGCAGGTGAAACAATGCTGATGTACACCGACGCCGATTCCGCTTGCGAGGCTATTCATGGGGCGCTTTCGGAATACTCAGTGACAGAATCAATTTCAAAGCGTGGATGGGATACTGTGCGGAATACTTATAGCAAAGGCGCGCAATGGCGAGCATTTCAAAAACTAATCGGGTCTTGATTTATTCTGAGATATTTGACTAATGAACTTGCATTTACTTCAACGGTACCTTCGTGGAAAGCCAACCCTTAAAAAAGGCAATGGCACCATTATTGCCGCATCAGCACGAATCCTAAATGCAGGCAAGGAAAGCAGCCAAATAACCATAGGTGACAACTCGCGTATTGAAGGTGAACTCTTCGTGTTTGCCCACGGCGGCCAAATTTCAATTGGCGATTGGTGTTTTATTGGACCTGCGTCGCGAATTTGGTCTGCAATCAGTTTAAGTATCGGCAACCGGGTACTTATATCGCATAGCGTGAGCATCATGGATTCGCTCACGCATCCGATAGTTCCATCCCTGCGACATAGGCAGTTTCAAAAAATAATTTCTTCGGGGCACCCCAAGGCAATTGAACTAGGTGAAAAGCCTGTGTCAATTGAAGATGATGTGTGGGTGGGTGCCGCTGCAATTGTGCTACGTGGCGTAACAATTGGAAAAGGCGCAGTGGTCGGCGCGGGCGCCGTTGTTACCAAAGACGTGCCGCCGTATACGATTGTTGGTGGCAATCCGGCCAGGATCATTCGCACATTGGCACCCGATGAACGCTGATGCCAAATTCCGTTCGTGGGAAGACGCCGTGCAGTGGCTGAGGAATGAGCCGGCCCAACAAGAACTCGTCCGCGCAGCGTTTTATGATGATCCCCTGTCCGCCGCAGCATTGCGTTATTGGCAGTGCAGCGAATGGCGCGAAGTGCAATCCCTGCTTGGCGCGGCACGCGGCAGATCGGCGCTCGACATTGGTGCCGGGCGCGGTATCGCGAGTTTTGCTTTGTCCAGGGATGGCTTTGAGGTGACGGCCCTGGAGCCTGATCCGAGCAATCTTGTCGGTGCGGGCGCGATACGCGCGCTGGCAACATCGGAAAAACTGGCTATTCGCGTCGTGCAGGACGTGTCGGAAAACCTGCCGTTCGAGTCGGCATCATTCGATATCGTGTTTGCGCGCGCGGTGCTGCATCACACCAAAAACCTGCGTACCGCGTGCGCCGAAATATTTCGCGTGCTCAAGCCGGGCGGCACGTTGCTCGCGGTACGCGAACATGTGCTGTCGCGTCCGCAACATTTGCCGCGCTTTCTGGAACGGCATCCCCTGCATAAACTGTACGGTGGCGAACATGCCTACCTCGAAACAGAATACCGCGCGGCGCTGGTTGACGCGGGATTTGGCATCACGACATTGAAGTCTTTTGACAGCCCGATCAACTACTTCCCCCATACGGATGAGGCGTTGCGAGACAAGCTGATGGGCCCGTTGCGGCGGGTGCCGCTTGCGGGAGGCGTTGCCAAATCACTCATTTCATCCAAACCCGTATTCAATTCAATCCTGCGCCTGATGTCATGGGCAGACCATCGGCCCGGGCGCTTGTATTCGTTTATATGCGAGAAGCCGATATGAGCCTTCATTGGGTGACGGGGGCGAAGGGCTTCATCGGCCAGAATCTTTCGCGCCA
>JAYTUX010000291.1:0-1671 GCA_043744315.1 Betaproteobacteria bacterium | reverse complement strand
TCACTGCGCATTCTGCAAAGTATGCGATCTCGTCATCGAGTTGCTTGTCGATCGGCGTGACAAACGATTGATTGATGAGTTTTTTCGCGCGCGCGAAGGCTTGCGTGGCGCCGTTTGAAAGACGCTCGGCAAGGGCAGCAACTTCCTGCTCCAGGTTTTCGGCCGGAACCGCGCGGTTGATGATACCCATTGCCGCCGCGGCCTTCGCATCGAACATATCGGCAAGCATCGTGAGTTCAATGGCGCGCTTCATGCCGACATAGCGCGGCAGGAAAAACGTACTGCCACCATCCGGTGATAAACCGATTTTGGTGTACGCCGTGTTGAACTGCGCGGCTTCGGACGCAATCGCAAAATCAGCAGCCATCGCCACACTCAGTCCCGCACCCGCGCATGCACCTTGAATCTGTGCAATCACCGGAAACGGCATGTTGCGAATGTTTTTGATGCCTGCATGCAGTGCATCACCCATCGGCTTGATGTCGCCCATGTCGTCACGCCGTTTGTGAAACAGTCCTACGTCCCCACCCGCGAGAAACGCTTTGCCGGCACCTTTGAGAACCAGGGCGCGCAGCGTATTGGATGCAGCGATTTCGGCGGTCACATCGCGCATCGCCAGAATCAATTCCGAATTCATCGCGTTGTAAACATCGGGACGATTGAAGGTCATCGTGCCAATGCTGCCGGTTTGCGAAAAGAGAATTGTGTTGTTCGTCGTGGTATTCATCAGTCTGTAGCTCCGGGAGTTGCGGGGATAATACCGCGCTTGAGATAAATCGGTCGCAGGTGCGCCCGGAGTCGCGGCAAACACAATGCGTAGCTTCCCACCGCGACGGCGCACACCAGCCCGCAGGCAGTGAAAGTGCGCGGCGCACCTATATGCTCAGCCAGCCATCCAGCCGCAAGATGCCCTAGCGGTGCCGCACCGATGAAGAAAGTCGAGTAGATGCTGACGACGCGACCGCGCATGTCTTCTTCGACGATAGACTGCACGATCGTATTGACCGTCGCCGAGGTTCCCATCAAGCCCATGCCGGTGATCGCCATGCAAAGCATCGAAAGCGATTCGTTTCGCGAAAACGAAAATCCGATAATACCGATTGTTGCCAGACTGCCGGTCACCCACAGCCAGCCAGTCAGCCCGCGCACATTCGGGCGCCTCGCCAGCAGGATCGCGCCCACCAGCGCGCCAATGCCTACGCAACTGATAAACAAGCCATTGAGTTGGGCACCCTTGCCAAAAGTCTGTACGGATATTGCAGGCATCAACACCGTGTAGGGACTGATCGCAAATGAAATGGCACCCACGGTGAGCACCAGCGGGCGTATCACCGGATGCTTGAGTCCAAAGCGCCAACCTTCAACGAGGTCCGCGAGCAATCCTGCTGCGTTGTTCTTGCGCACGCGCTCATTGGGTGTGATGCGGCGCAACTGAATGAGTACGGCAAGAAATGAAATTGCGTTCAAACCAAAACAGGCCGCTTCGCCGAACGCGGCGATCAACAATCCGCCAATAGCGGGGCCGATCAAACGTGTGGAATTGATGTTGATCGAATTGAGTGCAATTGCGTTTGCCAGGTCTTCCTTGTCCTCGATAAGCTGCACAAAAAACGCATGCCGGGTAGGCACTTCAGTGCCGTTGAGAATTCCTTGCGTGAATGCGAGCACACC
>JAYTUX010000290.1:0-1672 GCA_043744315.1 Betaproteobacteria bacterium | reverse complement strand
GGAAAAACCTTTCTGGCGATGGACAATGGCATGAAGCGCGAAGATTCGGTAAAGGATATCGGCGCTTTGTTCGACTGGATCAAGGAGCAACCAGATCTGGATCAGGCAAAAGTATTGGTCATGGGTGGTAGCTATGGCGGCTACATGAGCCTCGCGGTATCGACCAACTATCCTGACCGCATTACAGGCGCCATCGACACGGTTGGCATTTCAAACTGGGTCACTTTTCTTACTAATACCGAAAGTTACCGCCGCGATCTGCGACGCGTGGAATATGGCGATGAGCGCGATCCGGAAATGCGTAAATTCCTCGAAAGCATTTCACCGTTGAACAACGCGCAGAAAATCAAGAAGCCGCTGTTTGTAGTGCAAGGAAAGAACGATCCGCGCGTACCCTACACGGAAGCTGAACAGATCGTGGCGCAACTGAAGAAGCAGAAAACGCCAGTGTGGTTTTTGATGGCGCTGGATGAAGGGCATGGATTTGCGAAGAAATCCAATGCGGATTTCATGTTTTATGCACAAATCAAATTCATGCAACAAACACTGCAGCAATAGCGATTTGCAAGAAATCGACTGGCGCATCCGATGCTCGCCGATTTCGTTTTTCTGCTACACGCCGGCGTTGTGTTGTTCAACGTTGGCGGATTGCTGATGATCGTTATCGGCGGTTGGTTCGGCTGGGTGTGGGTGCAGCGTCGCGTGTTTCGCATCATGCACGTCGCGCTAATGGCTTTCGTGACTGTCGAAGCAATCTTCGGTATGACTTGCCCGCTTACGCGTCTTGAGGACTGGTTGCGTGGTGTGGCCACTGAGCAGAGCTTTGTGCAACGCTGGGTATCGGCATTGATCTATTGGAATGCGCCGTCGTGGGTGTTTGCGTTGTTGTATACGTTGTTTCTGCTCGCAGTCATTACGGCGTGGTTCGTCTGGCCGCCCGCTTTGTCAAAAACACAAACTCCGCATGTATAGGCGATTTCCGGTAGCAATTGCTCCGAAAACCGCGCCAGTGCTAGTGTTTGACATGTTCCGATGGCTTTTCGTGAACGATCACACCGGCCATCGGATCCACAGGCAGCTGCCATGGCGCAGCTGCAAGTACGCGTCGGCCTTCAGCAATACCGGCTTCTATTCGCGTGCTTATTCCGCCCGGCGTAAAGTCGATATCTTTGAGTTGATCCTCGCCCTCTCGTGGCGGCGCGATGAGCGGCACGACGTGCATGACTGTGCCGCAACCCCAGGATGCAAGCTCGCTGATCGCTGCTGATGTCGCCGCTTTCGCCGGCACGTGCTGGGCCAGTTCGCGAATGATGTGGCGCAAGTGATGGATTTGCTGCTGTCGCGTAATATGGCTCTTGGTGCGGCTGGCGTACTGGATATCTTTTTCGCGACCCATCACTTCCCACAACGACTCCGGTTCCGGGCCGTCTGGATTCCACAAGTTGGTGGTGAAAATGACGGAGTTGCGACGCGGCCTGTCATCGAGTACCGCTTCGACCGGTGTATTGGAAAAAATTCCGCCGTCCCAGTACGGCTCACCATCGATACGCACTGCCGGAAATGCGGGTGGCAACGCACCGGATGCCATGATGTGCGAAATCGAAATGGTTTCTTCGCGGCTGTCAAAGTAGCGCATCTCGCCGGTGCGGGCGTTTACTGCGCCGACGGTAAG
>JAYTUX010000289.1:0-1672 GCA_043744315.1 Betaproteobacteria bacterium | reverse complement strand
GGAAAAACCTTTCTGGCGATGGACAATGGCATGAAGCGCGAAGATTCGGTAAAGGATATCGGCGCTTTGTTCGACTGGATCAAGGAGCAACCAGATCTAGATCAGGCAAAAGTACTGGTCATGGGTGGCAGCTATGGCGGCTACATGAGCCTCGCGGTATCGACCAACTATCCTGACCGCATTACGGGCGCCATCGACACGGTTGGCATTTCAAACTGGGTCACTTTTCTTACCAACACCGAAAGTTACCGCCGGGATCTGCGACGCGTGGAATATGGCGATGAGCGCGATCCGGAAATGCGTAAATTCCTCGAAAGCATTTCACCGCTGAACAACGCGCAGAAAATCAAGAAGCCGCTGTTTGTAGTGCAGGGAAAGAACGATCCGCGCGTACCCTACACGGAGGCTGAACAGATCGTGGCGCAACTGAAGAAGCAGAAAACGCCAGTGTGGTTTTTGATGGCGCTGGATGAAGGGCATGGTTTTGCGAAGAAATCCAATGCGGATTTCATGTATTATGCACAAATCAAATTCATGCAACAAACTCTGCAGCAATAACGATTTGCAGGAAATCGACTGGCGCATGCAATGCTCGCCGATCTCGTTTTTCTGTTACACGTCGGCGTTGTGTTGTTCAACGTTGGCGGATTGCTGATGATCATTATCGGCGGTTGGCTCGGCTGGGTGTGGGTGCAGAATCGCGCGTTTCGCATCACACACGTCGTGCTAATGTCTTTCGTGACAGTTGAGGCAATCTTCGGTATGACTTGCCCGCTTACGCGTATTGAGGACTGGTTGCGTGGTGTGGCCATTGAGCAGAGCTTTGTGCAACGCTGGGTATCGGCACTGATCTATTGGAATGCGCCGCCGTGGGTGTTTGCGTTGTTGTATGCGTTGTTTCTGCTCGCAGTCATTACGGCGTGGTTCGTCTGGCCGCCCGCTGCGTCAAAAACACAAACTCCGCTTATATAGGCGGTTTCCGGTCGAAAATGCTCTGAAAGCCGCGCCAGTGCTAGTGTTTGATATGTTCCGATGGCTTTTCGTGAACAATCACGCCGGCCATCGGATCCACAGGCAGCTGCCATGGCGCAGCGGCAAGTACGCGTCGGCCTTCAGCAATACCGGCTTCTATTCGCGTGCTTATTCCGCCCGGCGTGAAGTCGATATCTTTGAGTTGATCCTCGCCCTCTCGTGGCGGCGCGATGAGCGGCACGACGTGCATGACTGTGCCGCAACCCCAGGACGCAAGCTCGCTGATCGCCGCTGATGTCGCCGCTTTCGCCGGCACGTGCTGGGCCAGTTCGCGAATGATGTGACGCAAGTGATGGATTTGCTGCTGTCGCGTAATGTGGCTCTTGGTGCGGCTGGCGTACTGGATGTCTTTCTCGCGACCCATCACTTCCCACAACGACTCCGGTTCCGGGCCGTCTGGATTCCACAAGTTGGTGGTGAAAATTACGGAGTTGCGACGCGGCCTGTCGTCGAGTACCGCTTCGACCGGTGTGTTGGAAAAAATTCCGCCGTCCCAGTACGGCTCACCATCGATACGCACTGCCGGAAATGCGGGTGGCAGCGCACCGGATGCCATGATGTGCGAAATCGAAATGGTTTCTTCGCGGCTGTCAAAGTAGCGCATCTCGCCGGTGCGGGCGTTTACTGCGCCGACGGTAAG
>JAYTUX010000288.1:0-5329 GCA_043744315.1 Betaproteobacteria bacterium | reverse complement strand
ATAAAGCGCGTTTCGTTGAGGCGTCTGGGCTGAAATTTCCACACGATGTGCACATGAGTCCCAAAGGCCTGCGCGGCCCGAACGGCAAGGCGCAGATGGAGTGCAAGAACTGTCACGTGCCGGATGAGACCAGCACTCGCTTTAAGCCAGTAACGATGGGCGAGCACTGCCAGTCGTGCCACTCTCTCGAGTTCGAGCCTAAAGCGACAACACGACAAGTGCCGCACGGCAAAGTCGCCGACGTCATTGCGACATTGCAAGAGCACTACGCACAAGCTGCCCTGACTGATGCGCCAATTGATGTGGTGCTCGAAGACGGTATCAAGCGTCCCGGCCAGCGTATTGGCGAAACCAAGCGTGAAGCCGCACTCACTTGGGCTGGTACTAAAGCCGACAAAATTTCGCAGGAACTATTTGAAGTGCGCGTCTGCTTTGAGTGTCACCAAATCAAACGCGGCGAGGCAGCGGCAGATCCGGCGACAAGATGGCAAATTGCACCTATTGCTGTGACCCAGCATTGGTTGCCAAAAGCACGTTTTCCGCATAGCCGCCACAACACCTATAAATGCAGCTCATGCCATGATGTTGCGGCCTCGAAGAAGAGTGCTGACATCGCCATTCCTGATATTAAAAATTGCCGCGAATGCCATGGCGGAAACGTGGCGTCCAAGGATAAGGCGCCTGGCACCTGCGAGACCTGTCACGGATTCCATACGGGCAGCCCGAAATCCGGTGTTCCGCCTATCCTGCCGGGAAGTAATCAACCCAAATTGCTGCCAAAAACAGTCGCATCCAATGCTTATCACGCCGAGCCGCACGCGCTGCTAGCGCCTATTAAAGCAGGCGGAGCGCCGCAATGATTCGACGGTTGTTAACGTTCAGTGCGGTCGTTGTGATCGGACTGCTGGGCTCCTGTGGCGGTGGCAGTGGCAATGTCGGGACGGCGGTATGCACCGGCAGTTGCACGCCGCCCGCGACAGTGACTGATTTCCTGACCGTAGAGGATGTACAACGCGTTATCGCGCAGGCGGCAGCAGAAGCGACCGCGCGCAAGCTGCCGGCAACGATTGCGGTTGTAGATCGCGTTGGGAATGTCTTGGGCGTGTTTCGGATGACAGGTGCCCGCACCAATTTTCGCATTAGCAGCGGCAGAGGCGTTAGCGGCGGACTTGAACTAATTGATATTTTGCCGGATACATTTGCTGCGCTCACAAAAGCGATCACTGGTGCGTATCTGTCTTCAAACGGGAATGCGTTTTCGACCAGAACGGCGAGTCAAATCGTTCAGGAAAATTTTAATCCGCGCGAATTCAATCAGCCAGCCGGGCCGTTATATGGCGTGCAATTTTCGCAGTTGTCGTGCTCGGACCTGATGCGTCGACCTGAGCACGGCAGTGTCGGACCAAAACGCTCGCCATTGGGGCTTGCTGCCGATCCCGGTGGTATGCCGCTCTATAAAAACAATCGCTTGGTCGGAGGCGTCGGCGTGATTGCCGATGGCGTATATGGCATCGACGCTGACATTACCGACATCGATGAAAACGCCGACGAAATCATCGCCGTTGCTGGCACGATTGGTTTTTCAGCGCCGGATGACATCCGCGCCAATCGCATTACGGCAGATGGTCGCACCTTTCGATATGTTGACTCCGAATCTCTTCAGTCGAATGCTGCGCAGGCCCCTGCGTTTGCAAGCCTTGCAGGTGTCGTTGTAGCCGTTTCCGGATATTTTGACGGCACGCTGCGGCAAGGAGTTTCGTTTGGCAATGCAGCGTCCGGCTACCGGGCCGATACTGGTGCCTTCGCCGGACAGGGTGGTTTTATTCTTGTCGATAGCAACAATCAAAATCGTTATCCGGCCCGCGATGGTACTGATGGGCAGCTAAAGCTCAATGAAGTCACGGTGATTATTCAGGAAGCCCTGAAAGTTGCCCACCGCGCGCGCGCGCAGATTCGCCGACCACTCGGGTCAGCCATGCAGGTCACCATCTCGGTAGTCGATACGCAGGGCGAAGTGGTTGGCTTGGCGCGTACACCAGACGGGCCTGTTTTTGGTACCGATGTTTCGTTGCAAAAGGCGCGCTCGGCGCTGCTTTTTTCGCTCGCCAGTGCGGCGGCCGATATTTCGGCGCTGCCAACTGCAAACTACCTTGGGGCAAGCGGCAATCCGGTACCGTCCTATCGATCATTTGCTACCTACATGACGGCCACGCGCCAGTTTTTTAACGACTCAACCATGTTTGCCAACGGTATTGCGTTTTCCAACCGGGCGGTAGGCAATATTTCGCGGCCATTTTTTCCGGATGGCGTTTTCGGTACCGAGGCCGGGCCATTCAGCACACCCTTCAGCAACTGGAGCCCATTTCATCTCGGCCTTCAACTCGATTTGAATTACAACGCGATCATTGCCTCGGCAACAGGTTCGCCGCTCGTGGGCTGCACCGGACTGGCTCGCGCAAAGAACGGCATCCAGATATTCCCCGGCTCATTTCCTATCTATAGAAATAATCAGCTCATCGGTGCCATCGGTATTTCTGGAGACGGTATCGATCAGGATGACATGGTGTCTTTTCTCGGCCTCGCCAACGCAGGCAAAATTCTCGCCAACGGCATCGGCAACGCGCCCAAGGCGATCCGCGCTGATAACCTAGCACCGCGCGGAGAAGGCACGCGACTGCGTTACGTGAATTGCCCGCAGGCGCCGTTCAATGATTCCACCGAGCAAAACGTGTGCGAAGGACTATAGCGATGTCCTTGCCAATTTCTTCTTTGCCACCTTCTGTGTCGATACGCACGCCGAATCGACCAGTGATCAAGCTGATCGTGGCAGCGATGTTGGGCGCTACGCAGGTAAGCAGCTTTGCACAAGCGACTGCACCTGCGCCGTCTGTGGAGCCGATAAAGGCAAACGATAGCGCTGCTGATGACACCGTCGTAGAAAGGCAGCGTCCGCAGGGCGTGCCACTCAAATATGAATTGCCGCCAATCGACCCTAAACAAGTGCCACCGCCAACGCCGCTAATGCCGCGTGAATCGGTTTCGGTGCCGGACCGTTGGCGCATCATGGACAGTCTGGGGTTTAAATTCCCATGGTATGACCCATACAACCACAACGTCTACAAGGGCGACAAACCCTACGAGCCGTTTTCAAAATGGGGGCCGGATTGGTTTTTGGCGCTCTCCGCTATTTCCGACACGCTGATCGAAACCCGCCGCCTACCCACTCCGCCTGGCGCGCAATCGTCGTTGCGCCCGGGCGCAAATGATCAGTTTGGGCGCTCACGTCAGACCGTGTTGGTCGAAACGCTCATCTTCTCTGCTGCCGTATTGAAGGGTAACACCACATTCAAGCCGCCAGATTACGAATTCCGTCTGGTGCCAGCTATTCAGATCAATCATGCCCGCATCGGCGAAGTGCGCGGATTGCGCGTTGATCCCCGCGAAGGCAAAACTCGTACCGATTCTCATCTCGGCATTCAGGAAGCATTTGCCGATGTGCACTTGCGTAACGTTTCAGATCGTTTTGATTTCGATTCGGTACGCGTCGGCATCCAGCCGTTTACATCAGATTTCCGTGGATTCATTTTCCAGGATGTGCCGGTCGGTGTGCGCTTGTTTGGCATACGCGACAACAATCAGTTGCAATACAACCTCGCATATTTTCGCCGCATGGAGAAAGACACCAACAGCGGCCTGAACGACGTTAGCCAGCAAGTGCGCCGCGATCACGTACTGGTTGCCAATGTGTACAAGCAGGATTTCCCCGTGTTGGGGCACACCACGCAAGCGACCATCATCCACAATATCAATCGCGAAGCAGGGCGCGATTACTACGACACCAACGGTTTCCTGATCCGCCCAGCGGTGCTTGGTGATGTGCGGCCCCACAATTATCGGGTGACATATCTTGGCTTGAATGGCGACGGTCACTTTGGCATCTGGAATTTAACGTCGTCGATTTACGCCGTACTCGGCATCGATGACCGCAACCCGATCGCGCAACAAAGGCAGACGATTCGCGCAGGTTTTGCAGCGGCGGAATTGTCGCGTGATTTTTCATGGCTGCGGGTACGCGCCAACGCGCTAATCGCCAGCGGCGACAAGAATCCATTTGATGGCAAGGCGACCGGCTTTGACGCCATTCTGGAGAATCCCCAATTCGCAGGTGCCGACACCAGCTTCTTTATTCGCCAGGGTGTAGCCCTCATCGGCGGCGGTGGCGTCGCGTTGTCGGGGCGCAATGGCGTGCTGCCGTCATTGCGTTCAACGAAAGATCAGGGTCAATCGAATTTCGTCAACCCCGGATTGATACTGTTTGGCTTCGGGGCTGATGCCGATATTTCGCCGGAACTTCGTCTGCTCGCCAATATTTCGAAGTTGAATTTCGTGAACACATCGGTGCTTGGTGTGTTGCGGAACCAATCGCCGCCATCGAAGGAGCTCGGCGTCGATATTTCCTTCGGTGCGCAATACCGTCCGTTCATGTCGCAGAACTTTGTGTTCAATGCCTCAGCCGCCGCGCTATTACCGGGCAAGGGATTGAAGCAGCTTTATGAAGAAGACAAGCGCGGCCCGCAGTATTCGATTCTCCTGAATTTGTTGTTGACTTACTGACAAGACTCCACACATGCATATTTTAAACTCTAGCATTGGCGCGGATTCTGGCGGCATATTGCTTGAAAAGGCTGGCCAGTGCTTGACTTTGGCGTTTTTATTATTCGGTATGTCAGCGGTTGTCCAAGCGGCTGATGGTGAGAAGGCGCAGGTCATCAAATACACCAGCCACCCGGCAGCGCCCGAACGCCAAACGGTGCAGGACGCCGACAAGAAATCTGCCGGCTGTGTGTCATGCCATACCGGCACGGATCGCCACACGATGCACGCCAATCCCGGCGTAGTACTAGGCTGTACCGATTGCCACGGCGGTGACGTGGCGGTGAAGAGACCGAGAGACGCCGAGTACAAAGGTAAAGATGAGGCGCTCTACGGTATGGCGATGAATCGTGCGCACATCAGCCCGCGCTTCCCTAAAGTCTGGAACACGCCTGACTCAGCCAATCCAAAAGGCTCCTACGCGAAGCTCAATAAAGAATCAAAAGAATTCATCCGCTTTATCAATCCGGGTGATTTGCGCGTCGCGCGCGATGCGTGTGGGGCCTGCCATCTGGAGACCGTGCAACAGGTCGAACGCAGTCTCATGTCCACCAGCGCGATGCTGTGGGGCGGCGCCTCTTACAACAACGGCATCTTGCCCTACAAGCGCTACATTCTGGGCGAGGCATACTCTGCTGACAGTATTGGCGCTTCGCTTAAAAATCCGGTGCCGGTC
>JAYTUX010000287.1:0-5333 GCA_043744315.1 Betaproteobacteria bacterium | reverse complement strand
GACGGTCTTTGCGTGCGCCGATGCACCCAAATTGGCGACATGCTCATCACCCGGATGAATCAGCGCATCGAGAAAGAACGGCCCAACCGTTTGCGATGGCGTGCGTTGCATGGCTATTTCTCCATCGGCGTGGCTGCCGCGCCACGCAACACAATATCGAATCGGTAGCCGAGTGCGTGTTCGGGTTCAGTCAATGAAAGGTCAAAGCGCGAGATCAATGCCTGACGGCCCTTCTCGGTTGGAACTGAATTGAAGATCGGATCAAGCGCGAGTAGTGGATCACCGGGAAAATACATCTGCGTAATCAGGCGCGACAGATAGCCGAAACCGAACAGCGAGAAATGAATGTGCGCGGGACGCCACGCATTGGCGTGATTGCGCCAAGGATATGCACCGGGCTTGACGGTCACGAATCGATAATTTCCATTGGCATCGGTGAGAACACGACCGTTGCCGCTGAAGTTTGGATCGAGCGGCGCATTGTGTTGATCGCCTTTGTGCGTGTACCGTCCCGCTGCGTTGGCCTGCCAGACTTCGATCAAGGCATTGGGAATTGCCCGCCCATCCTCATCGATCAAGCGCCCGGCAACGATAATGCGCTCGCCCTGCGGATCACCGGCATGCTGGCGCGTGAGATCGGCGTCTTGCGCAGTAACAATGCTGTTGCCGTACACCGGCGCCTGCAGGTTACGAATGGCATCCGGCATCGGCAGCAGTGGTTCACGCGGCACGCGCAAGCGGGTGCTGCCGTAGCCATCGAAGCGATATGGCGGATCAATCGGTTCATTTTTCAATATAGGTCGATGCATAACTTAAATATCCACATTAGAGATCATGCTTCGACAACTTCACGCCCGGCGTCGGCTTGCCCATGTCCGGCAATAAGAACACAAACAGGTTGGCAACAACGATGGTGCCGGCGAGAAAATAGAATGTCGCCATCAGTCCGTACTGGTCTGCCAGGTATCCGCCGATGAGCGGCGAGATCGCCGAGCCCGCGGCTTGCACCGCGAACAAAATACCGATGCTGGTGCCTCCCATGTTCTTCGGTGTCGATTCAAGCAGCCACGCCTGCAATACCGGGCGAATGGCATAGAGGAAAAAACCCAGCACGGCGATCAGAAAAACGAACGCAATGCTTTTTCCCGCGAATGCCATCGACAGTAATACCACCGCCGTCATGCCCATGCTGGCCATGACAATTTGCCGACGACCCATTTTGTCCGACAGGTGACCAGAGATCGGTGACGCCGCGAATCCGGCCGCCTGCATCGCGAATAGGCAAACGCCTACCCAGAACGGGCTGTAGTGCATATCGTAGGCGAGGTACACCGGCAGAAATGTCAGTAGCGCGTTCTGCGTCATTGCCCGGAATGCAGAACTCATCGAGAGATAAATGAGATTCCGATTTTTCACCAACTCTTTCAGACCGGCAAAATACTGCGCCACATTTTGGCCGGGTGCCGCATCCGCGGGTGCAAGCTTTGGTTTCTTCCGGTTCAGTGTGAACGATCCCAGAAACAGCAGTAGCAGCCCTGACATCAGCAATCCTGGAATCACATTGACGACGACGATATCGCGCCAAGGCAGAACCGTGAGCAAGGCGCCAATCACCAATGGCGCCAGCGCATCGCCGACGTTACCACCCATGCCATGGATCGACAGCACCAGTCCTTTGTTTTCGGGGTATCGATTGGCCAACGTCGGGATCGCGGTCGGATGCCACAGGTTGTTGCCGATGCCGACCAGCGACATGCATAGCAGCAGCATCGCGTAGTTGTGGGTAAAGCCAATCAGCAAATAAGGAAAGCCAACCCAAAACAGCGACAAGGCCATCAGGAAACCCTTACGACCGACGGTATCCACCACCATGCCACCGGGCACATTGGCGATCGCCCCCGCCGCGTATTGGCAAGTCATCACCAAGCCAATCTGGCCATAGGTAAGGCCGAGTTCCTTGCCGATCAATGGCAGCAATAAATAAAATGTCGCCGGATACCAATGCGTGAGCGCATGAGCGGCGGTGATGATCCAGACGTCCCGGAAGGATTTCTTTGGCGCGGAATCGGTCGGGAATGTGGTCGCGTTCATTGTGGGCAGGCCATGATTGAATGCTTTGCAATTCTTTGCATCGCCGCACGACACCAGATTTCCATTCGGACTGCAACAACCGTACCGTTCGTCCTGAGGTATCGAAGAGCACCGATGCATGTGGCCCTTCGATACCTCAGGGCGAACGGAGTGGAAACGAGATTTGCGAATGGTGTCATTTCACCCCCGTCCGTTTCACCACGATATCCTGAAACAATTTTGCCCACATTTCGACTTGCTCGCCCGGCAGCGCCGGATCTACCGTCACGATACGCATCTTGCTGAACGGATGATCCACACCGGCGCTGGTCGGCACGTAGTCGATGGATTGCATCAAGGATTGCGCATCGCTCAGCATGAAGTCGAAAAACAGCATCGCCGCATTGGGATGCGGGGCATTTCTTGCAATACCGATCGCATTGGCGCGCGCAATGGCTGGTTCGATCACAAACCAGTCAATCGGCGCGCCTTTTTTCTTTGAGGCCTCTGGCATGTAGTTGTACACTGTCAACGCAAGTGGCACTTCGCCGGATACGACCATATTGTTGAGCAGCGTATGACCTTGTCTCGTCGAGATTCCATTCTTTGCGACCAGCTCGCGGAAAAAATTGACGCCCCTTTCGCCGCCAAGTTCAGTCGCCACCGACGAAAACCAATCTTCATTTTTCACTTCGATACCGAGTTTGCCTTTCCATTTCGGATCGAGAAAATAGAAGTACGTTTTCGGTAGGTCCGATTTCTTGACCAAGTTGGTGTTGTAGGCCTGAACCCAGACAGACAGGAGGGTCGCTGCCCATTCTCGGTGCGCAGGCACCGCCGAGGGGATCAACTGTTTGAAGTGTGGTGAACCCACCGACCGCAATAATTTTTCTCGACGCAGAATATCCATTTCGGGCGCGCCGAAATGCACCGCATCGACCTCATACCGTTTAGCCTGCGCCTCGGTCAGAGTGCGCTGCAAGACTTTGTCCGTTCCGGCGCGCCAGACTTTGACTTTGATGTCGTATTTTTTTTCAAAGGGGCCGATCAATACCGCTAAGTCTTTCTCGGCGATGGTGGTGTAGAGCGTCAGTGTGCCTTCCGCCCTCGCGGCGGCCACCAGCCGCTGTTGACGATCCGCGCCGTCGTAATTCAGCAGAGATACGTCGGGGACAGCGGCGACAGAAGTATTGGTGATGAAACTCAAACTGGCAGCGAAGAGATGAAGTAGTCGCCGCAGTGAACTTGATAAATTCCTGTTCATATTGCTGGTCTTGGCCATCATTAAAAGAAAAACACCGTTAGTCCCGAATGTCCTGCAAAAACCACTCCGTCGGAATCTCCCGCCCCACTCGCGCACGCACCGCAGCCTCAAACACGACGCCCGCAACCGCGTAAAACTGTGCGCCCTGAATGTTGCCGCGTTCGGAATAGGTAATCTGCGCATCGCTGGTGCGCGCCTGTACACGCCCTGAGAGTACATCGGCATACATCACGTTGCTGCCGCGCATCGCTGGCCCGCGCGCGGGCTTGCCGCCTTTGACGTTGCGCCAAATCGGGTGAGCGGGTTGTGCCACGTAACCAATAAATTCATCCGCCGTACCCAACTCCGGACGACCCAACGGCGCGGGAGATACCCCCAACCGCAGTACAACATCGAAGCGCGCGTCAGCATTGGCATCGGGTTTGCCCCCAATGGAGATCACGTGCATACCGGGTTCCAGCCATTCGCCGCGAATGACCGGCTCGACCGAATCGGTGCACGCCGCAAGCAAATCAGCACCGATGTACACCGCGCGCGGATCTGCGCAAACCTCTACTTCGATGGAAAATTTTTCGCGCATCTCCGCCGCGAAATGTTCGCGGTTGGCGGGCGTCGGACTGAACACTTTCATGCGACCGATATCGCGCACTTGCAGCAGTGACTCGACATGCGCGCGCGCCATTTCGCCGGAGCCGAGCATGCCGAGCGTTTTGCAATTCTTTCGCGCCATGATGTCGGTGCCAAGCGCGCCATCGGCGGCGACTCGCATATGTTGCAAATGTCCGTCGTTGATGATCGCCAGTGGCTCGGCAGTCTCAATTGATGTCAGAAAAATCAGGCCGCAATAGAGTCCCGTCTTTTGCGCGAATTTTTCCTGTGTGCGAACACCATTGTATTGTTTTTCAATCAGCACGTCGGATTTCATGCGCACCGCAAAATAGCCGCGCACCGATCCACCTTCCATGCTGCCCCACTGATAGACATGATCCGCAGCCGTCGCAGGAATGCGGATATCGATGCGCGGGCGGCATACCGCGTCGCCCTTGGCAAGATCGTCATACGCGGTGCGCAATGCATCGATCGTCATGCGTGGTGTGAGCAGTTGCTTGACCTGATCGTTATTGATCAGCAGCATGGTTGAAATTATCTTCGAATTGGCGCGGCTGGAAACTCTCAGCCCCCGGTGCGGGTTCCTTGGGTTTGGAGATAACGCGCTTCTGGAACAACATGTTCATGAACATGTACATCGGCTTACTCTTGATGACCAGCGCGCGCGCCGGTCGCAGCGGGTCGGCATTGAAATGCTGATGCACACAATTGGCGTGAACGATCACGGTATCGCCCGCGTTCCAATCGTAGCGGACGCCGTCATGAATTTCAAAGCCGGTGCCATCGAGTATATAGAATGCGGCTTCATTGACGTGGCCGTGCTTGCCGTTGCGCCCGCCGGGTGCATATTCCTCGAGATGGATGTGCAAGGTCTGCGTCATGCCATCGGGTGGCTCAATGAAATGTTTGCTGAACGATTGCGGACCATCCTGCAATCTCATTTCGCGGCCTTTGACCACGCGCGGCACCGAGCGCAAGCGCCGCAATTCGTCCTGCAAATTGTACGGGCCGGAAATCCCGCGCAGAAAGGTACGGTCTTTGGCGCTGAAGTGGTGAGACTCACGCCCCATTGCGAAGCTGTCCTTTCATTTGTGACTCACCACAATCGCAGGATGGGCAGAGCGTAGCGATACCCATCACGCCTTGCGAATGAAACCATGGGTATCGCTGCGCTCCACCCATCCGACAAATCCCCAATTCTTGCAACGCTCGTAACGGTGCAAACTCCATCAAATAAAATCAGGCGGTTGCCAGCGCCTTTGCCTTCAAATACTGTTCGATTTTTTCGCTCGTCAGCACCACACCCGTCTGATACTCCGGCGCGTTCTCAAGTTGCTCCAGATCGTTCAACCCAAACTTGTTGTAAATGCGGTTGATCGCTGAGATCAAA
>JAYTUX010000286.1:0-1685 GCA_043744315.1 Betaproteobacteria bacterium | reverse complement strand
GTTTCATTGCGTGGCCAACACGATTGGCGAATCGCCCGATGGCAAGCAAACGTCTAGCGGCTCGTCCTTTATCCGAGAGCCAAGCGGCATCCCACTGGTGGAGGCGGGCTATTATCAGGAAGAGATGATCACTGCTGTGCTGGATCTATCGCGTGCCACACGTGCATATGTCCGCGACAGTATGCAGCACCCGCCGTTTCTAGCGCAATATTGGAAACCGATGATTGACGCAATGCTGGCGCGCAAGGATATAAAGCCGGTATAGCGGCGATAGTATTGAATAGTTGATGTGCTCGGTCACTGATGAATGCCCTTGCTATATTGTCAGACATTGTCAGACGCTTATACTCGGCAGAGTTCTCAGACCTGTCAAGGTTGACGGCTAAAATTCCCAAGCTCGCGTGGTCTTACAACTATGACTCGAATTCCTACGCCAATTTCACGTCGACTCGTCGTCGCACTATCAACCCTGTTGCTGTTGGCTCTAGTGGCCTTGCCAAACTCTGGTGTTGCTCGGTCGCAAAACCCGGATGCGACTGGCAACCTGATCCCCGAGGGCGACTTCGAAACCGATGGAACAGGTTGGATCGTCTGCGGCGGCGCGCGCATCGTCGATAAACAAGCTGGGGCGACCGCCGACATGGTCCGCAGTGGGCGTTACGCATTGCGCATTGGCGCGCCGGCCAACAACGCAGCCGACTGCGGCAACGACGCGATCGGACCGTATCAAGTTGCGGCGCAGGATTTCACCGTGCCGTCGGATGCCAGTGATTTGACGGTGTCATTTTGGCACTCCGCGCTTGGCACCTGACCAGCCGGCGAGGTCTGGATCGCGTTGACCACAAAACCTACCACTGTAGGCGGCACGGGCGCGCTCATCGACTTGATCAAGATGGATGAGCTGATGCCGGGCTGGCATTTGTATCGCAAAAACACCAAAGTTGAGGATATAGAGCGTCTGCGTGGACAGACCCTCTATGTACAGATATATATCCAGTTTATTCAGGGGATGGATCGTGATTGGGCGCTGTATTTTGATGACTTTCGCGCCGTGCCGTTGCGCGAGGCGACGATTTCTGCACCGCTACCGTCCGATTTGATTGGCGATGGGCAGCGCCCGATCCTTTTAACTGGCCCTGGTTCGGCCAGCGACAAGACCGGCGTCTTCCGCGTCGATAGCGATGGGGGAAATCGTGTGCGCATCGCCGATCTGCCGTTCAACCCGTTTGCGCCAACATGGTCGCCCGATGGCAAACAGATTGCCTTTAAGACTGACTGGCTCTCGCCCGACACACCGCTTGATCCGAATGGCGATGCGTTCGTCGCCCTGGCCAGCCAAGTGCATGTGATGAACGCCGATGGCAGTGGTGATCGCGTTGTCCTCACCATGCCTGGTCAACCCGGACGCAAAGACACTCCGCGTGGCTGTCTGCGCTTTAACACCTGCACCGATAAAGGCAGCACTGCGCTGGATGCAAAAGTGACTCATCTGACGTGGACGCCGGATGGCAAGGACATCGTCACCACGATCTGCCGCATCACGCGCTGGTACAACAGCGATATCTCCAGCAGCGACGGCAGTTGCGCGGTCTATCGCAACACCGTGCCCGCCGCGCCGGCGGTGACGACTGTGATCGGTAATGGCGTGCTGTTGCAAGAAGCGGCAAGCGCAAGTTGGCACCACT
>JAYTUX010000285.1:0-20323 GCA_043744315.1 Betaproteobacteria bacterium | reverse complement strand
GTATTCAGGCGGATGTGCTGACGCTTGCCAGCATGGGCTGCCATCCTTTGTCGGTCGTTACCGCAATCACGGTGCAGGACAGTTCGGGCGTTGAAGGCGTGTTGCCGATTGACGCCGACTGGGTGACAGATCAGGCACGCGCGATTCTCGAAGATATTCCTGTCGCCGCGTTCAAGATTGGCGTGCTGGGCAGCGCCGAAAACGTGGCGGCAATCGCGGAAATCGTCGCCGACTACCCGGAAATTCCGATGGTGCTGGATCCGGTTCTTGCGTCTGGTCGCGGCGATGAATTCGCCAATGAAGAAACCCTTGCGGCGATTCGCGAAATGCTTATTCCACAGTGCACCATCATTACGCCGAACACCCCTGAGTTGCGGCGTCTCGCGATGGAAGATGACGATGACGAAGGGCGAATCGAAAAGCTGGCATTGCGCCTCATTGAAATGGGTGCCGAGTTCGTGCTGGTGACCGGCACACATGAGGCCACCCCCGAAGTGATCAACTCGCTGTATTTTGACAAGGGTCTTTTGCGCAGCGATAACTGGCAGCGGCTACCCGGAAGTTTTCATGGATCCGGTTGCACGCTTGCCTCGGCATTGGCCGCGACTGTCGCACGTGGGTTGTATATTTCCGAGGCAGTGCGCGAGGCCCAGGAATACACGTGGCAGACGCTGAAGTTTGGCTATCGTCCCGGGATGGGGCAATTTATCCCGGATCGCCTGTTTTGGGCGCGCGAAGATGCGGACGAGAATATTGCTGCCGCCGCACACGAGATCCCGTCGAGCGGCGCTCGCCATTGACGCGCATCGTCGCTCTCATCGGCATAAAAACAATACGTACGCTGGATTTGCGCCAATGCCGCCAATACCCATCGAGCCAATGCGACTGAACCACGCAATTGCCACCATCCGCGGCGTCTACGCGATCACGCCAGATCAGGCCAGTACAGAATCGCTTTGCGCGCAGGTCGGCGAAGCATTGGCAGGAGGCGTGCGACTTGTGCAATTCCGCAACAAAATCGCCGGGAATGAATTGGCGCGCGATCAAGCGCTTGCAATGCGCCGCCTAACCGCCGCCGCCGGTGCGTGTCTGATTGTCAACGACGATGTCGATCTCGCCCTTGCGGTTCAGGCGGACGGCGTTCACTTGGGTCAGGACGATTTTCAGGGGCCAATGAGACGGGCGGATTTTTCTTCTATTCGGCAAAAGGCGGCTGGGTTTATGCCCGTTAACCGCACGTTTCTGGTCGGCGTTTCCTGCTACGACCAGTTGGAGTTGGCCCAATCTGCCGTCACCGCCGGAGCCGACTACATTGCGTTTGGCGCGTTCTTTTCTTCATCGACAAAGCCTCACGCCGTCCGCGCGGATTTATCGTTGATTGCCGAGGCCAAACGCGCATTTGCGCAGCCGGTCGTGGCGATTGGCGGCATCACAGCGGAAAATGCGCCACAATTGGTTGCAGTCGGCGTCGATGCCATTGCTGTCATATCATCACTCTTTTGCGGCGAGGACATTGAGATTCGTGCCCGCACCCGTGCCTTGAACTCAATATTCGTTGACCATGTTTAACAACAGCAAAGAATTGTTTGAACGATCGCGCCGAGTCATTCCGGGCGGCGTAAATTCGCCGGTGCGTGCGTTTCAGTCGGTGGGTGGAACACCGATCTTTATGCGTGAGGCAAGTGGGGCCTACCTTTGGGATGCGGACGGCAATCGCTATATTGACTATGTCGGCTCCTGGGGCCCGGCGGTGCTGGGTCATGCGCACCCGGAGGTCGTGCGAGCGGTTCAGGAGCGAGCCGCCAAGGGGCTCTCATTTGGCGCACCGACCGAACTTGAGCTGGATATGGCGGAAAGACTGTGCGCACTGTTGCCATCGCTCGAACAAGTGCGCCTCGTGAGTTCCGGTACCGAGGCGACCATGAGCGCGATTCGACTTGCGCGCGGATTCACCGGTCGTGCAAGGATTGTCAAGTTCGAGGGCTGTTATCACGGCCACGGCGATGCATTGCTCGTCAAGGCTGGTTCGGGCGCGCTGACCTTTGGCCATCCGAGTTCAGCTGGCGTGCCCGCAGAAGTCGTTGCACAGACCATGGTCGTCGCCTACAACGATAGTGAGGCGCTGGAACACACTTTCAAAATGGTCGGCTCGGAAATTGCCTGTGTCATTATCGAACCGGTCGCCGGGAACATGAATTTCGTCATGCCCACACAGGCATACATGTCGCTGCTTCGTGAGCTTTGTACGCGGCATGGTGCGGTGCTGATATTCGATGAAGTGATGACCGGATTTCGCGTTGGGCTTAAAGGGGCGCAGGGTCACTTTGGAATCGCGCCTGACCTCACGACGCTCGGCAAGGTCATTGGCGGGGGATTGCCCGTTGGTGCTTTTGGCGGCCGGCGCGACATCATGGCGCATTTGGCCCCGCTGGGCGCGGTATATCAAGCAGGTACGTTGTCGGGCAATCCGGTCGCCGTTGCGGCGGGCCTCAAAACGCTCGAACTCATTTCTGCGCCGGGGTTTTATGACCGGCTCGGCGCGCGCACCATGGAACTTACCAGCGGATTGCAAATGGCTGCGAGTGAGGCGGGCGTCGCATTCTCTGCAGCATCGCTGGGCGGTATGTTCGGACTTTTTTTCGCTGCCGCCGCACCTGAAAGCTACGCCGAAATGATGCACTGCGACCGAGATCGCTTCAATCGGTTTTTTCATATGATGTTGCGGCGCGGCATTTATCTGGCCCCGTCCGCGTTTGAAGCTGGTTTTGTGTCGGCCGCACATACTGCGGAAGATATTGCGGCCACTGTCGAGTGTGCCCGCGCGGCATTTGCCGACATTGGTAACGCTTAGTTGACCATATGAAGCTCAAAGCCACCATCGACAATATCGCGCTTGCCGCGCTAGTGTTCGCGGTGGTGGCAATCGCTGCGGTATCCACCGTTGCCGTGGTGTCGGTTGAAAATTTGATCGTGATTAACGAGAATATTCTGCGCGCACAACGAATCGTGTCCAGTCTTGAGTCGATTCGATTCAACGCATTGGCGATCGATATCGGCGAGCAAAATTACGTTATTACCGGCAACGAGCAGGATCTCGGGCGATATCGGGCAGGTGGCGTCGAGATCGAGGCCGAACTCAAGTATCTCGCCGAGCAGCGGGGCGAACACGCCGCCATTGCGGGACGATTCGCAGAACTCGATGCCGCCGCGCGTCAACTCATTGCCAGCCGACGCCTACTCGTCGATACCCGTAAATCGCAAGGATTCGATGCCGCCCAAGCCATGGTTCGCGACCATGTCGCCGAGAAAGAGCAGGAAACGCTGGTTGTCATTACACGACAGCTGCTTACACAATCGCGGCTTCACCAAAATGCGCTGGAAGCCGATCAGGTGGTTTATGGAGACAAGGTCCGACGCCTGATTCTTGCGCTAATTTCCTCCTCAGCATTCATCCTGATTTTCCTCTATGGTACGTTGCGTCGCCTGAATCGCGAACAGCGCATCGCGCAATCACGCATCGCATATCAGGCAACCCACGATTCCTTGACCAATTTGTTCAACCGGCCCGCGGTCATGGATCACATTTCCACCCGACTCATCAACGCTGAAACCGAGGCGGCACTGGGCGGTTTCGCATTATTGCTGATGGATCTCGATGGTTTCAAGGCAGTAAACGACAAGTTGGGGCACGATGCCGGCGACGCGTTGCTTAAGGAGGTTGCGCGGCGTGCACGTCGTGAGTTGCGCGATTCGGATTACATCGCTCGCCTCGGCGGCGACGAATTTCTGATCGTCGTGCCGCAGGTATCGGACCAGGAAACCGCTGCGCGGGTATCGGCAAAACTGATTGCTGCAATCGGCTTGGAGTATTTGCTGGGTACTGAACGCGCCAAAGTGACGGCCAGCATTGGCATCAGCATGTTTCCGCGCGATGCCCGCGACCGTGAATCCTTGATGAAATGTGCCGATCTCGCACTCTACCGAGCCAAACATGTCGGCAGAAACTGCGCTCACTTTTATGAACCCGGACTGCGCGGTATTTCGAGGTTCTGATGCAGGTGCAAATTACCGCAACGGTAATTGGAGACGAAAAAAATCCGGCAGTCGCCGGATTTTTAATCTTTGATTATTTTGCCCGCATGCCGGCAATGTATTCTGCCGCCGCAAGCATGTCGGATTCCTTCATGCGGCTGGCGATGGCATTCATCTGCGTGTTCTTTCGTGCGCCGGTTGCATATTGTTTGAGTTGTTCCAGCGTGTATTCTGGCCACTGACCGGCCAAACGCGGAAAGTTCGCAGGAATTCCTGCGCCAGCGCCACCGTGGCAACCCGCACACGCTGGCACTTTGAGTTCGGGATTCCCGGCGCGATAGAGTTTTTGGCCTTTCGCGCCCAACGTTGCATCACGCGCAACCGCATTGGTTTTGGGCTTTTGTGCAAAGTAATATCGACCTAGTGCTTTCATGTCGTCGGCGCTCAAGTTAGCCGCCATGCCTTGCATGACCGGATTTTTGCGAACGCCGGTCTTGAATAATTCAAGTTGTTTTGCGATGTATTGTTCAGGCATTCCCGCAATATTCGGGTTTGCTGCAATCGCGCTCATGCCATCCAGCCCGTGACATGCGACGCACACGGCGCCGGCAATTTGCTGCCCTCGTGCCATCATTTCAGCTTTGTTGTCCGGTGCCGATTTCACCTCGCCGGCGGCGTGTGTCAAAATTGCGACCCAGGACAGAACTCCCGCAAGCAGTATCCGCTTCATTGCCAACCCTTGATTGTTGTGACGGTTTGAACCCATGATTTTAACTGAAGCCGCCACAAGAGGAAACCATGGGTCTGTTTGACCGCGCCGCCTATACGGCATCTGCTCACGATCTGGAGCAGCTGCCGCCGGATATCGGTCGCGAAGTCGCCTTTGTTGGACGCTCCAATTCGGGGAAATCAAGCGCGATCAATACCCTCGCCAATCACAAGCGCCTCGCCTACGTTTCCAAGACGCCCGGGCGTACGCAGTTGATCAATTTGTTTTCGCTGGGCGACGATCGAACGCTGGTGGATCTTCCTGGCTATGGTTATGCTGAAGTCCCGGCGCGAGTGAAAGCGCATTGGCAGAATGTGATGGCCGCCTATGTCGGGACGCGCGCTGCACTCAAGGGCCTGGTATTGATCATGGATGCGCGGCACCCTTTGAAGCCGCTGGATATCAAGCTGCTTGATTGGTATTTGCCGACCGGCAAACCAGTGCATTGTTTGCTGACGAAATCCGACAAATTGTCGAGAAGCGAGCAGGCCATCACGTTGCGAAGTGTGATCAAACAAATGCAGGCGGCAAATCATGATGTCTCCGCTCAACTTTTCTCAAGCCTGAAAAAAGAAGGCGTCGAGGAAGCCGAGGCGGCAATCGAGCGATTGTTCGGCGCCTGAGTCGAACGGTGTTCGCAGAAAAGAAAAGGGCACGGGAAAGGGGAATCCCGTGCCCTCGGAACAGCCAAAATCAAGTATGACCTTGATGAAGGCACCCGCTCAGGGAGGAGAAGCGGGGAGGAATGAACCCCTCATACGATAAGATGGCAACATGCCTCGAAAGTTCAATTTTTCCCTGAGGCGTGAGCGCACAATGGTGAAAAATGCCTTTATCCCGAATCGCCATAACTGGATATTCCACCTCGACCATTTGGAAAATCGATGAATTTTGGCCAATTTCCTGATCGGCGAATGCGTCGATTGCGCCGTAGCGGATTTATCCGCGATATGGTGCGCGAATCCTCGCTGTCGTCAGCGGATTTCATTTACCCCGTATTTATCCTTGACGGCGAAAAGCAGCGACAACCGGTGGCATCGATGCCGGGAATTGATCGTGTCTCGATCGATTTGCTTCTCGCGGTATGTGAGGAGGCGGTCGCGCTCGGCATTCCGGCCATTGCTTTGTTTCCTGTCATCGACGCGTCGTTGAAAACGGCCAGTGGAGATGAAGCGTTCAGTTCACGTGGACTAGTGCCGCGCGCGGTGCGAGAAATCAAACGGCGATTTCCCGATCTCGGCGTGATTTGCGACGTCGCACTTGATCCGTACACCACACATGGGCAAGATGGTCTGATCGATGACGCTGGCTATATTCTTAACGACGAGACGATTTTGGTTCTGGAGAAACAGGCACAGTGTCAGGCCGAGGCCGGTGTCGATATTGTCGCGCCTTCGGACATGATGGATGGCCGTATCGGCGCGATTCGCCGTGCGCTCGATGCCAATGGCCACATTCACACTGCGATCCTCGCCTATTCCGCCAAGTACGCGAGTGCCTACTACGGCCCTTTTCGTGATGCGGTTGGCTCGGCAAGCAATCTCGGCAAGAGCGAAAAGAAAAACTATCAAATGGATCCGGGCAATTCCGACGAGGCCATTCGGGAAATTGCACTTGATCTGCAGGAGGGCGCCGACATGGTTATGGTGAAACCCGGCATGCCGTACCTGGATATTGTGCGGCGCTGCAAAACCGAATTCGGCGCGCCGACATTTGTCTATCAGGTGTCCGGCGAGTATGCGATGTTGAAGGCGGCTGCACAGAATGGGTGGCTCGATGGTGAGGCCTGCATGATGGAATCATTGCTCGGGTTCAAGCGCGCTGGTGCGGACGGTGTCCTTACTTATTTTGCGCTTGACGCAGCGCGTGTCTTGAAGCGGTAATTCGAGCCCGACAATAGATCCTTGCGCCCGCAGATATACAAAGTGATTTACCGGTGCGCCGCTCAACGCATTTGTGCCCCAAGAGGCGCACGGGAGCTAGGGTTTCGTATCCAACGAAAAGCGTGCCCTGGCGTCCTTGATCTGCGCCCTATCGTGTCTAATGCTGCCGCGTGGATTGGCGGCATTGCGCGCAGCGTGGCTGTCATAAAGGGCTATCCAGACGGGCACATTGTCGAACTCTGCGGCAAATATGAGGTGCCCATTCTCACGGGGCCTCCCGCTGGTTGGTCGCCTGGACTCGCGCAATGTGAATTCGATGCCGGCGTCGAGCAAGAATATTTCAAAGCGTTTTGAATCAACGCCGACAATTTCAATGTCAATGTTGCTGTTTGCGTTCGCCGTGCCTGTCAATACCGGGCCAACCAGCCACGGTTCAAACCCGCCGAGCCGGGACATCACCGTGATGGCAATATCGCGTAATGCGGAAAGTGCTTGCGGTTGCTTGTCGTGATCGAACAGCGCGTAATGGCTGCGTAACGCGGCATCAATCATGTCATTGTCCGGCATCGCGTCGCAAGCGTTGATGCCTAGCTGACGTGCCGCTTTTTGTTTGGCGGCCCGGTAGTCGGTCAATCCTTCCGCAATTAACTGCGCGGCGCGTTGCGCAATGCGTGAGTTCTCGTTTTTGGCCGATGTGCCATGAAGGTCATCGAGAAACGCGGTCAGCAAATCAGAATTGCCGCGTACAGCTCGTGGTCGTCGCTTGCCGTGCGCCATCAGAAGATCTGGTTTTTCACTTCTTCAGAGGGTTTATTGGCTTCGCGTAAGCCCGCAGGTCCATCTCCAAGACTGGATTGCGATTCGGCGTAAATGAATTCCATGACTTGATGGCCATCTTTACTCAATTCGCCGGGCAGAGGCAGCATGGCGATGCCAGCCGGGGGCTCAAACGGAATTTCCTTCACGCCCTTCAAGGCTTTGGCCATGTAACTCATCCACATCGGCAATGCTGCCCGGCCACCGGTTTCGTTGTTGCCAAGGTCAGACGGGTTGTCGTATCCAATCCAGGCGACCGCAACCACGCCCGGATTGTAGCCGGCGAACCAGGCATCGTAATGATCGTTGGTGGTGCCTGTTTTTCCCGCCAAATCGTTGCGACCCAATGACATGGCGCTGGCGGCGGTGCCATAACGCACCACATCGCGCATCAGGCTCGACATGATGAAAGCGTTGCGAGGGTCAACCACTCGCTCCGCGTATTTTCGTCCGTTGGCAGGTGCCTTTTCTTCTTCAGTGCCCGCCAGCTCAGGTGTCGCTTCAAACAGTACGCCACCCTTGTCATCGGTAATTTTGCTGATGAAGTAAGGTTTAATCCGAAAGCCCCCATTGGCAAAAATCGAATACGCTCCCGCCATTTGCAACGGCGTCGCTGCGCCCGCCCCAAGTGCCAACGTCAAATACGCTGGATGCAGCTTCGGATCGAATCCGAAACGAGTGATGTAGTCCTGTGCGTACGCAGGCCCTATGGCTTGAAGAACGCGAATCGATACCATGTTCTTTGACTTCGCCAATGCCGTTCTTAAACGCATGGGACCCTCATACTTGCCGTCGTAATTTTTCGGCTCCCAAATCTGGCCGCCATTGCGTCCCGGGTCGAAAACCACCGGCGCATCGTTGACGATCGTGGCAGGCGTGAAGCCTTTTTCGAGCGCGGCCGAATAGATGAATGGCTTGAAACTGGAACCGGGTTGGCGCCATGCCTGCGTCGCATGATTGAATTTGTTGGCGGTGAAGTCGAAGCCTCCCGCTAGCGCACGTATCGCGCCATCGTTGGGATCGACCGAGACCAGGGCCGCCTCGACTTTTGGCAATTGGGTCACGGCCCATGCGCCTTTTTCGTCCAAACCCAGCCGGATGACTGAGCCACGGACCGGTTTCTGAGGAGACGACTTCTCGCTCAATGCCCGGGCGATAAATTTGAGCGCATCGCCGGTCAATTTGACCGTTTCGCCTCGCTTGGTGTGTACAACGACGTGCTTGGCATCGGCCTCGAGCACAATTGCCGGCATCAGATCGCCGACGATATCTTTGTCCTGTAGCGCCTCTTCGGCGGTCTCTTCATCTTCATCCTTGGTCGTGCCGAGTTTGATGAACCCTTCCGGGCCGCGATAGCCGTGCCGATGGTCGTATTCCATGACGCCGCGACGCAAACTCGCATTCGCCGCCTCCTGATCGGATTTGCGGATTGTTGTGTAAATGCGGATACCACTCACATAGGCTTTTTCGCCATACTGCTCAAACACTTCCTGCCGCGCCATTTCAGCCATATGTTCGGCGTTGACGGAGTACATTTGGCGGTCGCGGTTGAATTTCAGCGGCTCCTCTTTCGCCCGCTTCATTGCAGCATCGTCGAGTTTGTGGAGTTCATTCATGCGCCGCAAGACGTAATGCTGCCGCAGGGTTGCACGCTTGAGATTATTAAACGGGTTGTATTGCGAGGGCGCTTTCGGAATGCCCGCCAGCATGGCGGCTTCCCCCGCCGTCAGCTCGTTGAGATCCTTTCCGTAATAGACCCGGCTTGCTGCCGCGAAACCAAACGCGCGATTGCCAAGAAAAATGTGATTCAGATAAACCTCTAGGATCTGATCCTTAGTCATGCTGCGCTCCATCTTGAAAGCGAGCAACCACTCCGATACTTTTCGAGTGAGCGTGACTTCGTTGGAAAGAAAAAAGTTTCGCGCGACTTGCTGCGTGATCGTAGACGCCCCACCTTTGGACTTGCCGGCGACAATCGCCGCCGTTGCCGCCCGCGCCAAGCCGATAACGTCCACCCCAGGGTGGTCGTAAAAACGCTCGTCCTCAGCCGAGATAACGGCGTCTTTCATCACTTTTGGAAAGTCCTGAACGCGGACAAACGCACGCTTTTCCTCACCAAATTCGCCGATGACCTCGCCTTCAAGGGTATAAACTCGAAGTGGCAATTTGGGCCGGTAATCCGTCACGGCCTCAATAGAGGGGAGATTGGGATACAGTAAGACGACCGTCAATGTCGCAATTCCCAGTGCTACCAACACAAGTGAAAACAGCAATATGACAGGGTAGAACCACCAGCGTAATGTCATGTAATCCTAGAAAATTGCATTTTGAAGGCTCATTATATCGGTCGGTCACTGCATTGACGGGGTTTAAGGCGTCGCGATCCTGACCAAAATTGGGCAACATTGTGTCAAGGACAAATGTTGCGGCGCAATTAAAGCCTTTTCGAGGTTTGAAAGAAATTACTTTACACGTCCGCGGCTTGTTGCTAGCATTTAATGTAATTTGTGCGTAATGGGCCGTAAGTTCAAATCACTACAAGGGCCAGGCAACCACCATGTTTAAAGAGAAGCTGGCATCCCAGTTCGACTTTCTGAGCGCGAAAACGCCGCCTTTGCTGGGCGTCGATATCAGCTCGTCCTTTATCAAGATCGTCGAAATCGCCGAGGCAGGCAAAGGACTTTATCGCGTTGAACGTTACGTGATCGAGCCGTTGCCGAAGGATACCGTGACAGACGGAAACATCGCCAATATCGAGGCGGCTGGTGAAGTCATGCGTCGCGCCCATAAGCAAATGGCAACGCGAATCAAGAATATTGCCTTGGCATTGCCTTCATCGGCGGTCATCACCAAAAAAGTGCTGCTGAATGGCAATCAGCGTGAAGAAGAAATGGAATTTCAAGTCCAATCCGAAGCCAATCAGTACATTCCGTTCAGTCTTGATGAAGTCAATCTGGATTTTCAGGTGATTGGGCCCGCGCCGAACAACGAAGAAGAAGTCGAAGTCCTGATCGCGGCATCGCGAAAGGAAAAGATCGAGGATCGGGTTGCCGTCGCCGAAGCCGCCGGGCTAAAAACCACGGTGATGGATGTCGAGTCCTACGCGTCTTTGGCGGCCTTTGAAATGATGAAGGGTTCCGCGACCGGAATCGAGGACAAGGATGTCACCGCGATAGTCGATATAGGTGCCGTAACTACTCGTGTGACCATCATGCATGAGGATCAGCAAGTCTATTCTCGCGAACAGCAGCTGGGCGGATTCCAGTTGACGCAGGATATTTCGCGCCAATTCGGCATGCCCATGGAAGAAGCGGAAGTTGCCAAGAAGAGTGGTGGCCTACCCGATAACTATCAGGCCGACGTGCTTCAGCCATTCAACGAAAAAGTTGTGCTGGAAATATCCCGGGCATTACAGTTTTTCTTCACCTCCACGCAATTCAACAAGGTTGATCACATCCTTTTATGCGGAGGCAGCGCGGTGCTGGAGGGGCTTGAAGAAATGATCGACCAACGCACTCAAGTGCACACATTGGTCGCGAACCCGTTCGCCAACATGGCGTTGTCTTCCAAAATCAAGCCGCGACAGTTGACTATTGACGCTCCGGCGCTGATGGTGGCTTGCGGTCTCGCCATGCGGAGGTTTGACCCAGCATGATGCGCATAAATCTACTTCCGCACCGCGAAGAAAAACGAAAAGCGCGGCAGAAACAGTTCGGGGTTCTTGCCGGCATCACTGCGGTACTCGGTCTGGCTGTCGCCGCATTGCTTTGGGTATTTTTCGAGGGTCAAGTCGAAAATCAGAACGGTCGCAATCGGTATTTGAACGAAGAAATTGCGAAGTTGGAGAAACAGATCGAAGAAATCAAGAAGATTCGCGAAGAAACTGCGTCTTTGCTTGCCAAGAAACAGGTGGTGGAAGGCTTGCAAAGTAATCGTTCGGAGCCCGTCTATCTGCTCGACCAGTTGCTGCGCCAGTTGCCGGAAGGGCTTTATCTCAAGTCCATCAAGCAGACGGGAACCAAGATCAATGTCACCGGATATGCACAGTCCAACGCGCGCGTATCAGCGTTCATGCGCAACATCGAGGCATCGCCCTACCTTGAAAATCCGAACCTAATCGAAATCAAGGCCGTGGTTGTCAATAGTCAACGTGCCAACGAGTTCAGCCTGGATTTCGGCATCAAACGCGCCAAGGCCGATGACGGCAAAGGGGCGCCCAAGAAGGCCGATCCCGCAAAATCTGCGGAGAAAAAAGCATGAACAAGTGGATTGAGGAACTCAAACAACTTGACACCAAGAATCCGGGAAATTGGCCTTGGCTATTTAAGTTCATCGCCTTTGTCCTGATCTTCGTGCTGATTTTGGTGGCAGGCTATTTGTTTCAATATCAGGCGCAGATCGACGAACTTGAGAAACAGAAGGCCAAAGAAGCTGAACTTAAGACCACTTTCCTCGAGAAAAAGAAGATGGCGGTCAATCTTGAGGCATACCAGCAGCAACGCGCGGAGATTGAACAATCCTTTGGTGCATTGTTGAAACAATTGCCCACTCGCTCGGAAATGGATGCGTTGCTGATAGACATCAATCAGGCCGGATTGGGTCGTGGGCTACAGTTCGATCTATTCAAGCCAGCAGCGGCAGAAACAACAACCGAGTTCTACGCCGAACGACCGATCAACTTGAAGGTTGTTGGCAATTATCACGACTTGGGCGCATTCGCGAGCGACGTCGCGAAATTGCCACGGATTGTATTGTTGAACGATTTAAAGGTTGATCTCGGCAAAGAAGGCTCGTTGACGATGGAAGCGGTCGCACGGACATATCGCTATCTGGATCCAGATGAAGTCGCCGCACAGCGGAAGCAAGCAAAAGGTGCGGCCGCCGGCAAGCCCGGCGCCGCCAAACCGGCGGGAGGCAAGTAATGAAACGCCACGCCAAATTCACCCTGATTTGCGCTCCGGCGCTGGTGCTGGTCGCATGCGGCGAGGGGTTCGCCGATTTGCGCCAATTCGTCAAGGACTCCGAAAAGAGCGTTGTGCGCAAGATTGAGCAATTGCCGGAGGTACGTCCGTTCGCGCCGTTCGCGTACGAAGGATTCGATCTGCCGGATCCGTTCAAGCCGCGCAAACTGGCTGTCAAGCAAAATGACGGCAGCGGTTTGGCGCCGGATATGAACCGTCGCAAGGAACCGCTTGAAGCGTATCCACTTGAGCAACTAAAAATGGTCGGCACACTTTCGCAGGCTGGTGTCACCTACGCTTTAGTACGTGCGGAAAAAACGCTTTATCGCGTGAAAAAAGGCAATTATCTGGGTCAGAATTTCGGCCTCATTACCGAAATTACCGACACCGAAGTCAAATTGAAAGAAATCGTTCAAGACACCGCCGGAGACTGGACGGAGCGCCAAAGTGTGCTGCCGCTGCTCGAAGGAACCGTGGGAGGCAAATCGTGATTCAAACAAACCGGACAACCACTGCTCGAACGCTTGCGGGACGCTTGTTTGCGTGCGCTGCCGTCCTGGCGGGCATGTTCTTCAGCGCCGCGGCAAATGCCGAGGCAAACCTCCTTCAATCGATCAACACCACGACGCTTCAAGGCGGCAAGGTGGTGATTCGCGTCAATTTCAAGGATCCACTTCCTGCAGCGCCGCCGGGATTTACCGTGACCAATCCGGCACGGATTGCGATTGACTTGCCGGGCGTATCGAATGCGCTCGGAAAAAATACCGTTGAAATCGGTGAGGGCGATATCCGTTCGGTAAGTGTGGTCGAGGTGTCCGGACGTACCCGTCTCGTTGTCAATCTTTCGCGAAGCCTGAATTACACGTCGACATTGGACGGTGGTGCGCTGGTGTTGACACTAGATAATTCGGCACAGGGCGCGGTCAAAGAATCCGCCGCTGTCACAAAATTTGCCGAGCCTGCGGCGACCTTGGGCGTGCAAAAGCAGAGCTTGCGGGATATCGACTTCCGTCGCGGCGCAAACGGTGAGGGACGCATCATCGTCGATCTGTCCTCAGCCAGCACCGGCATAGACATTCGCCAGCAAGGCAAGAGCATTCTGGTCGATTTCATCAATACGACGATCCCGCGCAACCTGGTTCGCCGCCTGGATGTGATCGATTTTGCAACACCTGTTCGATTCGTGGATGTGATTGATCAAGGTGCCAACACCCGCCTTATTATCGAACCCAAGGGGTTGTGGGAATATTCCGCGTATCAAACTGACACCCAGTTCATCGTCGAGGTCAAGCAACTCAAGGAAGACCAGAACAAGATGGTGCAAGGTGTGATCGGTTATGGCGGGGAAAAACTCTCGCTCAATTTCCAGAACGTCGAAGTGCGTGCTGTGTTGCAAGTCATCGCGGACTTCACCGGCTTGAACATCATCACCAGCGACACAGTCGGCGGCAGTCTGACCTTGCGTCTGAAGGATGTGCCATGGGATCAGGCACTTGATATCATTTTGCAAGCCAAGGGATTGTCTAAACGAAAGAACGGCAACGTCGTGTTGATCGCGCCTTCGGATGAATTGGCGACAAAAGAAAAACTCGCGCTCGAAGCGAGCCAGCAAATTTCCGAACTCGAGGCGCTGCGCACAGAAAGCTTCCAACTTTCATACACCAAAGCCGACGACGTGAAGAAATTGGTGTCGGATAAAGATCAGCGTATTTTGTCCAAGCGCGGCAGCGCCACCTCCGACGTTCGCACCAATACGATTTTCATTAACGACACGCCGTCGAAGCTGGACGAAATCCGGCGCCTGATCGCGCAACTTGATGTCCCGGTTCGGCAAGTATTGATCGAAGCACGAATCGTCATCGCCGATGACAAATGGGGCTCGCAATTGGGCGCTAAATTCAACATTGCGTCGGGCAGCACACGCAACGGCCGCAATCTTGGCGTGGCGGGAAATATCGACAATGCGCACAACATCGCGTCCGGCATCAAGCCGCTCGCGGCAGATACGCCGATCGCGGTCAACTTGCCGGTCGTCGGTGCGGCGGGTTCGCTCGGTATCAACATTCTGAACATCGCAAACAGCAATCTGATCGAGTTGGAGTTGTCGGCACTGGAATCTGATGGACGCGGCAAGGTGGTTTCCAATCCGCGCATCGTGGCACCCGACAAGAAAAAAGCAATTATTACTCAGGGTACCGAGATTCCCTACGCAACCCAGTCCGCGAGTGGTGGCATTACGATTCAGTTCAAGCCGGCGATTCTTTCACTCGAGGTTACTCCGCAAATAACACCGGACGATAAAGTAATCATGGAGCTCGAGATCAAGAAGGATTCGGTCGGCCAGATTTTCGCCGGCATACCTTCGATCGACACCAAAACTGTAAAGACCTCGGTGCTCGTCGACAATGGAGATACAGCGGTACTCGGCGGCATATTTGAAACGGTTACCCGCACCGATGTTACCAAGGTGCCGCTGCTGGGCGATATTCCATTCCTCGGCAATTTCTTCAAGCGCACGAATAAGCAACAGGACAAGACCGAATTGCTGATATTCATCACGCCACGCATTATCAAGGAGTCATTGACGGTTCGGTAGTGCAATTCGCCGACCGGGCACGATGTTGACCGGCTAACAATAAGAACCTCTCAACTTCCACTCGGGGTGCTCGAAAGAGCGCCCCGTTTTATTTGATAATTCCATCGTCAACGCAACATACTCAATCGTCGAGAAATGGTCGGGAACAAGCCAAACATTTATTTGGTCGGCATGCCGGGGTCCGGGAAAAGCACGGTGGGCAAGGCATTGGCACGCAAGCTGGATTTGCCGTTTTTCGACGCCGATCAGGAAATGAACAAACAAACCGGCGTCGCTATCAGTACCATTTTTGAACTTGAAGGCGAAGCGGGATTTCGCTTGCGCGAATCGCAACTGATCGAGGAGTTTTGCGCGCGCGATGGTATCGTTCTGGCGACCGGCGGCGGCGCTATTTTGAAGGAGGAAAACTGCGCAGCACTATCGCGGACAGGAACGGTCATTTACTTACACGCCAGTCTCGACCATCTCTGGCAGCGCACCCGTCGTGACAGCCGTCGACCGCTGCTGCGAACCGACAACCCACGCGATACGTTGAAAGCGTTGCTGGACGTTAGGGAAGCGCTCTATCGCGAAACGGCGGATGTCACCATTGAAACGGGGCATCAAAGCGTCGGCAAGTTGGTTCATGATCTTGAGGAAGAACTCACGCGACGCAATTTATGGCCACCCCATGGGCGGGATACACCCGTCGTCGACGCGGAACGGCTCTCGAATTCGACTGCGTCAAAATAGACGCTTGCTTTGCGAAGCCCCAGACGAAAATAATCCAATCCGACATGCCCACCACGCCCGCCCGCACCATTGTCAATGTCGCCCTGCGCGAAACGCCGTATCCGATAGTTATCGGGCCTGGTTTGCTCGCGGATGCAGGTCAACTCAAACCGCATATTCAGGACAAGCGAATCGTATTGATCACCAATGACACGATCATGCCAATGTATGGTGATCGCTATTTGCAAACGCTAACACGTGCGGGTTACTTGGTGCTACCGATCATTTTGCCGGACGGTGAGGCCGAGAAAAACTGGCCGGCGTTGATGCGCATTTTCGATACCCTGCTCGCCAACCGTTGCGATCGGCAAACCACGTTGATTGCGCTAGGCGGAGGTGTCATCGGCGATATCACCGGTTTCGCGGCGGCCACCTACCAGCGTGGTGTGCCGTACATTCAGGTACCCACTACCCTGCTTGCGCAAGTCGATTCTTCCGTCGGCGGCAAAACTGCGATCAATCACTCGCTCGGCAAAAACATGATCGGCGCATTTCACCAGCCGCGCCTCGTTCTGGCCGATACCAATGCCCTGTCCACTTTGCCCCCGCGCGAGTTTCGCTCAGGTTTGGCGGAGGTCATCAAGTACGGCCTGATCCTTGACGACGCGTTTTTCGAGTGGCTCGAAAATAATATCGATGCGCTCCTCAGACTCGAACCCGACGCATTAGCCTACGCCATTCGGCGCTCGTGCGAAATCAAGGCACAGGTGGTAGCGGGCGATGAGCGGGAAACCGCAAAATCCGGAGGCCGCGCGTTACTGAACCTCGGCCACACCTTTGGTCACGCAATTGAATCGTCGATGGGCTACGGCGTATGGTTACATGGCGAAGCGGTTGGCTGCGGCATTGCGCTGGCGGCGCAATTATCGCGAGAACTCGGCATGCTTGATGCCGCCGCATGCAAACGCGCAGTAGATTTGATCGAACGCGCCGGGCTCGATACGCGTCTGCCGAAAGAAATAACGCCCGCTGAAATGGTCGACCATATGGGCCGCGACAAGAAAAACGAAGGCGGGACAATCAGATTGATATTGCTGCAACAGATTGGCAAGGCGGTGGTTGACTCAAGCATCTCTGCCCTGCGCATTCACGAATTTCTGGCGGCAGAAATTCGTACAACACACTAGCATTGTCCGCGTATTCTGAGCGTTTTCGCCACGAAACCCCCACCAATCCTGGGCTATTAACTATTCCAAACGGTCTAACCGTTTCATGAATAACGTCATTTCCTTCGCGGCTTGCTTGTCGCCCTTTTGCGTCGCGGCGGAAATACCGCGTGCATATGCTGACTTGGCACCGTCCGCATCGCCCGCATTTGTCAGTGCCTTGCCCAACAATTTCCACGCGGCTGAATAGCCGGCGTCTTGTTCGACGGCCGCGCGCAAATGTTGGATCGCCAATGATAAATTTTCATTTTTCAAATATTCGTTGCCGAGTGAAAAGCGCAGCAGCGCATTGTCTTTTTCCGCCGGCCAACATTGTTTCAAAATTATCGATGATGCCCATAGTGTAATTTGGTTTCCCGCGATTTGACGGTAGTGCATGTCAGTGAGACTTGGCCACCCCGAGAGGGAATCCGCTATTATCCTTGTTCGGCGCGCGTACTGCCCGGACAAAAATGACATTCAGGAGAACACCATGGTTTCAACAGGACGAAAATACGTCACCCGCGCGGCAATTTCCGCTATCACCGCAATTTTGTTCGTTGCAACGCCATTCGCCGTCGCACAAAACAGGCCGCGCGACATCAACATCGGCTTGCAGGCGGCAATCACGTCGATGGATCCACACTTCCACAATTTGTCGCCCAACAATTCGATGATGCTGCACGTCTTCGATCCACTCATCAAGCGCGACGAAAATCAAAAACTGGCACCCGGCCTGGCGACATCGTGGAAAGCCCTCGACGATCTCACATGGGAATTCAAACTGCGCAAGAACGTGCGCTTCCATGACGGTTCGCCATTCACTGCCGAAGATGTCACCTTCACGCTGAAGCGCGCGCCGGATGTGCCGAACAGCCCGTCCTCATTCGCGACGTTTGTGAAGCCGATCACCGAGGTGAAAATCGTCGATCCGCATACGATCATTTTCAAGACCGCGACGCCTCATGTGCTGCTGCCATCGGATCTTGCGTCGGTGCTGATCATCTCCAAACTGCACGGTGAAAAGGCCACTACCGAAGACTACAACTCCGGCAAAGCGGCAATCGGAACCGGCCCCTATAAATTTGTAGAGTACGTGCCCAATCAACGCGTGGTCGTGAAAGCGAATTACGGCTATTGGGGCGGCGAAGAACCGTGGGACAAAGTCACGTTCAAGATTCTCACCAGCCCATCCGGGCGTGTCGCGGCATTGCTGTCGAAGGGCGTAGAGTTCATTGAGACGGTGCCGACGGCCGACATCGCGAAACTTTCTCAAGACAAAAATTATTCACTGGTCGATAAAGTATCAAACCGCGTGATCTATGTACATTTGAATCAAAGCACCGATAAATCGCCGCCATTCGTGACAGGCAAAGACGGCAAACCGCTCGACAAAAATCCATTCCGCGACGCGCGCGTACGTAAAGCTTTGTCGATGGCCATCAACCGCGATGCCATCGTCGATCGCGTGATGGAAAAGAAAGCCGTTGCCGCCGCGCAATTGTTACCGGATTTTTTCTACGGCACCAGCAAGAAATTGAAGCCGGCGAAATTTGATCCGGAAGGTGCCAGGAAGCTGCTGGCCGAGGCGGGCTACCCGAATGGCTTCGCCATGACACTGCATGGCCCCAACAACCGTTATATCAACGATGCGAGCGTGGTGCAGGCATTGGCACAGTTCTATTCGCGCATCGGCATCGATACCAAAGTGGAAACCCTGCCCGCGAATGTCTACTTTACCCGCGCCACCAAGTTGGAATTCGGCTACATGGTTCTTGGTTGGGGTACCGAATCCGGCGAACAGGGCTCGGCGATGCGCTCACTCCTTGCCACCCATGATCCCGCGAAAGGGATGGGTGTCAACAACCGAGGACGTTATTCCAACCCCGCGTTCGACAAGGTGTTAACCGATGCGCTGGTCACGATGGACGACAAGAAACGCGAAGCGATGATTCAGCAGGCGGCAGAAATCGTGATGGGCGATACCGGCCTCATTCCGCTGCATTACGAAGTCTCGACTTGGGCCGCGACCAAGGGATTGAAGTACACCGCTCGTACCGATCAATACACGCTGGCGATGGGGCTCAAACCAGTGAAGTGATTCGCCACCAATTCACCGTTCAGGCAACTCCTGCCTCATGCGCCATTTGATCCGCGTGATATGAAGACCGTACCATCGGCCCGCATGCCGCATGCCGGAAGCCCATTTTTTCGGCTTCACGCGCGAACATATTAAATTCATCCGGCGTAACGTATCGCAATACCGGCAGGTGATGGGCTGATGGTTGCAGGTATTGCCCCACGGTCAACATATCTACATCATGCGCGCGCAGGTCGCGCATCACGTTCAGAGTTTCGTCATTGGTTTCGCCTAGGCCTACCATCAAACCGCTTTTGGTTGGTGTGGTCGGATGTTCGATTTTAAAGTCCTTCAACAATTTCAATGAGTGCGCGTAATCCGAGCCGGGTCGCGCTTGTTTGTAGAGTCGTGGTACGGTTTCGAGATTGTGATTCATCACGTCCGGCGGTGCTTCGCGAAGTATGCCGAGGGCACGGTCAAGTCTCCCGCGAAAATCCGGTGTCAGAATTTCGATTTGCGTTTGCGGGGAAAGTTTTCGCGTCTCGCGAATGCAATGGACAAAATGCGCCGCACCGCCATCGCGCAAATCGTCGCGATCCACACTGGTAATCACCACATATTTCAATTTCAGCGCGGCAATGGTTTCCGCGAGATGCCGCGGCTCATCCGGATCCAGCGGCAATGGCCGGCCATGTCCGACATCGCAAAACGGGCAGCGCCGTGTGCACAGGTCGCCCATGATCATGAATGTTGCGGTGCCTTTGCCGAAACATTCGCCGATGTTCGGGCACGACGCTTCCTCGCACACCGTGTGCAATTTTGCGTCACGCAGAATCTGCTTGATCTCATAGAAACGCGACGATGCCGAGCCCGCCTTGACGCGAATCCACTCGGGTTTCTTCAAGCGTTCTCCCGGTTCTTGCGCGACAATTTTGATCGGAATGCGTGCGGTCTTGAGTTCAGATTTTTGTTTGATGCCGGCGTCAGCCATGGTGAATTTCGTGGTTTGGTTGTCCCCGGTCGCGCGACTCACCACGACAACGGGTAAAGGTTGGATTGCAAACGCGCGGCCAGCTTTGCGCCGATGGTGTCCATATTATCCGTCACGCCGAATGCGCGCATATCGGTCGCCGCCAGCCCCGTGTAACCACAAGGATTGATGCGCAAAAACGGCTCCAGATCCATCGCAATATTCAGCGACACGCCATGGTAGGTTGCTTTGTTGGCAATGCGCAAGCCGATTGCAGCGATCTTTGCGTCGGCACCGTGC
>JAYTUX010000284.1:0-5388 GCA_043744315.1 Betaproteobacteria bacterium | reverse complement strand
TGCGCGTCGCGATTTTCGCGAGTTCGGCGATGAAAAAATTGACGGTGGAACCGCTGCCGACACCGACGATTGCATCGATCGGCACGAAGGCGATAGCCGCTTTCGCGGCGGCTTGCTTGAGGGCGTTTTGATCCATGGCGGCGTAAATTGAGAAGAATCGAGAAGGGAGTAAAAGAATAGCGGATTTCCTGCTACATTTGTCCTCGATACGGTTCTTTTCATAGGATAAATGTGAAGCAGGATTACTTGAAGCGCATCCTGAGTGCGCGTGTTTACGATGTTGCGATCGAAAGCCCATTGACGCGAAGTGCCGCGATTTCTGAATCGCTCGGCAATGAAATTCTGCTCAAACGCGAAGATTTGCAGCCGGTGTTTTCCTTCAAGCTGCGCGGCGCGTACAACAAAATGGCGCATCTGACGCCGGCTGAATTAAAGCGCGGCGTGATATGCGCGTCGGCCGGCAATCATGCGCAGGGCGTAGCATTGGCCGCACAAAAGCTCGGCTGCAAAGCGACTATTGTCATGCCCATCACCACGCCCGCCATCAAGGTTGAGGCGGTCGCGCGGCGCGGTGCAGAGGTATTGCTGCACGGCGACAGTTACCACGAAGCCGGCCTGCACGCGAAGCTGCTGGCCGCGAAAAAGAAGCTCGTTTACGTGCATCCCTACGATGATCCGCTGGTAATCGCCGGGCAGGGCACCATCGGCATGGAAATACTCCGTCAATTTCAACATCCGATCGACGCGATCTTTGTACCGGTTGGTGGGGGCGGATTGATTGCAGGCGTTGCAGCGTACATCAAAGCTCTCTCACCCAAGACCAAAATCATCGGCGTGGAGCCGGTGGATTCCAACGCGATGTGCCAATCGCTGAAAGCGGGCAAACGTGTCACGCTCGCCCATGTGAATTTATTCGCCGATGGTGTTGCGGTGAAGCAGGTCGGCGTGGAAACGTTTCGCCTGGCGAAACAACTGGTCGATGAAATCGTGCTGGTGGACACCGACGAAATTTGCGCGGCCATCAAGGATATTTATCAGGACACGCGCTCAGTGATGGAGCCATCTGGCGCGCTGGCGCTGGCGGGCATCAAGCGTTACGTTGAGCGCGAAAAGTGCCGGAACAAAACATTCGTTGCGATTTGTTGCGGCGCCAACATGAATTTTGATCGCTTGCGATTCGTCGCGGAGCGCGCGCAAGTGGGTGAGCATCACGAGGCACTGCTTGCTGCGACGGTTCCGGAAACGCGCGGCAGCTTTCGGCGCTTTTGCGAACTTCTTGGCCCGAGAAGCGTGACCGAATTCAATTACCGCATCGCGGACGCGAAGCAGGCGCACTTGTTTGTCGGCGTGGCTGTGAGCGGGCGTGCGGAAGCCAAAAAATTGGTCACGCATTTCAGCGGACACGGCTACAAGACCATCGACATGACCGACAATGAACTGGCGAAATTACACGTTCGTCACTTGGTCGGCGGCCGCTCGGCATTGGCAAAAAATGAATTGCTTTACCGTTTCGAATTTCCCGAGCGTCCCGGTGCGTTGATGCGTTTTTTGACCAGCATGAGTCCGAATTGGAACATCACACTATTTCATTACCGCAATCATGGAGCCGATGTCGGGCGCATTCTGGTGGGATTGCAAGTGCCCGCGAATGAGCGGGCGCGCTTCGCGAAATTCCTGAAAACGCTGGGCTACGAGTATGTCGATGAGACGGGGAATCCGGCGTATCGCCTGTTCTTGAATTAGGCGAAGTTCCGGGAGATCGGTTCGGTTGAGCGCAGCAACGAAGTCGCGGCGATTGGGCATTCTTGCCCGGAAAGCGGCGTAATTTATTTGTGGTGCCTTGCTTTTAATACGACTCTTTGTTGCAGGTCGCCAACTTCCCCGGGCCCTGGGAGTAGCGGGCACAATTGTCGAACATCAGATGACCATTCGCATACGTGCAAAACAAAGTGAAGCACGAAACAAGCGAGGATGTTTGAGTCCTATCATGGACGCATAGCGCACTTTGACAGTCGCGTTAAGGATCGAAATGACAATTTCAAATACTTCGAACACATGCTTGCGTCGAGGCGAGTATCGCACTACTTGAAACTGGTTTTTATTCTGCGTGACACCATCGAAAATGATCTGACATGTCGCTCTGTAACCATCGCCAAAATCCTCCTTGTTCCGGCCTGCACTCATGAAGCCTGACACCATTCCGATGCATCGCCTCTCATTGTGCTTCAACGATGCGGGCCTGGAAACAGCCTATGTCGAAGAACAGGAGCGCAAGGCGGCGCGACCCCGGCGCATGGGGGCACTGATTGCGGGCGTGTGCGTGGCAGTGGTGTGGACGTTGGCGTTACTTCGCATCCAGAGGATTCATTTGGATCTGGATCGCATCTCTGTGCTGTCGATTGCGTTTCTGGTCAGTGCCACGTTGTTCTATGTGTTCGAAGGTTCGCGCCATTTCCTGCGTTATCGGCTGGTCCTCAGTTTGACTTTCTTTTTGTTGCTCTCCGCGATTCTGATAGGTGGCATCTCGCTCATGCCGCCTGCCTCGCTCGCCATCTCTGGCTTAGCCTGGGTGATCGTCCACACCTTCAGCATCTACGGTGCCTTTCGCCTTCGCTTCCCCGCCGCCACCGCCGGCGGATGGTTCACCGCGGCGATGTACCTGGGTTTTCTGCTGGCAACGGATTCACTGGCCAGCTATGACTTGATGCGCCATTCGTTCTGGCTGGTGGCGGCCAACGTTTTCGGCATGTTCATGGGCTACCAGCTGGATCTGTTCGCGCGCCGTGAGTTCGCCGCCATGCATGCACTTGCCGCCGAGCGCGAGCGCTCCGAACGGCTGCTGCTCAACATCCTGCCGGCATCCATCGCGGCGCGGCTCAAATCGTCTGATGCGGCCATTGCGGATCACAGCGACGAAGTGACCGTGCTGTTTGCGGACATCGTCGGCTTCACGCCGCTTTCGGCACGCAAGACACCGCAGGCGCTGGTACAGTTGCTCGACCGGATTTTCACCGAGTTCGATGCGCTCGCCGAACTGCATGGATTGGAAAAGATCAAGACAATCGGTGATGCCTATATGGCGGTGGCTGGGTTGCCCGAGCGCCGCGCCGACCATGCGCAAGCTGCGGCGCGCATGGCGCAGGGCATGCTGCAGGCGGTGGCGCGCATTGCCGCGGAAACAGGCGAGGCGCTGGCGCTGCGCGTAGGCCTGAATTCCGGGCCGGCAGTGGCGGGAGTGATCGGGCGCAAGAAATTTATCTACGACCTGTGGGGCGACACGGTGAACACCGCCAGCCGGATGGAATCGCACGGCGTGCCCGGCGCGGTACACTGTAGCGCCGTGACGGCGGCATTACTGCGACCGGATTTCAGGCTTGATGCGCGCGGCGCAATCGAGGTTGAAGGTAAAGGAGAGATGCATACCTTCCTGCTTGCGCCGGCAGGTGTAGCCGCAGGAATGGCGGACGAGAGAAAGGGCTAAACACCATGCAATCCCTGCGCGTTGTCCTTGCCACCGTCGGCTCCCGCGGCGATGTGCAGCCGATGCTGGCAATTGCCCAGGTGCTCGTTGCACACGGGCACACGCCACTCGTTGCCGCGCCACCAAACTTCGAGAACTGGGTGAAAAGTCTCGGCCTCGAATTTGCACCGCTTGGCGCCGACATGCAGTTATTTATGCAAGACAACCGCGAGGCCATAAGCGGCAGTCCGCTCAAAATGCTCAAGGGCATGAGCCGTTATTTTTCCGAGCAGATTCCAGTCCAGGTAAAGCAACTCGTGCCGATTTGCGAAGGCGCACATGCATTGCTTTGGGGAGGAATAGCCGTGGCAGCACCCTCGGTCGCCGAGCGCTTGCGGCTGCCCATTCTTGGCGTGCTTTTTACCACTTGTATGCTTCCTTCCAGCCGCCATCCGCCGCCAACGGTCTCGAGGCACGGTATGCCCGACTGGATGAATGACTTGCTGTGGCGCGCGAACCGGCTGGTCGGCGACAAACTATTGAGCGGTACGCTCAGCAAGGCACGCGCCAGCATCGGGCTACCCCCTATTCAAGGAGTCAGACACCATCTGATGGAAGAATGTCCGCTGGTCATCGCCGCTGATGTAGTGCTATTTCCGCCGGATGCCGCTTGGCAGGGACGCTACCCCTACGCCAATTTCATCTACTTTGATGATCCAACCCCGCTTGACCCCGAGCTCGATGCCTGGCTTGCAGACGGCGCTCCGCCAATATTCGTTGGCTTTGGCAGCATGTCTGCAGAGGGCACCGACCGCATCGAGAGCATGATCGTCGATGCCGTGTCCGCAACCGGCCGGCGCTGTATCGTCGGTGCCGGATGGGCCGGGCTGGGTGCGGGCGTTATGCCGGAGGGGTGGCGCGTGGTCCGTGAAGCGCCGCATGCGTTGTTGTTCCCTCGCGTTGCAGCAGTGGTTCACCACGGCGGTTCTGGCACCACAGCATCGGCGCTGCGTGCCGGCGTTCCGCAGGTCGTACTGCCACTCATTCTCGACCAATTCCATCACGCGCACCGGCTGTACCTGGCCGGCATTGCGCCGCGCCCCGTGCCAATGGAGAGCATCACCGCGGCCGAGCTTTCGGATGCGATCCGTACCGCGCTGCAAATGCCCGAAGGTCCGCGACTCGCCGCCGCCGAGCGACTGCGTGCTAGCGATGGTCGCGCGGAGATCGTGCAGCGCCTGGAAATGTTGGTTGCCAGCGCAGAAATTTCAGGGCCGGTCACGACGGCAACAGCAACGACGCAATAACGCCACTGGAATTCATGCGGCACGTTGTTGCGTTGGTACCGAGGCTGCATCTGATCCGTTGTCATGGTTCATATGCAGTGAACGTGCAGATCTGCCTGGCGTTATTGCTGCGGCCACAGGAATTGGGCGGTGCAATTAATAATAGAGCCTGCGTTACCGAAAGCAAAGCCCCAGCAGGGGTAAGGCCTTAAGGCGAAAAGGCGTCGAAACCCCGCGCCAAATGGCGTTCTGCATCGAATTACTCCGGCCAATTCTTGATGTACTGCTTCAGCAGCTTGTTCTCAAACGCCACATCCTTGATAGCACTGCGCGCAATATCGTGGAAAGACAGAATACCGACCAATTCCCCTTGATCCATGACTGGCACATGCGTGATGTGCAACTCGGTCATCAAGCCGCGCAGGTGATCGACGCCGTCTTCCGGTTTGGTGACGGGCGGATTGGCTTTCATGGCAAGTCGGCAAGGCGATTGCATGAGTTTGCCGCCGTGGGTGTTAAGGCCATTCAAAATTTCGCGCAAGGTGATGAGGCCGAGAAAATTACCTGCATCCATGACGATGACGGAACTGATGCCGTTTTCCACCATCATCGACACCGCATCGGCGACTGCGAGATCTGGGC
>JAYTUX010000283.1:0-20392 GCA_043744315.1 Betaproteobacteria bacterium | reverse complement strand
TTCGACCTTTCTGAGGTAACCAGTTTTCCCGATGACCACAAGTGGCGCCCTGGCTGATGTCGTTTCCGGATGTCGGCCTCCTAATTCGTGGGGCGAGGAAAAGACGGCCCGCATCTTCTGTCAACTTTTGTACATCTATGCAATAGCCAATGTCTTGGCTATGATAGGCACTTCTGGTTGCAACGGCTTCTTGAGGGCTACTTACTTCGTTAGGAGAACTTGAATGAAAAAATACTTTGCTGCACTGATGGTTACGCTTTGTTTTGTGTCCGGTTCGAATACAGTTCTTGCGGCTGACAGTAGCAAGGGCACGGCCGCTCAGGCAACCGCGATGGTGGAAAAGGCGATTGCACATATCAAGAAGGCCGGCCGCGACAAGGCATTCGCCGACGTCAGCGATGCAAAGGGCGCATTTGTCGATCGAGATCTCTATGTAGTGGTCTATGACCTCAAGGGGAAGGTGCTTGCGCACGGCGCCAATGCCAAGATGATCGGCAAGGACGTCATCGATTTGCGCGATGTGGACGGAAAGCTGTTCGTCAAGGAGCGCGTCGAGATGATGTCCAAGAGCCCAACCGCCAAGGGCTGGCAGGAATATAAATTCATGAACCCGGTAACCAAGCAGATCGAGCCGAAAGCAATGTTTTTGCAACGCTTTGAAGATGTCATGGTCGGCTGCGGCATCTACAAATAACGAATCAAAATTAGCGCACCACTGCATGGCGACTGCAACCAACGCCGCCTGACACGGGCAAACACATGACACCACGTGACTACAAGATCGGCACCCGCCTTGGCGCCGGGTTCGGCGTAATACTTTTCCTCATGATCGTCGTGTCCGTCGGTGGCACCGCGCTGAGCAAAAGCAGCCGTAATGATTTGGCAAAGGTAATGTCTGCTGCGGAGACAAAATCACTGTTGGCCGCAGACATGAAAGCCAAGGTGCTTGAACAATCGGCCGTATTGCGAAACATTGGCCTGCATAGCGAAATCAAGGCTATGCAAGCCGAAGAGGATCGCGCGCGGTCGATCGGCAAAGCATTTGATGCTCTGCGAGCCAGCATGGCTCTGCTCGCGGAAACGCCGGAAGAAAAAGTGATCCTCGCCGACCTTGAAAAACTCGACAAAGAGATTGAGGCACCGGTGCTACAGGCGATTGGTTTGTCGACCAGTTTTCGCAATGAGGAGGCCGCCAAGATTCTTGTCGGCGAGATGGATCCCATTGTGCAAAAAATGTTGTCGGCGCTAGGCAAGCTCATTGACTTGCAAAAGAAGTCCAATGAGAACGCGGTTGCCGAGGCGATCCAAAGTAGCGACCGGCAGTCGATGGCCATTATTTTCGTCGAGGTCATCGTTCTGTTGTTTGCAGCGGCGCTGGCGTGGTGGATGACTCGAAGCATTACTGCGCCGCTGCGGGAGTCGGTCGAAATCTCACGCCGCGTTGCCTCGGGAGACCTCGGTTCGCGAATCACCATTTCCGGCCGCGACGAGGCTGCGGAGTTGCTATCCGCCTTGCGCAACATGAACGACAATCTCGGCGGGATGGTCAGTTCAATCCGCGCCGGCTCAGAGAATATTGCAATCGCCGCGGCTCAAGTAGCCTCCGGCAACCAGCAATTGGAGAGCCGTACAGAAGATCACGCCAGTTCTTTGGAAGAGACGGCATCCACGTTGGAGGAATTCACCGCAACTGTCCGGCAGAACGCGGAAAATGCGCGCATGGCGAGCGAACTCGCCGCGACAGCGTCTGCGACGGCGCGGCGCGGGGGCGAATCGGTTGCGAAGGTCGTGCAAACGATGCAGGAAGTGACAACGTCTTCCAAACGCATTTCGGAAATAGTCAACGTCATTGATGGAATATCGTTTCAGACGAACATCCTTGCCTTGAACGCGGCAGTGGAGGCGGCGCGCGCAGGTGAACATGGGCGCGGCTTTGCCGTTGTCGCCAGCGAAGTGCGCAGTCTTTCTCAGCGTTCTGCTGCCTCAGCCAAGGAAATACGCGGTTTGATTGCCGAGTCTGTAGAACGCGTGGAGGCAAGTGCGCAATTGGTCGAAGTAGCCGGACGAATCATGGATGACGTTGTCGGTTCGGTAGAAAAAGTCTCGGAGATCATGCCTGAAATTGCCTCAGCGAGTCATGAGCAAAGTACCGGTATCGATCAAATCAACAAAGCGATCGCGCAGATGGACACGGTCGTGCAGATGAATGCGTCGATCGTGCAGCAAACGGCGGCTGCGGCTGCCAGTATGTCGAACGAAGCCGGAAACCTAGCACAGGCGGTTGCAAAGTTTCGACTCGCCGACGGCGATGGCAGTATGAAGGCATCGACGCCGCCTGCACCGATTGCATCCGGCGCTGGTGCGAGCCGCCCAGGGCGCAAGGCGGGTCACGCTGTTGCCGTACGCACACGGGCGCAGGCGCAGGTGTTACCCGATGCTGACAAAGGGGAGTGGAAGGAGTATTAGCGTTTTCCGAATACCCTTAATCGGATAAATTGGGTTGAGTCGGGCCAAACGAGAGGGCACGTTGCCTCGAGCGTGAATCGCGTGTCTCACGGCCACACAAGGCAAAACCGACACTGGTCGTTGCGCCTTCTACCACCTCGCGTGAGACAACAGGTGAGCGCCGCAGAAGTCCGCGATCTTCTGAAATGCTTCAACACCTATCTGGCCGCGATAAATGCGGCACGTCGTCAGGTAGGCCTGTCTCCGCCGAAACGGCGGTAGCCCGCACTCATGGCCTTGAGGTTGTTGGTGACACCGGCAATGCCCGGGACCGCTGCGGCGACGGTCGCCGCACAATTGAGCGCGTGATCAGTCTCGACAATTCCACTCAGAATTACGTGCCCCTTATGTGCGTTGATCGTGAAATTCGGGTGCCGGGTGTGCTCGTCACTTCGCAATGCCGCACGTACCCGCGCCGCCATCGCCAAATCACTGAGTCGCTGCGATGATTCAGGGGATTCCGAAAATCTCGGCTTCGACAACATGTGCATCACTTGATCGGCGCAGTCATCGACTGAAATTCGCTCGGTATTCAGTACCAGGTCGTAATGTATTGCGTCGGACCATTTGACGTCAAAATGCCTGCGTGTGATTGCAGCGGCAGCCTCGTCGGACAGTCGAACTTTTTTTTCTACCGCCGCCTGATCGGTTGTGCTCAGGCGCTCCATCATGCGCGTGACGCGAAAGTCGAAGGGCGCGCACACCCTCAACCGCAAGACATGCGGTACCGACTCCAACAAGTGATTTGCGCCCCAGCCACGGATCACCGCGACTTCTCCGGCGGCGGCGATGCGCAGCAATTCGTCCGCCGTAAAGATCGACAGACTTGTTTTGTCCGTGGCCATTTTCTCCATGATTCCGGCTCTGCCCTCAAGAAACCGCTCGACGTGGGATTTTCGCAGTCGCATCTTGTCTGCAAGTTGCCCGACAATCTCATGATGGATCACTTGCTTGCCGATTCTGCCCGATTAGCGCGGCGACATCCTTGCCGAGCGATCCCATTTCGCGCGGAATCGTAATTAATGCCATGTTTCCCTCAATGAAAATGCAATCAACACTGCGGCCGCTTGCCGGCGTTTAATCGCATGGTTGTCTGTGTGCAGAGCGCTGAATCTACTCGGCAGCAGATGCGAGCCCCATGGAATCGGCATGACTACAGAAACCGCCGAAACGCCTCAAATATTTCGCGGTGAAGCGCTAAGCCTCATCAAAACGCGGTGATCGGAAATTCCACCAATGACGTCGGGAATCCGATCATTTCCGGGAACCGATTTGAGGCGATCAATCGAATCGGCGCACAAAGCGTACATCTGATGGTTAATCACGATTCGTGACTTGGCACATCGACAATCAACCGTTACGCCAGAGAGTTTCCGCAGCATTGGCATACTTAATCCAATGCCTGTTCGATATCTCGTTTTAGATCGGCCAAATCCTCGACGCCGACCGACAGTCGCACCAAGCTATCGCTGATCCCCAACGCCTCACGAATATGCGACGGAATCGACGCATGCGTCATGATCGCTGGATGCTCGGCAAGGCTCTCGACACCGCCAAGACTCTCCGCGCATGCGAATATTTTCAGCCGCTCGAGGAATCGCCGCGAATCTTCCAGGCCGCCCTTCAGAATCAACGTGACCATACCGCCGAACGCATTTCCTGCACCGCTCGATGGGCCACGCATTTGCGCCTTGGCAAGCTCATGCTGCGGGTGTGAAGCAAGGCCGGGGTAGTAGACTCTCTCCACCTTCGGATGCGTGGATAGCCATTCCGCAATCGCAAATGCGCCCGAACAATGCTCGCGCATGCGCAAATGCAGCGTTTTCAAGCCGCGCAACGCGAGGAAAGAATCAAACGGCCCAAGAATTCCGCCGACCGCGTTGTGCAAATACGTGAGCCGTTCCGCAAGTTCACCTTTCTCTCGCGCCACCACCATGCCGCCGACCATGTCGGAGTGCCCATTCAAATACTTGGTGACGGAATGCACCACCAGATCGAAGCCGTGATCGAGCGGGCGTTGCACGTAAGGTGTGGCGAACGTATTGTCGGCAACGGAAATGAGCTGGTGTCTTTTCGCAATCGCAGCGACAGCGGAAAGATCAACCAGCTTCAATAGCGGATTGCTCGGCGATTCGACCCAGATCATTTTCGTGTTCGGTGTGATCGCCGCCTCGATTTTCGACGGATCCGTCATATCCATGAACGTGAACGAGAGCCCAGCCGAACGCTTGCGCACGTTTTCGAACAATCGATAGCTGCCGCCATACAAATCATCCAGCGCAATGACGTGGCTACCGCTATCCAACGTGTCCAGAATCGTCGCAGAGGCCGCGAGACCCGACGCGAAGGCGAATCCCTGCACGCCGTTCTCCAAATCTGCCACACACCGCTCGAATGCCATGCGCGTGGGATTGTGTGTGCGACCGTACTCGAAGCCCTTGTGTACGCCGGGGCTGGATTGAACGTAGGTCGACGTCGCGTAGATCGGCTGCATTACGGCACCGGTGGTGGGGTCGGGTGTTTGCCCTGCGTGGATGGCGCGGGTGCCGAACAGTGGTTTGGTGTTCATGGCTATTGCATCCTTCTGCGCAGGTAATTCAACAAATCGTAACGTGTGATCAGCCCGAGGAATTTTTCGCCCTCTTCCACGATCGCAACATGGCCGCGATCAAAAATCGGCATCAGGCGATTGATGGAATCGTTGATTTGCACTTTGTCGAGTTTGGAGGTCATTGCCTCACGCACGGGCGAGGTGAACCTCGTTTCATTGCCGTAAATTGATAACAAAATGTCGGACTCATCGATGATGCCGACCACCGTTTCATTTTCCATTACCGGCAATTGTTGAAAGTCGTATAACTTCATGCGCGCGTACGCTGTCTGCAAGGTGTCGTCGGGCTTAATGGTGATCGTGGCGCGGTCTTTGTGGTGGCGCGCGATCAGATCGGTGAGATCGCCCTTGTTCGTCTGCTTGATAATGCCCTGATCGACCAGCCAATAATCGTTGTACATCTTGGAAAGATATTTGCCGCCTACGTCGCAGACGATCGTCACCACGCGCTTCGGTGTGGTTTGTTCGCGGCAATAACGAAGCGCCGTTGCGAGCAAGGTGCCGGTCGAGGAGCCGCCCATGATGCCTTCCTTTTGCAGCAACTCGCGCGCCGCGAGCAGCGCTTCGCCATCGGGAATTGCGTACGCCCTTTTCGCGAGCTTGATGTCAAGATTGGCGGGCACGTAGTCGCCGCCGATGCCTTCCACCAGCCACGATCCACTTTCACCATGGGTGCCAGTATTGACGATCTCATTCAGGATCGAGCCTTTCGGATCAGCCAGCACCATTTCTACATGCGGGGCCACCCGCTGAAAAAACCGCCCCATGCCGGTAATGGTGCCGCCCGAACCGACGCCCACGACCACCGCATCGAGCCGGTGTTCCATCTGTTCCCACAACTCTGGTGCAGTCCATTCTTCATGTGTGGCCGGGTTCGCGGGATTGGAAAATTGATCGATACAAAATGCACTTGTCCCAGCCGCCTGCATTTCAGCCGCGATGCGTTTCGCCATATCCTGGTAATACTCGGGATTCCCTTTCGATACATCCGAGCGCGTCATCACGATCTCAACACCCATTGCGCGCAAGTGAAATATTTTTTCCTGACTCATTTTGTCGGGAATCACCAGCAGAAGTTTGTAGCCCTTGTGAATCGCCGCGAGTGCGAGACCGAGGCCGGTGTTGCCGGCAGTCGCCTCAACAATGGTGCCGCCCGGTTTGATTTTGCCGTCGCGCTCGGCCGCTTCGATCATGCGCAGGCCGATGCGATCCTTGATCGATCCCGCCGGATTATTGCATTCAAGTTTCGCGTAGAGTTCGCACACACCGGCGTCAAGATTGCGCAGGCGAACCAGCGGCGTATCGCCGATCAGATCCAGCACGTTGTGATATTTGTGGCGATTCATTGATTCCCTTTTCGCAGGCACGGGTGGTGCCGCATCGGTTGGAAAAGTCGCCCGCCTTGTGAGCCGGCAACGTTGCGTTGGCCGCTATGTTACGCGAACCGGCAGGTGTCGCGTCACGCAAGAATCGTCACGGGAAAAGCCACCGTTTTACGCGACGATTCTTGCGTGACCCGACACTAGGCACTTCCGCCACTGTCTTTCCATCCCGAATCCGCGCTCTCGTTCGAGACAATGCCCAGCAGCGATCGCCCCACTGCTTCGGCGACTTTGATGCCGTCCACACCAGCTGACAATATTCCGCCCGCGTAACTGGCCCCTTCTCCCGCTGGAAATAGTCCTTTCACATTCAGACTTTGAAAATCCGGCCCACGGGTAATTTTCACCGGCGATGAAGTGCGCGTCTCGACTCCGGTCAATATTGCGCCAGGCATCGCGAACCCATGCATTTGCCTGTCGAATGCGGGTAGCGCCTCACGAATCGCGGTGACGGCGTAGTCCGGGATGCTGGTCGCGAGTTCGGTCAAATGCACACCAGGTTTGTAGGAAGGCACAACTTCACCCAGCGATGTTGACGCGCGCCCCGCCAAAAAATCACCGACCAATTGCCCGGGTGCCTCGTAACTTCCGCCGCCCAATTCAAACGCGCGCGTTTCCCATCGACGTTGAAATTCGATTCCGGCAAGCGGCCCACCTGGGTAATCTCGCGGATCGATCCCGACGACGATGCCCGCATTCGCGTTGCGTTCATTGCGCGAATACTGGCTCATACCGTTGGTGACTACGCGATTTTCTTCCGAAGTCGCGGCCACCACCGTGCCACCCGGGCACATGCAAAAACTGTATACGCTGCGACCATTCGCCGCATGATGCACCAGCTTGTAATCGGCTGCGCCCAAGAGCGGATTGCCGGCGTTGACGCCAAAGCGTGCGCGATCGATCAGCGATTGCGGATGCTCGATGCGAAAGCCGATCGAAAACGGTTTCGCTTCCATAAAAACGCCGCGTGCATGCAGCATTTGCACGGTATCGCGCGAACTGTGGCCGAGTGCCAATATCAAATGATCGGTGCGGATTTCTTCGGCTTGATCCCGTTTGACATCCAGTACGGTTGCGCCGCGCAGTTGACCATTTTCGATCAACAAATCGACCACGCGATGTTGAAATCGTACCTCGCCACCCAGCGCAATAATTTCCTCGCGCATCTTCTCCACCACACCCACCAATCGAAACGTACCGACATGCGGTTTCGCGACATACATGATTTCCGGCGGCGCGCCGGCCTTCACAAACTCGCTCATGACCTTGCGGCCCAGATGACGCGGATCCTTGATTTGGCTGTAGAGTTTGCCGTCGGAAAATGTGCCCGCGCCACCTTCGCCGAATTGCACGTTCGATTCCGGATGCAATATTTTTCGCCGCCACAAATCCCAAGTATCCTGCGTGCGTTCGCGCACTGGCTTGCCGCGTTCCAGCACGATTGGCTTCAAACCCATTTGCGCCAGGATCAGCGCGGCGAATATTCCACACGGACCAAAACCGACGATGATGGGCCGATGCATGGGCGTGGAACCCACCGCCGCGTGGCCGATGAAGTGATAGTCCGTATGAGGCGAGACGTTGATGGACGCGTCAGCGCGCAGCTTTTTCAACACTGCCGCCTCGTCCTTCACGGTCACATCCAAGCTGTACACAAACAACATCGCATGCTTCTTGCGCGCATCGTGACTGCGTTTGAATATCGAAAAATCCGTCAGCGCAGATTTCGCGATACCGAGCTTTTTCAGGATCGCATTTTCAAGCGCGAGCTCGTTGTGATCGAGCGGCAAACGGATTTCGTTGAGTCGGAGCATTGTGGGAGCTAAAGGTGATTTCACCCAAGCATAACACCCCGACGCGGCAGTAGGTGTTCATAGCGAAAATCTCGTTAGATCGCCATTTGACGGGGGTTTCGGAGCCAAAAGTACCGAAACGCCACGTCAGTATTAGAGTTAGGTTGCTAGAATATCGGCAGAAAGTGATCCAGATTGTTTCTTGCTATGCAGATAGCTGAAACGGGTAGATGTTTCCCAGCGCCAGTATCTGCGTCAATTCATCCAGCGCGCGGCGGCACTCTTCGAGCAATGCGGGATCGATAAGATCATCGTCACCCAAGCGGTCGCGATAGTGTTTTTCCACCCATGTCGCCAATTTAAAGTAGAGCGCGTCATTCATCAACGTCGCGGGATTCACTCCAGCAAGCTCGGCGGCGTTGAGTTCAACCCGCAAACGCAGACATGCGGGACCGCCGCCGTTGCGCATGCTTTCGCGCAAGTCCATAACCAGCACTTCGCGAATCGGCGTATTCATTTCGAGCAGTGATTGCAGGTATGTCCACACGCGCGGATTGCTGCGGCACTCTTCGGGTACCAGCAGCAACATCCCGCCGTCATGGCGCGTCAACAACTGGCTGTTGAACAAATATGACTGCACGGCGTCGTTGACACTGACATCGTTGGCGGAAACTGCGATGGTGATGAATTCGCTGCCCAGTTTCGCGGCGATCTCCTTCTGCACGTTGGCCTGATCGACAAACGCCAGTTCATGGCAAAAAAGTACGTTGCCGTTGCCGACGGCAATCACATCGTTGTGGAACACACCCGCATCGATCACCTGCGGATTCTGTTGCGCAAATACGATTTGACTTTCATCGAGGCCGTGCAAACGCGCGACGGAACGTGATGCTTCGCGTGTTTGCCGTGCGGGGAATATCGCCGGTCGCGGCGCGGAAGCATCAAAGCCACTCGCACCATAAACAAAAAATTCGACGCCGCGCTCGCCGTAGGCGCGACAAAAGCGCGTGTGATTGGCCGCTCCCTCATCGCCGAATTGCGGGCAACCGGGCAGCGCATCGTGATGCGCGAAATATTTTGCGTTGCGAAAAATTGCCTTCAACGACCGCGATGTTTGCGGATGTTCGATGGCGCGATGAAATTTATTGTTAAGGTTGGCGGGCGTGAAATGTACGCGACCATCTGCCGTATTGGCGCTCGGGCTGACGGTGGCCGCATTGGCGGACCACATGCTGGATGCGGACAGGACACTTGAATAAACCATCGGTGCTTGCTTGATCGCGGCGCGGATCACGTCGCTGTCGTGATCGCCGCTGCCACCAAAACCCAATGCGCGCAAGGTCGCCACGCAGGGCCTCTCTTGCGGTGGAAGCACGCCTTGCGCGAATCCCATGTCGGCAAGCGTTTTCATTTTTTGCAATCCCTGCAGCGCGGCGAGCTTTGGATCGGCGATCAAGCCTTGATTTTTTGTCGACGCGACATTGCCAAAGGACAGGCCACTGTAATTGTGAGTAGGCCCAACAAGCCCGTCGAAATTGGCTTCGCAAGCGATTTCGTTGGCGCGCATGATTTTCAGAACACCAATCCTGGACTTAATTTTTCGGGCAGCGAAAGCGTGGTGGACTCAAGTGAAGCCTGCGGATAGGCGCAGTAATCGGCTGCGTAATAAGCACTTGCGCGATGATTGCCGCTGGCACCCACACCGCCAAACGGCGCCGCACTTGAGGCGCCGGTGAGTGGTCGATTCCAATTGACAATACCGGCGCGAATCGCTTGCAGGAAAATCGCGTATTCGTCGGCACTTTCAGACAACAATCCGGCGGCGAGGCCGTAGCGCGTGTGGTTGGCGATGGTCAACGCATCGTCGAATTTGTCGTAACGCAATACTTGTAGCAGCGGGCCAAAGTGCTCTTCGTCGGGCAGATCGGCGATACCGGTGACATCGATAACCCCCGCTGAAAGTAATGCGGTGCCCGCTTTCAATGATTTCAATTCAAGCAGCGATTTACAGCCTTGATTCAGCAACGATTCCTGCGCGCGCAACAAATTGTCCGCCGCGGCGAGCGAAATTACTGCGCCCATGAACGGTGGATCGGCATCGTCAAACGCCCCGACCTTCAACCGCGACGCTACCTCGATCAACCGTGCAAGCAACTGATCGCCTGCTTTGCCTATTGGTACGATCAAGCGCCGCGCGCAGGTGCATCGCTGCCCGGCCGAGACAAATGCCGATTGAATGATGTGATGCACGGTCGCATCGAGGCTTCGGTAATCACCGACCACCAGCGGATTATTCCCACCCATTTCCAGCGCGAGAATTTTCTGTGGCTGGGAGGCAAATTGGCGATGTAAATGCGCGCCTGTCTGCGAACTGCCCGTGAAAAACAGGCCATCAATATCTGCATGTCCGGCAAGTGCAATGCCCGTATCACGTCCCCCTTGCAGTAAATTCAGCACGCCTTTCGGCAGACCCGCCTGTTCCCAGATCTTCACTGTGGCTTCCGCGCTGGCCGGTGTCAATTCACTCGGTTTGAAAATCACGCAGTTGCCCGCCAGCAACGCGGGAACGATATGGCCGTTTGGTAAGTGGCCGGGAAAATTGTAGGGGCCAAATACGGCCACCACACCGTGCGGACGGTGGCGCAATACGGCCGTGTGATCGGCCTGCGACGTCTCGCGCGTGCCAGTGCGCTCCTGATGCGCGCGAATCGAAATATCGATCTTGCCGATCATGGTAGTCACTTCAGTGACTGCTTCCCACAGCGGTTTGCCGGTTTCCAATCCGATGGTGTGCGCCAGCGATGCCTTGTGTTCGCCGAGCAAGCGCGCGAATTCCTTGAGGAATCCGACGCGAGTGTCCAGCGGCGTACTGGACCAGCCCGGAAACGCCGACCGCGCGGCGCGGACGGCGGCATCAACGGTCGTAACCGATGCGGCATGACCCTGCCAAACGATCGCCTGCGTGACAGGATTGCGCGACGAAAAAACTGCGCCGTCACTTGCGATCCATTGCCCTGCAATTAAGTGTTGACTCATAAATATGTTGTCTTGAATTCGATAACGTTCAATGACGATCAGCAACAGCAAGCGCCACCGCACGTACTGTCTCGCCAGACGCAACGTTGAGCGCGCGTGCTGCGTCCGCTGTCAGTGAAATCTTGCCTTGGCAAGGAATTACCGGCAGAAGCAGCGCGCGGTAGCCATCGAAACCAATGTTGGCGACAAGATGCAGTGTGGGCTTTACTTTTGTGTCCGGCGTGCTGCCAACTTGCACCTGAAAAAGTGCGCTCTGCCTTACCGCGCCGACATCATCGACATCAGATTCCACTGTCGGTCCCGCATCGAAAATATCCACGTAACCTTCATAGCGAAATCCTTCGGACTCCAACATGCGTTTTGCGGGATCGGTTTGTGGATGGGTTTTGCCGACCACGGCTTGTGCTTCAGGTGTGAGAAACGAGCTGTATAGCGGATGCTTCGGCATCAATTCGGCGACGAATGACTTCTTGCCGATGCCGGTCATGTAATCGGCCTGCGAAAATTCCATCGAGAAAAAGTGGCGACCGAGGCTTTCCCAGAACGGCGATTTGCCCGCCTCATCGGATACACCTCGTAATTCCGCGATGATTTTTTTTGCAAAGCGCGCACGGTGTTGCGCGAGAAAAAGAAATCGCGATTTCGACAGCAATTGGCCGTTCTGATCGCGCCGGTAATCGGGGTCGAGAAACAAGGAACAAAGTTCGCTGTGGCCGGTATGATCGTTGGATAGAAACAAGGTCGGCGTCTGCGTGAACAAGCCCAGCTCCTGCGACGCATGCACCACCAACCCGACGCGATACGAATACCACGGCTGGCGCAACCCAACGGCGGTGGCAATCCCACAGGTGCCGACCACGCGTTTTGTTGCGGTATCTTCCAGTACGAACAAAAACACCTCGTCGGCTTTTTCCGCTGTGCCGGCGAATGACGCACAGGCCGCATCGATGCGCTTGGCAAGTTCCTCATGGTTGGCTGGCAAGGTGGTGAGACCGACCCCGGCGCGACCGGCCAGTGCGACCACCGCAGGTAGATCGGCGTGCGTGATCGGGCGAATTGTCATCATAGCGGCGTCACCCGCACGTCGTCGCCGCTAGCGACTTCAAGGTGATCGGCGAGTGCCGGCGACAGTGACAATATTTCATCTGCCGTCACCACCACATTGCCAATCGTTGCGCGGAAATCCGATGTTGCAGTATTGGCAATGAGGTACGGCGCAGGCGTTCCGATTGCGGGCGCGTCGAGCTTCACGCGCAGGCGGCGATTGGCCGCCACACTGCGCAAGGTCGAGATGCGGGCCTCTACCGTCGGGCCGCCATCGAAAATATCGATATAGGTATCGGCTTCAAAGCCTTCTTCCAGCAGGATCGAAAACGGCAATTCCGCGACAGGATGCAATTGCCCAATGGCGAGCTTGGCGTCAGCCGGCAGCAGTGGCACGTAGATCGGATACTGCGGCATCAATTCCGCGATAAACGTTTTGCTGCGGCCACCCGACAGGCGTTCGGCTTGCGGATAGTCCATATTGAAAAAACGTCGGCCCACTGCGTTCCAGAAGGGCGAATTACCGTTGTCGTCACAGACACCTGGATTTTCGGCCGCCAACTTGTCGGCAAAACGCTGCGGATGCTCGATCATGAACAACAATCGTGCACGAGACAGCAATTGCGGCCACTGTGTGTGGTGATATTTCGGATCGATGTAAAAAGATGTGAGCAAAGATAGCCCGGTTAAATCGTGGCATAGGTGCAGGGAATGAATCTTGTTACTGACACCTAATTCCTGCGAGGCATGCACGATGATCTCGTTGCGATAGCTGTAAAAGCGGTCATGGAAACCGGCCGACGCTGCGATGCCGCTGGTGCCAACGATGTCACCGCTCTCGGCATCTTCGAGCACGAAAAAATATACCTCCTCGCCGTTGACATCCACGTCCGAATTGAACGAGTGGCTGGAATTGCGGATTTTTTCATATAGCCGTTCGTGATCCGGCGGCAGGGACGTGATACCGACCGCGCTTGCGGCGGCGATCCGCTCCACACTCGGCAGATCAGACATCCGGCAGGGCCGCAGCACCAGCATGCTGTTGCTCATGTCGTGTCTATTTCACTTGAGCAGCGACAGGGGCGGACGCCGATGCGGCGGCTGATTTCTCCGCTGCAAGCATGTCGGCAAGCACGGCATCGAACTTCTTGAGACCTTCGGCGATGTCTTCCGCCGTAATCAACAGCGACGGTGCCAAACGAATGACATTGGTGCCGGCGACCAGAATCATCAGCCCGTGCTTTTCCGCCATTTTCACGAATTCCTTGGCGCGGCCATGCCATGTCGGAATCAATTCACAGCCAAACCAGAGCCCGCTGCCGCGAATGTCGGCGAATACTGCGTGCTTCTTGTTAAGCGTGCGCAGGCCCTCAAACATCTGTGCCGTGCGCGCATCTATGTTGGCGCGGGTCGATGGTGCAACGACAATTTCCAATACTGCCAGTGCCACCGCGCACGCAAGCGCATTGCCGCCGTAGGTGCTGCCGTGGGCGCCGACGTTAAAGCTTTTGGCAATCTTCTCCGTGGTCAACATCGCCCCGATGGGAAAACCGCCCCCCAGGCCTTTTGCCGAGGTGAGGATATCGGGTGTTACGCCGCAATCCATGTAGGCGTAGAGCGGTCCGGTGCGCCCCGCGCCCGATTGCACTTCGTCGAAAATCAGCAGCGCGTTGTGTTGATCGCACAAGTCGCGCAGGCCCTTCAGAAATGCCTTCGTTGCAGGCAACACGCCGCTTTCGCCCTGTACCGGCTCGACAATCACCGCGCAGGTTTTTGCCGAAATGTGTTTTGCCACCGCGTCAAGATCGTTGTACGGCAAATGCGTAATGCCCTCGGGCAAAGGGCCGAATCCCTGCGTGTACTTGGGCTGGCCGCCGACGGTCACTGTAAACAGGGTGCGGCCATGAAATGAATCGGTGAATGAAATGATTTCATTCTTGTCGCTGTCGAATTTGCCTTCGGGCGTCTGATCTTTCGGAAAACGATCGCAGGCGTGGCGGCGCGCGAGTTTCAACGCGGCCTCGTTGGCTTCCGCGCCGGAATTGGCGAAAAACACCCGCTCGGCAAACGTCAATTCGCACAAGCGTTTGGCGAGCCGGATCGAAGGCTCGTTGGCCAGCACATTGGCAACGTGCCACAACTTCCCTGCTTGTTCGCTCAATGCGCGCAATACGTCGGGGTTGGCGTGGCCCACCGAATTCACTGCAATGCCACCGGCGAAGTCGATGTACTCGCGATTCGTCTGATCCCATACCCGTGAGCCCTTTCCGCGAACCGGAATGAAACTGCCTGGCGCATAGTTGGGCACCATCACTTCATCGAAAGTAGCTCGGGTGACGGCGGTTTCGGTTGCGTTGTTCATGGTTGACTCCAAATGCGGCAGGAAATAATGGACTGCCCGCATTTTAAGCCCGTCGCGCTGCAACGCCTATCAGTATTGCGACACCGTCTTACAGGCAATTGTCTTGGCCCCAACATTCAAGGTTCTCTTGTGCGGCGCTGCGTGTCGCCCGCTGGCTGCGTTGCTCGCGTGGCGTGATGCCGAAGTGGTTTCGATACGCGCTGGAAAAGTGCGGCCCGGAAGAAAAGCCGCAGGAGAGACCGATTTGCAGAATCGATTGGCTGGTTTGCTGTAACAAATGTCTCGCCCGGTTCAAGCGCAACTCAAGGTAATAGCGCGAGGGCAGGCTGCTCAAATACTGTTTGAACAGGCGTTCAAGCTGCCGCCTCGAGACGCCCACCAGGCGCGCAATTTCCTCGGTCGGCAATGGCTCCTCGTAATTCGCTTCCATCAACGAGACGGCCTCGGTCAGTTTCGGCTGGCCGCCACCGATGCGCGCCGACAAAGGCACGCGCTGATGATCGGTCGGGCCGCGCAAGCGCTCCAATCCGAAATGATCGAGTAATTCGGCCACCAAATCTTCATCGTGACGGTTGCCGAACCAATTCAGCAGCATATCGAGACTTGCGCTGCCACCCGCGCACGTCAGGCGGTGGCGATCAATCTCGAACAGATTGGACGACACGACTGTGTCGGGAAATTCTTCAGCGAGGAGCGACGTATAAGGCCAGTGAATGGTCGCGCGGCAGCCGCGCAAGAGACCCGCGCGAGCCAACAAGAACGAACCGGTGCCGATGCCACCGATCGCCATTGGCGTCGGATTGAGCGTGTGACCACCGTGCGCATACGACGAGGCACGCTGTTGCAACCAGGTAATCGCCGTTTCATACCCGCGCTGAGGCACCGGCGTATCGGCGACCACAAAAACACCATCCAGCGCGGGTGCGTTGGCAATGTTGCCGTTGACGGCGAGCGGCATTCCCGCGGCGCACTTCACAGACAGGCCATCTCCGCCCTCTTCTGCAGAGAGCAACACCGGCGCGTAGGCAAGACTGTCAAGAAATGTATTTGCGGCGGCCATGGCGTCGAGCGCGCCACTAAGTGCCAGCAGGCTGAATTTCGGCAATAGCAGAAAGCCGATCCGGGTCGGTGCAGCTGTGTCGCGTCGCTCGGTGAGCTTCGATGGCATGTGAGGCGGCACCTGGACCGGCGCTTTCGCCTATTTCAACGAGCCGGACAAAAACTGGCGTAGCCGTTCGCTTTGCGGATTCATCAGAATATCCTTCGGCGCGCCTTGCTCCTCAATCAATCCCTGATGCAGGAATATGGCGTGATTGGAGACCTCGCGCGCAAATCCCATCTCGTGGGTGACCACGATCATGGTGCGGCCCTCAGCGGCCAGATCGCGCATCACCTTCAGCACCTCGCCCACCAATTCAGGATCAAGCGCCGACGTAGGCTCATCGAACAGCATCACTTCCGGTTCCATTGCCAACGCGCGTGCAATGGCAACGCGTTGCTGCTCTCCACCGGAAAGATGCGCAGGATACATATGCTTGCGATGCGCAACACCGACGCGCTCGAGAAAGTATTCGGCGCGCTTGATGGCCTCGGCTTTGTCGAGGCCCAGTACATGCACCGGTGCCTCAATGATGTTTTCCAGCGCCGTCATGTGCGCCCACAGATTGAAATGCTGAAACACCATCGCCAGCTTGGCGCGCATGCGCTGCAATTGCTTCGGGTCGGCGGCCGTTAGTGCACCGGTCTTGTCTGCAACAAGGCGCATCTCTTCGCCGTTGAGAACGATTCGACCCTGGTGCGGTTGCTCGAGCAAATTAATGCAACGCAGCAACGTGCTTTTACCCGAACCGCTGGAGCCGACAATGCAAATTACATCGCCCCCGTTGGCGGCCAATGAAACGCCCTTCAGCACTTCATTGCTGCCGTAGCGTTTGTGCAAATCCGTGACGAGAAGTTTTTGCATGGGTTCAGGAAGTGTGGACGAAGCGGAATCAATCGTCGAAAGTGGCGAATTGTTGCTGACTTGCATCGTTGCCAAGCCGCTATTTTGTTTAAGGAAGGATGCCATCGTGCTGGCTACGCGCTCAACAGTTTGCCGGTGCGAAACGCTGTCTTGCCGGCCACCTTGGCAAGACGCATTCCCACGCTCGCAAAGTAGCGATTCTCGCGCGCATACATGATGCCGTCCGTTTGGCAGTTGACGGTACGCACATCGCCGGAAATCGGATCGATTATTTCGGCGATGGCGTCGCCCGCCTTGACGCGATCGCCCGGATTCTTGAGAAAGACGACGACCCCGCTCATCGGTGCGTCGATCGGCTCGGATCCGGCGAGCGGTGTCGCCTCCGTGATCAAGGCAGGCAATGCGGGAGCGGCGTCAAAGATCACGCCGCGATAGGCGAGATAAGCCAGGATCGCGTCTGCGTCATTGGCGGCTTGTCGGTGATTGACGTCACCTTGCCCGCGTAACTCAACCGTGACCGACAGGCACGCGAGCGGTATTGGAAATCGTCCCGCGTATTTTTCGGCAAGTTGCCACCACGTCTGCGAGCAGGCCTCATCAAACGGATTGTCGCCGGATTCGGTCGCCAGTAGCGTGGCCGATGCACCCATGTAGCGGGCGAGCGGCTCGCATTGCGGCCACAACGGTGTACCGGTATAGAGGTGCAGGGCGGCATCGGAATCGCAGTGCAAATCGAGCACTACCGCCGCGTCACACGCGAGCGTCAGCAAAACGTGGCGCATGGCACCCAGCTCAGTGGTGGGCGGATTCGCCGCCAGTGATTCGCGCATTACATCGTGCACCACGTGTTTGTTTTGTTCCGCATCCGACGTCAACTTGCCTTCCAGTGATTCGCCAATCAGCGTGAATAACGCCGGATAGTGCCGATTGTAATTCTCGCCGGTGGCGGCGTCGAAGCGACCCATCTGGCTGTGCAACACGGTCTGCGCAAGGCCTGGCGGATTGGCGACCGGCACCACCACGACTTCGCCATTGAGTTTTCCGGCGGCTTCCAGCGCGGCCAGCCGCAAGCGCAGATGGTGCGCGACCAGCATGCCCGGCAACTCATCGGCGTGCAGCGAAGCCTGAATGTAGATTTTTTCCTTGGTGCCGCCCGCCGCATTGCCATAGTGAAAACTGACGATTTCGCGGTGTGTGCCGAGGTAGGTGGATGCGAGGGGATGGTGGTTTTTTTTCATGGACTTGATGTCAGGCGCGGGGCGCAAGATGTTTGAGCCAGTGCGCTTCGGCGCGGTGAAACAGCCACACCAGCATGAACGTGAGCGCGAGATAGAAAGCGGCCGCAGTGATGAACGCCTCGAACGGCAAATAGAAGCGCGAATTGGTCTCGCGCGCGGCGCCGGTGATGTCCATCAGCGTAACAATACTCGCGAGCGACGTGCCGTGCAGCATCATGATGACTTCATTGCCATACGCGGGCAACGTGCGGCGCAATGCCGACGGCAGCAAAATACGCCGGTACAACGTGGTGGTGGACATACCCATCGCGCGCGCCGCTTCCACTTCGCCGTGGTTGGTCGCGCGCAGCGCGCCGGCGATCATTTCGATCGTGTAGGCACAGGTATTCACACCGAACGCAAACGCGGCGCAAAACCAGGCGGAACTGAACCAGGCCCAGAGCACGCTCTCGCGCACCCAGACGAATTGTGCGAGGCCGTAATAGATCATGAACAACTGCACCAGCATCGGCGTGCCGCGGATCACATAGGTGAAAAACCAGATCGGGCTCGACAGCCAGCGATTGGGTGACGCGCGCAGGATAGCCAATGGAATCGCGAACACAAGCCCGGCGGCGAGCGAGGTCGCAAGCAGCTTCAACGTCACGAGCGCGCCGGTAAAGTACATCGGCAGGCTTGTGCCGATTACCTCGATATTCAACATGCGATCGTGCGCCGGCGCTTCATAACGTGGCCGCTCTCACGCCCAGGGAATAGCGCCGCTCCAGGGCTCTCAGCAAGATGATCGATACCGTGGTGATCAACAGGTACAACACCGCCACCGTGGAGAAAAATGTGAATGGCTCGCGGGTGGCGCCGGCGGCTAGTCCTGCGCGCTGCATCATGTCGCCCAGACCAATCACCGACACCAGCGCGGTCGATTTCACCAGCACCAGCCAGTTGTTGGAAAACGCCGGAATCGCAAATCGCACCATTTGCGGAAACACGATGCGCGCGAACACCTGGCGCGGGTTCATGCCGTAGGCGATCGCCGCCTCGCGCTGCCCCGGCGGCACTGCCATGATCGCGCCGCGAAAAGTCTCGGTGAGGTACGCGCCGAAGATGAACCCGATGGTGACCACACCGGCGATGAATGGGTTGATATCGATGTAGCCTTCAAACCCAAACCAGGGCGCGGCGCGGTTGACCGCCATTTGTCCACCATAGAAAATCAGCAGCATCAGCACCATGTCCGGCACACCGCGGATCACGGTCGTGTAGATGTTTGCGCTCATGCGCGCCGCGCGTGAGCGCGACAGCTTCATCGCGGCGCCGAGCAAACCCAGCGCGACCGCGATCGCAAGTGACGACAGCGCGACCGACAGCGTGATCAATCCGCCTTGCAGGATGCTCGGAAGAAATCCGTGAAACATCGGAGCGCGCCGCCTTGACTTGTGCGTTTACTTTTTGTTTGCCGCCGGCAACGGGGCGCCACCATACACGTCGTACTCGAAATGCTTGTCTTGCACTTTCTTGTACACACCGTTGGCGCGGATCGCGCGAATGGCGTCATTGAAACGGTCGCGCAATTCGGTGTCCGCTTTGCGTACCGCGATCCCGGCACCAAAACCAAAATATTTCGGATCGAAATAAACCGGGCCGAGGAATGTGTAGCCTTTGCCTCCCGGTGTTTTCAGAAACCCGACGGTGGCGTTAACGCTGTCGACCAATACCGCGTCGAGGCGCCCGGTGCCAAGATCGAGAAACACCTCGTCCTGTTTGCCGTAGCGAACGATTTCCGATTGCGTGAACGTCGCCGTGACGAAGCGGTCAAAGGTGGTGGTGCGCTGTACGCCGATGCGTTTTCCTTTCATACCTTCCGGGGTCGGCGTCAACATCGAGCCGGTCTTGACCACCAGTCGCGCCGGCGTGTGGTAATACTTGTCTGTAAATTCAACCGATTTTCGCCGTTCTTCGGTGATCGACATTGAGGCGATGACCGCGTCGATCTTTTTCGCGTTGAGCGAAGGAATCATGCCATCGAAATCCTGCTGCACCATAGTGCATTGCGCTTTCAGCTCTTCGCATAACGCGTTCGCAATGTCGATGTCGAAGCCTTGCACCTTGCCATCGGTGCCGATGTAGCTGAAAGGCGGGTACGCGCCCTCGACGCCGATGCGGATCTTGCGCGACTCCTGGGCGGACGCGCCGGTTGCAGGGATCAGCAGGGACAACAGAAAAACTACCAACATTTTTTTCATGACGATGCGCTCCGAAATTCGATGAAAGAAAACAGCATTACCTATTTTCCTCCTATATTGCTGCCCCGATACGGGTGATATAACGGCTGACTCAGAATGATCGGCTGGATATCGAGGTATATGTTCAATACTGTGTATTCTTCGCCGCCCGATTGGGAAGTGAAGTGGCCGAGGCTGTCGCTACCCTTGCGGAAACGAAACTCGAAGCCGAGGTCGGG
>JAYTUX010000282.1:0-1693 GCA_043744315.1 Betaproteobacteria bacterium | reverse complement strand
TTTGAAACTGATCAAGTATCCCGCAGATGGCAACATGCTCGGCGATTGGAAAGAGGGTGAAAAAATCGCGCAGTCGGGTGTCGGCAAACAATTTTCTGACAATCCCGCCAATCCCAACGGCGGCAATTGCTATGCCTGCCACCAACTGACGAAAGAGGAAATTTCTTTCGGCAACATCGGCCCGAGTTTGTACAATTTTGGCAAGCTGCGCGGCAATACTGATGCCACGCAAAAATATGCCTACGGAAAAATCTACAATGCCAATGCGTATTCCGCGTGCTCGAACATGCCGCGCTTTGGTCACAACGGCATCCTTACCGAGCAACAAATCAAACATGTCACGGCGCTGTTGATGGATCCCAATTCGCCGGTCAACAAGTAGGTGGTGAAATAGCCCGGTACGCCGGGCTTTTTTGCGAAACGTTGTATTAGGAGTTGCTTATGAAACGCGTCAAACATTTACTTCTGGCAGCTATTTCGCTTTGCATGATGGCGATCGCGTCGGCACCCGCGAGTGCGGCGGAATCACCCACGTTCACGGTCAAAATGCTCACGCCCGAAACGGCACTCAAAGCCGCGCAAGTGGCGATGGCCAAATGCCGCAAGGACGGTTTTCAAACGGCGGTCGCCGTGGTTGATCGCGCAGGCGTGGTGCAAGTGGTGCTGCGCGATCGTTTTGCGGGCCCGCATACGCCGGACATGGCGATCGGCAAAGCGTGGACGGCGGCGAGTTTCAAGCAACCGACCACGTCGCTTGCGGTTGAGACGCAGCAGGGAAAGCCGATGAGTGGTATTCGGCAGTTGCCGCGTGTGTTGGTAGCAGGCGGGGCGATTCCGATCGAAGCCGGCGGCAATTTGCTGGGCGCGATCGCCGTCTCCGGCGCGCCAGGCGGTGACGCCGACGATGCGTGTGCGGCGGCGGGGATCAAGGCGATTGCGGATGATTTGGAGTTCTAAGATGGATTGCTATTTATCGCCGTCGTCTCCGCGCATGGTGAAAGCATGCTTTCACCCCAGCGACTTTCGGACAAACGCCACTTGGGTCCCCGCCTGCGCGGGGACGACAAAAATGGCTGTAAACGCCCGCGTGAGAGCGACCGATCATGTCTGATTTGAGTCGCCGCGAATTTCTTCACCTGCTTGCTGTTGCCAGTGCGGGCGGCTTCGCGCTCGATCATCCTCTCGCGTTTGGCGCAAACGATAAATCCGCTGCGCTGTACGACTTGCCACGATTCGGCAACGTGCATTTTTTGCACATGACCGATTGCCACGCGCAGTTGAAGCCGATTTATTTTCGCGAGCCAAACGTGAATCTGGGTATCGCCGGTTCGGCGAATCGACCGCCGCATCTGGTTGGCGAACATTTGCTGAAGCAATTCGGCATCAAGCCCGGCAGCGCGCACGCGCACGCGTTTACGTATCTTGATTTTGACAAGGCAGCCCGCCAATACGGCAAGGTCGGCGGATTTGCGCACCTGGCGACGCTGGTCAAGCAATTGAAGTCATCGCGTCCCGGCGCATTGCTGCTCGATGGTGGTGACACCTGGCAAGGCTCTGCGACGGCATTGTGGACGAAGGGGCAGGACATGGTCGATGCCGCGCTGGAACTCGGCGTGGACATCATGACGGGCCATTGGGAATTCACGCTCGGCGACAAGCGCGTAAAAGAAATCGTTGAGAAAGACTTCAAGGG
>JAYTUX010000281.1:0-1693 GCA_043744315.1 Betaproteobacteria bacterium | reverse complement strand
TCCGAGGGGCGCTGCGCGCGAGTTTCAATATCGACCAGGCTCGGAAAATCGAATTCAAGCAGTTCTGAAACGGCGCCCACACTGAAAACCAGTGTGGGCGCCGTTTTCTATTGGTGCTCGCGAAATATATCTTTGCCAGGAGTCAATCATGAACGCTGTACTAAAACCGCAAAACATCATCCATGGCGACTATCACGTTGCCGATCTGAAACTCGCCGAATGGGGCAACAAGGAAATCAAGATCGCCGAAACCGAAATGCCGGGTCTGATGGCGATTCGCGAAGAATTCGCCGTGACGCGCCCGTTGAAAGGTGCGCGCATTACCGGTTCGCTGCACATGACGATCCAAACCGCCGTGCTGATCCAAACGCTCGAAGCGTTGGGCGCCGAAGTGCGCTGGGCCTCGTGCAATATCTTTTCCACGCAAGATCACGCCGCCGCCGCAATTGCTGCCAATGGCACGCCAGTGTTCGCCGTTAAAGGTGAAACACTGGAAGAATATTGGGATTACACCCACCGCATTTTTGAGTGGAAAGACGGTGGCTATTCAAACATGATCCTCGACGACGGTGGCGATGCGACATTGCTCTTGCACCTCGGCACGCGCGCGGAAACCGACAAGTCGGTATTGAATCATCCTGGCGCCGAAGAAGAGCGCATTTTGTTCGCCGCCATCAAAGCCAAACTCGCGACTGATCCGCATTGGTATTCGGTGCGCCTGAAAGCCATCAAAGGTGTGACCGAAGAAACCACCACCGGCGTGCATCGCCTGTATCAAATGCATAAAGACGGCAAGCTCGCGTTCCCGGCCATTAACGTCAACGACAGCGTCACCAAATCGAAATTCGATAATCTCTATGGTTGCCGGGAATCATTGGTCGACGCCATCAAACGCGCGACCGATGTGATGATCGCGGGCAAAGTTGCCGTGGTCGCGGGCTATGGCGACGTCGGCAAAGGCTCCGCGCAGGCCTTGCGCGCGCTCTCCGCGCAAGTGTGGGTGACGGAAGTTGACCCGATCTGTGCACTACAAGCGGCGATGGAAGGCTATCGCGTCGTGACCATGGACTACGCCGTCGACAAGGCGGATATTTTTGTCACTGCCACTGGTAACTATCACATCATCACGCATGATCACATGGCGAGGATGAAGGATCAGGCCATCGTCTGCAACATCGGCCACTTTGACAACGAAATCGACGTCGCGTCGATCGAAAAATACAAGTGGGAGGAAATCAAGCCGCAGGTCGATCACATCATTTTCCCCGATGGCAAACGCATTATCCTGCTTGCTAAAGGGCGCTTGGTAAATCTCGGCTGCGGTACCGGCCATCCTTCTTACGTGATGTCGTCATCGTTCGCCAATCAGACGATTGCGCAAATCGAGTTGTATTCCAACACGGCGAAATATCCGGTCGGTGTTTATGTTCTTCCGAAACATCTGGATGAAAAGGTCGCGCGTCTACAGTTGCGGAAGCTTAATGCGCAATTGACTGAGTTAACCGATCAGCAGGCCGCGTATATCCACGTATCCAAGCAGGGTCCTTACAAGCCTGATACCTATCGGTATTGAGTTGGTTCGGTCGATGTCACGTCGCCTCTACACACTGGAGGCGACGTTGTTTGCCGCACTTTCCGGGATATTTCCATGACCGAAAATAGAAATTTTTCGTTTGAATTTTTTCCGCCTAAG
>JAYTUX010000280.1:0-5401 GCA_043744315.1 Betaproteobacteria bacterium | reverse complement strand
GTTAAGCGGTATGCTCACCGAACTTCGGTACAAACCATGCCAAAGACAGACGTTTTGCTCCTGAAAATATCAGTTGTAGCCCTGTGCTTGCTATGGGTCGTCGCTAGCGCCAGAATCATCTTTCTGTTCGGCGTCGACATTCTTGCCGTTGTTGCGGCGGGCGCGTTTGTCGCCCTTGCGGTTGGCCTTTGGCAGTTACGACCCCTCGCGCGATCATTCTCAAAGTTCTTTTTGGGCGTGTTTGTGGTAGTCGACTTGCTGAGCACGTTTGGCCCGTTCTACGGTCTCGATCACCCGGCGGCACAATATGGCACCGTCACCTCGTGGTCCAGCGTCTTTCTTGTCCAAATTCCAATTCTTGCGTTGGCAATTGCCCTCTTCGGCGTGCTGGACAAGTACAAGAAATGCTTCCCGCCAGCATCTACCCAACCCGGCTCAAAGAGTTCGGCCTAGCCCACTCGCCCAAGCGGAGCACCAACGGCAGGCCACCAAGCCATGTCCGATACCGCTCTACTTCCCCGCCGCCTCCGCTGACAAAACATCGCCTGGCCCAAAAACCCAGGTACGCGTGATGTGCAGAATGTCGGTGTCGAGTTTGAAACTGTCGGGGAAACGCTCGAACGGCGTTGACAGGGTGACGATGCGTCGCACGGCGTCTTTGAGCACTTTGTTGGCGCGCGACGTGTGGATTTCGATGTCTTCGACTTCGCCGTTGGCTTTGATCGCGACCGTCACCTGCACGGAGCCGTGGATGCCGCGCGCGCGTGCCTGGCCCGGATAGTTGAGATTGCCGACGCGCTCGATTTTCTGCCGCCAGTTATCGACGTACACCGCGAAGCGATATTCCTGCGTGCGACCGCCGACGAATTTGCGCTTTGGGCGTTGCTGGTAGGCTTGGTATTCCTTGGCAATTTGCGCTTCGAGCCGTTGAATCTCGACCGATTTTTGCATCACGTCAGCAGTGCTAACGGGGTCGGGCGTGCCGGATTCCTTTTGAGCAATTTCGCCTTGCATCACTTTCGCTGTCGAGCGCACTTGCGTCATCAGTGTTTTCATTTCCTGCTCAAGCTGCTTCACGCGTTCCTGCGCCTGCTTCGCGTTTTGCGCGGCGGTTTGCTCGATCGCGGGCAGTGGTGTGGACGCGCGCAGTTTCTCGTCGGTATTGCCGCCGCCATCGAGACTGGCCTGCGCGAGCGCGTCGGCTTTCTTTGGTTTGGTCGCCGATTTAGCGTTGACCAGCACCACGTCCATCACGTTGTGCGGTGGCGCGAATTGATTGGGGTCGAACAATTTCGCGCCGACCAGAAAGATCAAGATCGCGTGAAAAGTAATCGAGGTCAGCACCGAGGACTGCATCGGCACCGACACCGCCAGCGCGCGTTGCAACTTCAGAAACACCGGCGGCGGCGGGAGAGCCGCCACCGCATCGAGTTTTAGATTGATGCGGGTATCAATTTTTCGGGCGAATTCACGGGGCTTTTCAAGCATGGCGAATCGCCACTATCTCGGGCGAAAAAACATGCCCGCATTCTAGCCTGAATAGTTCACGGGTCGGCACCTTCTGGAGCGAGGGCCGTCTACGTCAATAGACTTTTTCCAGACTTTCTCGATCTATCCCATTTGTACCGGTGCCTACGCGCCCGATGGCGGGTGCCCGTGAAATATTCAGGCTTGCAGGCAGTTAAGGCGCTACGTCGGCACCACTTGCCCTGCGAGCGTGAATTGCCCCGCGATGCTCCAGTAATCGATGGCGGCCACATTCACCGTCACCGGCGTTTTCGGCGGCAATTCGGGATTGCGCTCGAGTTTGACGATCAAGGGCAATGTAGTCACGCGCACCAGCTCGTCGCGGATCACGGCGCCTTCGATTTGCGCGATGCCTTCCTGTTCAAGGAAGCGCAGGCACCAGTAGCGTTCCAGATTGCGCTGGAATTCGTTGTACGCGTCATAGGTGAGATCGAAGCGCCTGGTGATTTCATTTAATTTGCCGAGCGAATCGCGGACGCGTTTTTGAAACGGCGGCGTTTCGCCGCGCATGAAGGCAATCAACTGCCGTTGATTGACCAGATCCACATAGCGGCGCAGCGGTGAGCTCGACCATGCGTATTGCGCGACACCGAGGCCCTCGTGCGGCAGCGCGTCGGTGGTCATGCGGGTCTTGGCGTTCTGCTGCGTGCGATAAATCGCGGCGACACCGTTGTCGGCCAGCAATTTACCCCATTCACTATTGACGAAAATCATCAACTCCGAGACGACGGTATCGATCGGGTTGCCGCGCTTCCTGGTGGTGATGGCGATTTTTCCGTCGACGATATCGAAATTGTAATCAACGCGATCCTGCTCGTTTTCATTCTTGCCGCGCCGCACACCGAGCGTCTTGGCGATGTTGTGCAGCAGGATCAATTCTTCGCCATATTCGCCGTCGGCTTGGCCACTTGCGATCGCGGCGTCGTCGAAATAGGCTTCCAGCGCGCGGATACGCAGATTGCTGGCGATCTTCACACGCTCAATCGCGGTGCGGGTCGAGAGGATTTCGTAACTCGAGCGGTCGAACACCGCGTAATACGACACCACCGGGCACACGCGCCCCGCCGCGAGCGTGGCCTGCTCGATGGCGGCGGGCGGCAACATGGTGATCTTGTCGCCGGGGAAATACACCGTCGATAATCGCGCACCGGCGAGTTTTTCGAGTGCGCTTTCGGCGCCGAAAAACAACGCGGGCGCGGCAATGTGGATGCCGATTTCCACGCGCGCGGCGTCAAGGACATTGACTGAAAAGGCGTCGTCGATTTCAGTGGTGGCGGCATCGTCAATGCTGTGCGCCTCGACGTTGGCAAGTGGTAAATCGGTCGGCTCAACGGTGTCGATTTCACCTAAATATTCGCGGCCTCTGGGGAAATATTCACGCAGAAACTTGCCGAGGTGATAGTCGTGTTGCGCGGCGCTGCGGTCAGGCCAGGCACCGGCATTAAAGAACAACAGCGGCAAGTTGGTGTGCGTCTCCGCGACGGCCGCCTCGCAGGCTTTCACCATCAGCGTATTGCGGTCGGGTTGATACAGGAGCGTGTCGCGGTGCGCGCGCATCTCGTCCGGCATGACGCCCGATTTCAATTGCGAAACCCAGGCCGCCATTTGTTCGGCCTCGCGTTTTTTGCGCTCGACCGAGGCGAGTGCGGCCTTCAGGTTTTCTTCGGGAGCGGCCTGATAGCGGCCTTTGCCGCGTTTGTAAAAATACATTGGGGCTGCGTGCAATTTGAGCGCGACCGCAGCGACTTCGGTTGAAATGGGTTTGTGGCCGAAATATTCCTGCGCCATTTCTTCGCAGCCAAATTCCGCCGCGCCGCACACTTCCCAGAGAAAATCGGGCTCAATTGCGGTCGCGAGTTTTTCCGCTTCCGGCATGAATTGATCGAGCGCCGATTCATAGCGCAAGACCACGGCATTGGCTTTGATCTTGCTGCGTTTGCCGCTGACCGATTCAACCTGCAACGAGGTACCGGCGTCGGACATGACGTGTGCCACTTTGAAGCTGCCGTCTTCTTCGTAGAACACGTTCATGGAGTTTTCAGTTCAAACGGCTGCGATAAAAGGAGCGCAATTATAGCGGGCGCATCATTCATAATCGCGTGAATGAGGAATGCACATGAATGAAACCTACCAAAGCGGCATCGCCGTTGCCCCGCACGCCGCCGCTGCCGAGGCCGCCGCGCACATCTTGCGCGAAGGCGGCAATGCCATCGAAGCCATGGTTGCCGCCGCGGCGACGATTGCCGTCGTATATCCGCACATGACTGCGATCGGCGGCGACGCATTCTGGTTGATACACGATCCGGGTCGCGCGCCGATTGCGATTGACGCCTGTGGTGCCGCATCGCACAATGCGACGCTGGATTATTTCAAGCAGCAAGGCGTGGACTCGATTCCAATCCGCGGGCCGCTCGCCGCCAATACCGTCGCCGGTACCATTTCGGGCTGGGATGCGGCACTGGAAGTCTCGAAAAGCTGGCGCGGAAAAATGCCCCTGTCAATGTTGCTGGGCGATGCGATCAAACGTGGCCGGGAAGGCATCGTGGTGACGCAAAGCCAATGGGCGAGTACCACCGCGAAACTTGCAGAACTCAGCCCGCAACCGGGATTCAGCGAAAGTTTTCTGGTCGACGGCAAATCGCCGCAGACGGGTGCCAACTTCAAACTGCCCCGCCTCGCCAATACGCTGGAATATCTGGCGAAAGCCGGCCTCGCCGATTTTTATCGCGGCGATATATCGCAAAGCATCGCGAAGGATTTGGCCGCTGTCGGCAGCCCGGTTTCACGCGACGATTTGAAGCGCCACGAAGCGCTCTACCGCGAACCATTGACGATTGCGCATTCACTCGGCAACCTCTACAACATGACGCCGCCGGCGCAAGGCGTGGTGTCGCTGTTGATCCTCGCGATTCTGGATAAGATCGGCTTGAAAGGGCTTGATCCGCTCGGCGCGGAGTATGTGCATCTTTGCGTGGAAGCGACCAAGCAAGCATTCGCGATTCGCGATAAATATGTGACTGATCCGGCGCACATGAATGTGCATGCGCAATCGCTGTTGGACGAAGATATCGTCGCCACACTCGCCGCCAAAGTGAAAAAGGATCGCGCCGCGCCGTGGGGGAAAAATGCCAAGCCGGGCGACACGGTGTGGATGGGTGTCATCGATGGTCAGGGCCGTGCGGTGTCCTTTATTCAATCGATTTATCACGAGTTTGGTAGCGGTATCGTGTTGAAAGAATCCGGCATCAATTGGCAAAATCGCGGCGCGAGTTTTTCGCTCGATCCAAAGGCGCTACTGGCCATCAAGCCGGGTAAGAAACCGTTTCACACCTTGAACCCGGCGCTTGCCTTGTTCAAGGATGGCCGCGTCATGCCGTATGGCACCATGGGCGGTGACGGTCAACCGCAAACGCAATGTGCGGTGTTCACGCGCATCGCAAATTTCGCCATGACCCCGCAAGACGCGATTGCAGCCCCACGCTGGCTGCTGGGGCGCACCTGGGGGAATCCGTCGGACACGTTAAAGCTCGAATCACGATTTGACGAGGCCGTGTTTGAAGGCTTGCGCGCACGCGGGCATGAGGTGGAAAAATTGGGCGCATTCGACGAAAGCGTTGGTCATGCAGGGGCATTGATTCGCGCGCGCGATGGCGCGATGACGGGCGGGTTCGATCCGCGCAGCGACGGGGCGGTGATGGGGTTTTAGCCGTATTTCTGCAAGCTAAACTCTATAGATGGACGCCCCCGGTTTGCCAAGCGATCGTTTAGTGATGGGGAGAAGGTAAAGATTGCCGCCATAGATCCGGACTCTGTTTCAGGGATTACACCTGTTGTCCTTGATGGATTTTTGCTGGCCGGGTCCTTATCAGCACTT
>JAYTUX010000279.1:0-5402 GCA_043744315.1 Betaproteobacteria bacterium | reverse complement strand
TTGCTGCCTGGCGAAAATGATAATTTCGCGCCGCAGGATTTGCACGGAAACGCACGCACCTTCTCGGTCATGTGATCGAGCGTGGTTTGTGAGGGATTGGGATTTTCCATTCAGTTTTTCAAACGTGCCATAAAGTATGTATCCACAAATTCACCTGCGCGCATCGCGTAGCGTCTGTGGGTGCCCTCTATATCAAATCCAAACTTTTTGTACAGCGCAATTGCTGGCGCATTATCGACGTACACCGTCAATTCGAGGCGGGTGTATTGAAGCCAGTTATCGGACAGTTCGATCAGCGCCCGCATCAACGCGGAACCAACTCCCTTGCGATGCCACGCATCATGTACCGACATGCCGATTGCGCCAACGTGGCGGCGGCGCAGCGATTTTGCTGCCGCATGCAAGCCCGCGTTGCCGACCACCTTGCCATCGATTTCCGCGACCAGCCAATGATCCCCGGGCGTTTGTTCCGCAAGGCGTTTTTTCCAGATTTCGAGCGACGCATACGGCAACTGCAATGTCTGCGCTTGTGCCTTTGGTGCCGACATGGTTTCACAAATGGCAGCAAAGTCGTCGGGTTCAGCAGCGCGGATGAGGATGTTCATAAACGTACTCGTCTTTCCCGTCCTTCGACGGGCTCTGAATAGGCCGCGCGGTTTATCCACGCGGGAATCCAATTTACGATTGATCGATTGACCGCCGCCGCTGCCGCGCAAATACATGCAACGACGGCGAATACCAAGGGCTTAGTCGGCCCCGGGGATGGGAGGCGGTACGCTGGAAAACAACGGTGCCAGTTCCTGCACGTCGCCGGCCTTCAACCATTGCGCCATACCTGCCTTCCACACTAGCGAATCGCGCTTCAACGTACCGCTGGTGGCATGACCCTGCAAGGTATTGAGATCGAACGGTCCCGATTGCTGGCCGTTGATTGCCACATGATAGGCACTCGCCGCAGGCAGCGGTGGCGGCGCCGCGCCCGCGCCGGCGGCACTTCCCATTCCCGCGGCACCGGCATTCATGGCGGCACCCATCTGCCCGGCCATGGCACCACCCATCGCGAATCCAGCCCCGAGCCCCATACCGGCCCCTGCCGCACTATTAGGTGTAGTGGCGGCGTCGTGAATCGCGCTCGCAGTTTCGTATTGCGTGTAGGCCTGCAAATTGCCGACGGCCGCGATGGCGCCGCGTTTGTCGATCGCTTTTTCAACCTCTTCCGGCAAACCAATATCCTGCACCTGCACTTCGCACAACTCGAGTCCCATCGCCTCGAAATCACCGCCGATGCGTTCGCGCAGCATGCTGCCCATCTGTGTGACCTTGGCTTCAAGGTCAATGATGCTCAGTCCCAGTTCGGGCATCACCTCCTTGATGCGCAGGCCGATCTTGCCGCGCAGATTTTCCTGGATTTGATCGGTGGTGAAACGCCCTTCAGTGCCGGAAATATCCTTGATGAAAATCGCCGGATCTTTCACGCGAATCGAGTAAATGCCGAACGCGGTCGCACGCACGATGCCAAACTCTTTGTCGCGCATGGTCGCGGGGCCAGGCGTGCCCCATTTCAGATCGGTGAATTTGCGGGTTGAGATGAAATACACCTCAGCCTTGAACGGCGACTCGAAGCCGTATTTCCAGCCTTTCAACGTCGCCAAAATCGGTAAATTTTGCGTCGTCAACGTATGCATGCCGGGCTTGAATACATCAGCCAATTGGCCTTCGTTGATGAACACCGCCATTTGCCCTTCGCGCACGGTGAGCTTGGCACCGTACTTGATTTCATTGTTCATCCGCTCAAAGCGGTACACCAGTGTGTTGTTCGAATCGTCGAGCCATTGAATGATGTCAATGAGTTCGCCGGTGAGTTTTTTCCAGAGATCAACCATGTTGTAGAGCTCCCGATGTTGGAAGAGACTTAACTACTTCGCGTGTCGCGAAAAATCCGGCTTTCGCCGGCGTGGGCGCAGATATAATTTCCTCTGCGGAACGGTACGTTATCACGATTATTGAGGAACTTCATGGCAATCACCGTCAGTGGAATATTCATTTATCCCGTCAAGGGCCTGGGTGCGATTTCATTGGTGGAATCGATGATCACGCCGCGCGGCCTCAAGCACGACCGGCGATTTCTGATAGTCGATGCGAACAATGAATTCGTCACGCAGCGCGAATACCCGAAAATGGCGACCGTCTGGGTTGAAATCGAGGGCGACAAAATCACATTCTCGGCACCCGATATCGACAGCGTGACTTTCCCCGCCGAACCAAATGAAGCACCGACACGCATGGTGCGCGTGTGGGCCAGCCATGTCGCGGCGCAGGCCGTGTCGAGCGAGGCCGATCAATGGTTGTCAGCATATCTCGGCTTTGATGCGCGCCTCGTGTACATGCCGGACTCCAGCGAACGCGCGGTCAATCCGGATTACGGGAAACCCGGTGATATCGTCAGCTTTGCCGACGGCTCGCCGTTGCTGATTGCCTCTGAAGCGTCGCTCAGCGATTTGAATGCGCGCATCCTCGCAGGTGGCGGCGCCGCGGTGCCGATGAATCGTTTTCGCGCCAACATTGTGATCAAGGGAGGTGACGCCTTCGCCGAAGACCGGCTGGGGGAAATTCGCATCGCCGAGGCCAGATTCCGAGCGGTGAAACCGTGCCCGCGCTGCCAGGTCACCACTACCGACCAGGCTGCAGGCGTGGTACTAGGGCCAGAGCCGCTGCGCACACTGGCGACCTTTCGCGAAACGCCCGGCGGCATGATGTTTGGCACCAACATGATACCGGCGGGTGGCGGGAAAATTCACCTTGGTGACATTGTGACAATGCCTTCGCCTGCACAGTGATGCAGCTGATCGTCGGCTGGGCGGCTTTTTTGTCCTAGCCCTGTTCAACCTGGGCCGATTGTCCGGTGCCTGCATTGGATTGCGTAATGTATTGAACTGCTCATCGAAAACTCACGAGAGTTCCAAGGTATGAATATTTTTCGCCTTCCACTGATGGCGGCGATGTTAATCAATCTTCTTGCCGCAAATGCACAAACGACGCCACTCGCGCCGGATCCGTTGGCACTGCCCACGCCACGACCAGTGTCCAAAGGCGCATATCAGTATGGGATCGAGATGCTCAAGCTCGATCGCGCCTGGGCGATCACCAAAGGGCGCGCCCATGTATCGATGGTGGATTCAGGATTCGTCTCTCATCCTGAACTTAACGCTGGCATAGACGGCAATTTTAGAAGCCACCTTTCCCAGACGGCAAAAATGGGAAGTGCATTCCCAAATTACTTTCATGCAACCATGGTCGCCGGGTTATTGGCAGGACGCGGATTTGACGGCAAGGGGATTTCGGGTTCCTGCCCTTGGTGTTCCCTGAGTATTCACACTGGCAATCCGATGCAGGCGGCTGGCGCAATCGACGTCGAACTTGGCACCCGCGATGCTATTGCCTCAGGTGCAGCCGTCATCAACATGAGTTTTGGCGATTCCATTGAGGCGGATCCGTCAAAGCAACGCTCCTGCCAGAATTCGGCGGCGTACGCCGGCGCCGAATACTGCAATGTGATGCGGCGCACGGAGGAGCGCGATCTTGTCGTCGTTTCCATTGCCCAAAATGAAGGGAAAGCCGGTGTCCCGATGCCGGCAAACCATCCAAGCGTCATTGCCGTCGGTGGCGTTGACTCGGAGGGAAAATTTTGGACCACAGGTTATGACCCGGCGCTGCCCGGCTCCAACTATGGCGCGAAGATTCGCCTGGTGGCTCCGGCCAAAGACGTCTTGACCTTGCAGGTTGCGGACAAATATCTCTACGACTATCCACCGTATCGCTGCGGTGATCGCGTCGATGCGCCGGTTTCACAGGCACCAACGCTGCCGACGAGCTATACCGGCTATGGTGACTGCATGGGCACCTCTTTTGCAGCGCCAATGGTCAGCGGTATTGCGGGCCTGATTCGCTCAGTCAATCCGCTCTTGAGCGCAGCCGAGGTCACGAACATTCTGTACGTCACCGCTACGCAGCCCGTCGCCGGGCCAGCGGGTTCGGGGTTGACGTTCCTTTTGCCGGACGCGGAGAAAGCGGTCCAACTCGCGCTCGGAGCCAATGCGACAAACCACACTTCACCGATGTTCTCGCTATACGCAGCCGATACGCAAACACATCTCTTCACATCGAGCCCGCAAACCGCCGTCGCAGCCGTTGCCGGTGAATTGAAACGTACCGGACAAATCGCGACCACCGCCTTTGCGAGCTTTGGCGACAACATTGCAAACTACGCGCAATTCGGCGGCAGACTCTGCGACGCCATTGGCAACAACTGCGTGCAACCACCGGCGCGCGCGCTCTTCAAAATTTTCACGATCGAGACGAGCCCTGATGGCCAGCGTGCGCTGGTGCCATTGTTTCGCCTGAGTCAGGTGTGCAACACAGGCGCTGCCGGCTGCAAAACGGTGCGCACCTTCGCCTATGCGACTGATCGCGCTCAGGTTCAGGCGCTGGAGGTCAAGGGTTACGCGGTCGACGCGGTAGAAGGCTATATCTATCCGATGCAAGGTACGCCGCCATCCGGCACGACGGTGCTGTGTCAGGCGTTCGATGCCACGCGCCTTGATTACATCCTTTATACCGGCAGCGGAACCTCATGCAACAAAACCCAACTCAACAACAGCGCCGGCGAGAGTACGGGTGGCAACTATCAAGCGTCACAAGCGCTCGGATTCGTTGTCGGAGCGACGGCGACGGCACCCCGCAATTTCACCGACATATGGTTTAACCCCAACGAATCCGGGTGGGGAATTCATCTCACGCATCACAATCAGGAATTGTTTGGTGCGTGGTTCACGTATGACGAACAGGGTAATCAGTTGTTCATCACCATGCCGGGTTGCAATCTGCAGCGGTTTGATGGCACGACCTGCGTCGGTGATTTGTATCGCACGCGCGGGCCATCGTTCAAGGCGCCAATGTTTGACCCCGCACTCGTCACCGCCACCAAGATTGGTTCGGCGACCTTGACTTTCACTGGGCAAGATGCGGCGACGTTCAACTACCGGATCGGCACTGCCAACATCACCAAGTCGATTCAACGGCAGAGCTTCGGCAGCACAGCAAGAACGGCATACCCAGGCGATCTATCGGATCATTTCTATCGCCCCGATGCGTCCGGCTGGGGCGTGGCAGTGGCGGAACATGGCAATAAATCATTCACCGTGATTTATCACTACGATACCAACGGCAATCCGATGTTCATCACGCTGCCGGATAGTCAGACACAAACGGGCGGACAACAGACGGGCAAGCTTTATCGAACGCGATCGACGGGTAGTCATTACTTGTTGTCTTCATGGAATCCTGCCGACATTGTGATCGCAGAAGTTGGATCGGGCACTCTAAACGCCAATCAAGGCAAGCTC
>JAYTUX010000278.1:0-1700 GCA_043744315.1 Betaproteobacteria bacterium | reverse complement strand
AGTCAGGCAGCTTTCTATGGCGGCAGCAAATGGAAAGATGGCCCACGCGAAGCCATTTTGGCCTGTATCGACAGCTATGCGACGATCGTTATTGAAGCCGACGGAACCACAATCGACGGACTGCGTGATCGACCAAACACAAACTCATAATGCTTTCCTGTGTTCGCTCCGGCCAATTTGCAATCGAATTGACGCACCTGTCCGCTCAAGGCACCACTCAAGGCACCAACATCGTCGCCAATCCAAGCAACAATCCCATGCTGACAATGTCGGTAGAAGTCGTCAGGAAAATACTCGATGCCGTCGCCGGATCAGCGCCATAGCGCTTCAATGTCAGTGGCACGACTGCACCTGAAATGCCACTGACCATACACGCGCCGACCATCGCCAAAAAAGTGACCAAAGAAAGCATGATCGCGTGCGTCGAGTGCTGCGCGGTTGCCGTGAGGAACATGGCCACGCCGGCAATCACGCCGACCGGTGCGCCGTTCATTGCGCCCAGCAAGCCTTCCTTGAACACCAGCGACTTGCCGTCGCCGGGTTTGATCTCGCCCAGCGTGATGCCGCGCAGCGTAACGGCCATCGCCTGACAGCCTGTATTGCCCGATTGCCCGGCGAGAACGGGCAGGAACGCGGCGAGAATGACGAGCCTGTCGATGGTGCCCTGAAACATCGCAACAACGCCGCCGGCAAGAAAGGCAGTGAGCAAATTCAGCAGCAACCATGGATGACGGAACTTAAAACTTTGCAGCAGCGGCGTTGAGATGCGCTCTTCTTTTTCCACACCAACCATGCTACCGGCCTGCGCGGTAATCTCGAATGCCTCGGATTCAAAAATGGTTTGTCCGCGCACCAGGCCAAGCAAATTTCCTTGTTCGTCACAAACCGGATAGACCGGATAGTGCCGATTCAACGTAAGGCGCATCGCATCCGAAATTTGACTCTGCGGTTTCAGTGCGAATACATTCGCCAGCATGATGTCAGCGAGCGGTTTGTCGTTATCGGTAAACAAAAGGTCGCGCATCGTCACAATGCCGAGCAGCTTTCCTGACGGGTCTGTCACATAGCCATAAGTGATGAAGGCGGATTTGATCAACGCGCGCAATGCTTCAATGGCAGTGCCTACCGTCGTCGCTGGCGCGAAAACGCTGTAAGCCGGTTCCATCAATCTACCCACCGCGCCCTGCGCGTATGACTGATTGCGCGTCCATTGCCTGGCGATTTCAATCGGTGCCGCGTGGATAATGGATTGACGTTGCGAGTCTGGCAACTCGGCAAGAATATCCTGCGCAAAAGCCGGGTTGAGCATGGCCAGTGTTTCGTATGCAATCGATGCAGTGATATCACCAAGTTGTTTCGCCGCTTCTGACGCGGGGCGCGTTGTGAGTTCTTCAACCAATTGCGTGTTTACGTTTGCCATCACCATCCTTTCATTGCTGGATGCCAAAGGGTAACGCATAAGCGGCGATGTGGGAAACACTTGCGGATTGTGCGCGGCCGGGATATTGGAGTCGTCCGCGCATAACACGCGACCGTGAGCGCGCCTGTTACCGCTGATTACAATTTTCATGGGCGATACCGCGTAAACCAACGAGCGGGTATCGCGTTATGTTGAATGTGATCGCCAGCCGTACGATCGCAGTGGCAGCACCAAAGTACGGCACTATCAGATGGAGAAAACAATCATGTCTATGCGAAAA
>JAYTUX010000277.1:0-1703 GCA_043744315.1 Betaproteobacteria bacterium | reverse complement strand
TTAAAACATAAGCATTTGATACAGGCGAATATCGCGTTTCATCGTTGTTCGGAGGGCAGTAATGGATCGATTGAAAGCATTGCAAACGTTTCTCGATGTCGCCAAGACCGAGAGCTTGTCAGCGGTCGCACGCGACGAGGGTGTGACGCCGGCGATGGTCGGGCGGCGCATCGATCAACTGGAAGAACAGTTGGGCGTAAAACTGTTCAAGCGTTCGACTCGCAAAATCACCCTGACGCCGGAAGGTGTCGCCTTCCACGACGATGTGCGCAATATCCTCAACGAGTTGCGAGCCGCCGAGGAGTCGCTGACGGCCGGTGCGCGAAGTGCGACCGGACGGCTGATTGTTTCGGCACCCACGTCCTTCGGGCGAAAGCACATCGCGCCGCATTTGCCGGCGTTTGTCGATGCGCATCCGAATCTGAATGTGACATTGCATTTGTCCGAGCGCATCGTGGATTTGAAGAACGAACGCGTTGATCTCGCCATTCGCATTGCCGACTTGAAAAACGCCGATCTGATCGCGACCAAACTTGCCTCGAATCATCGGGTCGTGATTGGTTCACCCGAATATTTCAAGCGCCATGGCAAGCCGATGGTGTTGACCGATTTGGCCAAACACAATTGCCTCGTCACCGCCACCGATGAAGGCTTGTCGGATGGTTGGTCGTTTCGCGATGGGACGCGAAATCTCACGGTGAAAGTCGGCGGGCATCTGCACTGCAACGACGGCGAGGTGTTGACGCGCTGGGCGCTTGCCGGGCACGGTCTCGCGTGGCGCAGCGCGTGGGAAGTTTCCGAGGAAATCGACAAGGGCCGATTGATCGAGGTTCTGCCCAAATTCGCCGCACCCGGCAGCGATATTTTCGCCGTCTATCCGGATCGCAAATTCCTGCCCGCGAAGGTGCGGTTGTTCATCGACTTCATGAAAAAAACCTTCGGCGTTCCGCCGTATTGGGATTCAAAGAAAAAGTGATGCCGCGCCGCATTCTGCAGGTGCGGCTCAATTTACTCCCTGACCACGCCGGGTTTTTGGCGCGCGTCTTTCATGTCAACCTTTGGTGGCACCACCTCCGGTGCAGTTTCGTGGCGCGGTTTCACGGCATGCTCGGGCGCATGTTTCACCATCGGTGCGCCACTATCAGCGCCCGGAATGATCGCGCGTGTCACTGGTGGACGCGTCGGTGCCTGCGGTGCATAGCTCGGGAAGGGTTGCGGCGGCAACGGTTGCGAAGGCGCTGATTCCGGTGCCGGCCGCGAATATCGCGCGCCCGGCCCGCGTCCGTCGCGGCGCGATTGCGCGTCGCGTGCACCCGCCGGATCAGTCTGCGCAGCATCCGGCATGATGGCCGTCGGTGGTGCCGGCGAACGTACAGCCGATGGTGGAGGTGGACGCGGCGATGACTGGGCGGTATTGCCGATTGCCGGCTCGTTCGGACGAATCACTGCAGTTTCCGGTACGCGCGAAGGTTGCGGCGCGATCAATCCTGGCTCGGCCCCCCCTCGCGATCTTGGTGGACGAGGCGCATTTGCCGGCGGCGTCTCCTGCGGGAATCGCGGGCCTACGGCAGCATTGCCCGGCCTTCCGTCATTTGGGCGATCGGCCCCCTGCATGCGCGCGCGTGGCAGCGGCAAGCGATCCAAGTTTGAGTTCGGCGCATGTCCGGCGATCACTTGCGAAGGAAGGTTTGCACGATTGCCGC
>JAYTUX010000276.1:0-5460 GCA_043744315.1 Betaproteobacteria bacterium | reverse complement strand
CTTCCTCCTTCGTCGCCTTGTATCGCTTGCTCTGCTCCTGTGCCTTGATTCGCGATTTCGCGGTGGCAGTGCTGTGGCGGAACCGATAGGACTCCTTGCCCGTTTCCACGATGTGGCAATGATCCGTCCAGACGGTCCCAGCGCGTCGTCGTCAACTTCGCGTCCCCCAACACGTTGGCTCACTCATTGAAGGTCAGGTTCGTCGCGATCATCTCGCTGGTGTGTTCGTCGAGCTGGGACAGAACGTGAAACAGCATCGCGCCGCCTAGGTAAAATGGCGCTTGGCCAGTTCGGTGATTAGACTGCGATTGACCTTGGACTGCCCGAAATCAACGCCGGTCAAGTCGCGATGCGCCGGAAACTTGGCCGCGTGCATTGGGTAACGAATCGAACGCATCGACCGGTTCGTTTGTTCATAGTCCAGCCGATGCATGATCAGCCAGTGCGAGGGAACAATGCCGGCCGATGTTTTTCTTTGGATCCAGATCGCGCTAATGGCATAAAAACTAAACCCCGCCGAAGCGGGGTTTTTTTGTGGTTGCTAGCGAGGCAAGACTTTCCGGCGTCGCAGAAACCCAAGCGCAGCAAGACCCACGCCGAAAAGCGCGAGTGTGCCTGGCTCCGGAACCGAGGTAATGGTGGTGCCAGTGGTGAATTCATACGAACCGCTGCCGGTCTGGTACTTGAATCCAATCGGATCGATATTTACCGAATTACCCCACGTACCGCCAAGCAACAAAGTAAAAGTATCAGTCCCGCCCTGGCCAAGAATGCCGCCGTTCGACCCGCCGGCGCAGTTCTGTCCGCCATAGGCACATACTTCAATTAAAGCGAGGCTGGGGATCTGCGAAAAAGTGCTGCCGATCATTCCGCCATCGTTGGCATCGACCAACGTGGTGCTCGTTGCATTTGGGTCAATACCAAAGCCGAAAGAGGTCAGGCGGTTGTTGGTCAATGCAGAAGAATTGGTAAGGCTAATCAGTATCGACAAGAGGGAGCTGTTGAATCCGCTGACCGTCATGGACCCATTGCCGGTGAGCGGACCAGCAGCACCACCGTTATAGTTCCAAGTGAAATTATAGGTAGGCGCGTAGGAAAGGATAAGCGTCGCGTGACTGGCAGTACCAAACGACAACAACGCAACTGCAAAAGCAGTGAGACGGAGCTTCCTGAACAAATGGCTGATGGTTTTCATGTCGTGGCTCATGTTAGTGGGTGGAACGCGTGAAAAATACTTGTGGCTATCTCATAAGCAGTTTGTGTGCCACGTTATTTTTTATATTTATAATCAATGGCGTACTAGCAACAATCGGTATCGATCGAATTGGCTTGTAAAATTCCCCGACTATTACCCGCTGATCGCCTACAAGGTTCGCTCGCAGCGTGTGATTTATTTCACATTACTTTCGCACCAATAGCCGACAAAGCCTTGGCTGGATCGTCGATCACAAATTAAATAGGACCAATAAATTGGTGCAGGCACGCGTTTCACCCAGTAACGCGAACGGCGCACGTTGGCCGCGCTTGTCGTTATTCACGAAGATTGATAATTCCGCAGTGATTGGTCGGACCGATCGAATCGGTGTGTGAAATATTCCGACATTTAACCTGAGTGATAGCCGCTGGCAGCGCACCGATTGTGATGCAGTTCACATTCCCGGCGCCCCAATCATCGAGAATGCTGGCGCGGCGGGATCGTCGGTCACGAATTCGTTTGAGTCGGCAAAGAAGCGCAAGCATTTATCGCATTAAACTGCGCAAGGTTTCCATGCTTGCCCAGTTGGAAAACAGCGAAAGCCGGGCGACCATCATTTGCTTCGCCGGCACCAAAGTCGTGATCACCAGAGAAAATGAATGGGGCCGTCGTCTGAGGTGTCCCCACCAATCCATTCATCGTCGCGTTTCCGAAACGCTACGATGCATGGCATTGGGTTGATGCTCTAGAACAACAGGCGACCGCAGCGACAGATAACGCCAGTGTGCCGGTGTAATTCGCGGGAAACCTATGTGTCTGACCCGCAGGCTCCATCATCGTGTGCATGCGTTGGATGAAATCCTCGCGACCAAGAAAAATTTGTTGCGCCAATGTCTCGTCCCACAACTTGACACGTTTCCTAGCCGCCATCAGCCAGAAATTCGTTGCCCCGGCCTTGCGCTTATCGGTGGGCGTGACTGCAGCACCACCGGAAGCTTGCCGTGAAGCGCCGGCGTATCCGGCCGTTCCGGCCCAGGCACCAAGCCGATACGTGCGGCATCGCTGCTCCAAGTCGGCTTTTCACGCTAGTATTGACTCAAATGGAAGCCGTAATATTCGGCGAAGGCAATAAACGTATTTCGAGTTCAAAATAAATAATATTAATTCGTGAAGAGACCGCACCGACCATCGCGCTTTTATCAGAACGCAATTGCGAATTGGGGCGCGTTCCTGTTCGTTGCGATCGTCAGTTTTTTTCTTTCGCCGTTTATCGTTCACCATCTGGGTGGCACGGCGTATGGCGTCTGGTCGCTGCTGGTGGCACTGGTCGGATACCTGGGGTTACTCGATTTTGGCGTCCGTGGCGCGGTTACCCGCTATGTTGCGCATCATCATGCAATCGAGGAAGACGACGAGTGTTCGTCAATCGTGTCGGCGGCACTGGTACTCTTCGGAATATTAGGTGCGGGGGCAATCCTGCTATCGGGCGGCTTTGCCTATCTTGCGCCACTGCTCTTCAATATTCCCGAGTCGCTGGTCGATGATTCGAGAGTGGTGCTATTTCTCGGTGGCGTGACCATCGCGACCACATTGATCGGCGCCGTGTTTGCGGGTGTCGTGACGGGTTTGCAGCGCTTCGATATCAGCAGTGGCGTGGAAATTGCCATCACGGCGATCCGAACAATCGCCGTTGTGGCGGCATTGCAGAACGGATATGGACTCGTCGCATTGGGCGTCATTCACCTTGGGGCGTCGGTCCTTTACGGTGTGGCGGCATGGGTGACCGTGCGCCGCATTTATCCGGCATTGCGATTCCGAACCAACGCGCCATTGATGCCGCACGTGCGAACGATCGTTTCCTTCAGTGCATTTTTGAGTTTGATCCACGTCTTCGGGCTATTCATTTACTACAGCAATGCCTTGGTTATCGCGGCGTTTCTACCGATCGCGGCCGTCACGTACTACGCGATTGCTGGCAATCTGATCGACTATGCGGCCAAAGTGTCCGGCGCATTGTCGAAGATGATGACCCCGCGTGTCAGTGCGCTCAATTCGATGGGCAGCGATAGCGTGGGCGGCGAAGTGATCGTGGCCGCAAGGATGGCGACGCTCGCCACTGCGCCGATCGCGGCGACATTTTTATTGCGAGGCGAGTCATTCGTCACTTTGTGGATGGGGCCAGAATTTGGGCCGGTGTCCGGCGAAATTTTGCGCGTGCTCTCGGTAGTGGTTTTGCTCGCTGGCGCACGCTCGATCGCCATCGCCTCGATCATCGGGATGAACAAGCATCGGGCGTTGATTCCAGGTCTCGCGTTTGAAGCGGTCGCCAATCTTGCGCTGAGCATTGCACTTGTACACCCGCTCGGCATCCTGGGTGTGGCGATCGGCGTTGCAGTCCCAAGCGCAATCATTAGTGTGATTTTCCTGCCAAGGTGCCTTGGCAATGCGACAGGTATTCCGATTGCGAAATTCATCCTTAACGGATGGATCATGCCGACGCTGGCGTGCGTTCCATTTGCGATCGTCAGTGCGGCGATTGAGCAGCAATTCGCCGCCGAAAATTTGATCGTTTTTTTCCTCCAGGTTGCCGTTGCGCTGATATTGGTTCCCGTGTTTGCGTGGTATTTGTGCCTTTCGCAAAATGAAAAAGCGCAGATAAAAGTTTTTGCAAAACGATTTTTTTCGAAAAGTGAAAACCAATCCAGCAAGCCGCTGCCGCTTAAGCGCAGAGCCTTTCGAACGGGGCGAGAATTCATTGAGCCGCTTGAGGGCTATTTTTTCGCCGGGCTGCTCCATTTGGGCTTGCGCCCACTGGCGATAATTCTTCCAAAGTGGATCGTGCAAAAAATTTGCCGGTTGATGGCGTTCACGCTTGCTGGCATCACGTTTCGTGGACGCGATATTTCGAGCGACTTCACATCCGGGTTTGGAGCGACACCACTTGACGGAAAGCGAGTCGCACGCGAGAAACTTTATTGGTCCTTTTGGGAGTATGCCGTTCATATAAGGGTTCCGCGCAATCAGGCCTGGTACCGCGATTGCGAGTGCATTCAGGTAAACCGCGAAGCGCTCGACAAAGTTCTCGCCACAGGCAAGTCATTCATTGTCACCTTAGGGCACTTTGCGCGCGATGAGGCGATCTGCTGGACACTTGGTTCGACTACGCTGCCACGGAAAATGACGCTCGTATTCGGGCCTGTTCCCGAAATGCAATGGCGCAACCCACACCTCATTTTAGTTCGCGTCGTGCTTTTGGCGATGGAACAAATGATGCGCGTCATTCACGACGGCGGACTGGAGTTTGCGATGGTTGGCAAAGACTCGGGGGCCGCCACGAGATTGATCCGACGCTTAAAAACAACCCATTGCGCATTGACAATGTTTGTTGATACGCCCTGGAATGAATCCAGGCATCGAAACGCGCACACGCGGCCATTTGCCGGCTTCACTAACGCGCCATTTGCGTTGGGTGCGGCACGATTGGCCCGTGCCAGCGGTTGCCCGATCGTGTTTTGCATGGCAGAGAGAATCGACGATACGCACTGCCGGATTGTCTGGCACGACCCGATTTGGGTACCAGAGGAGGGTGGCCATGAAGCGGATATTCATGCGACCAACTTGCTGCTTGACGCGATCGAAAAGGGAATTGGCGAAAATCCCGCGCGCTATATGCTGCCGATCGGTGAGGGCAGGCGATGGAATGCCAAAGACGCGCGCTGGGAAGACAAATGATCGCTGCGGCAAACCAAACACCGGTCGCGTAGTGTTAGGGGCTTGTTGAAGTTCGTATTGGAACTGCCGCACGCTGAATTGCGAAGCACTTCCCTCTTTGAAAAAGAGGGATTGAGGGAGATTTTTGGTGGTCACTGCGCCAATACGACCCTAAATCCTCCTCAATCCTCCTTGAAAAAGGAGGTAGTGCTTCGCATTTCGCTAGCAGTAATTTTGCGATACGAATTTCAACAAATTCTTAGAGCTTGTCAACGTCCAGTTGTAAATATTCCAACCACTAACGCAACGCATGAGCGCAACATAATTGTCGTTGCCCTCGATGTGACGCCGGAATACCACGGCGCACCATACTTGATTGCTTTAGTGTACCGTCCTTCGGCGAAATGCACCTCCGACGCTTCGCGAAATTTATGACGGGACATTTCCCTTTTAAGCGTTGGCCAATCGATTTTTGAAAACGATGGATTTTCAAGAATGAGTTTCTCTGCCAATTGGATAATGCGCCGCCGGGTCGCAAGTAACAGATCGGTATT
>JAYTUX010000275.1:0-1713 GCA_043744315.1 Betaproteobacteria bacterium | reverse complement strand
TGCCTTCGAACGCGAACGGCTTGGTGACGACCGCAACCGTCAACACGCCCATTTCGCGCGCAATCTCCGCCACGATCGGCGCTGCACCGGTACCGGTTCCGCCACCCATGCCGGCAGTGATGAATAGCATGTCCGCACCCTGAATCATTTCCGCGATGCGTTCACGATCTTCAATGGCTGCCTGACGACCCACGTCCGGATTGGCGCCCGCGCCCAAACCCTTGGTCACATTGCCGCCCAACTGCATCGTGATCTTGGATTGATTGCGTTTCAAGGCTTGCGCATCAGTGTTGGCACAGATGAATTCCACCCCCGCCACGCCGTTGCCGATCATATGGTCGACCGCGTTACCGCCGCAGCCGCCGATACCAATCACCTTGATGATCGCTTCCGGTTGCTCTGTATCGATTAACTCAATCATGTTTACTCTCCTCTGCTGTGAAACAACTCGAAAAAAACAACCCTGTACAAAACTCTCAAAAATCTTGCCCAACAATTACGTTAGAAATTTCCCTTGAACCAAGACGCCATCTTTTCAAATACACTTTTGAAATTCGCGGTGTGCATGCGTACATGCTCGTCGCGTTTTTTCTGCTCGACGGCCGAAATCAACAAGCCGACACCGGTGGAAAAGCGCGGATTCCGCACCACTTCCGCGAGCCCGCCGGAGTACATCGGCACGCCGAGCCTGACCGGCATGTGAAACACTTCTTCGCCGAGCTCGACCATTCCCGCCATGCCCGCACTGCCGCCGGTCAACACAATGCCGCTCGACAACAATTCCTCAAATCCGCTCGCGCGCAATTCGCGCTGAATCAGCGAATACAATTCCTCGACGCGCGGCTCGATCACTTCCGCCAAGGTCTGGCGCGACATTTGCCGCGGTTCCCGATCCCCCACGCCCGGCACCTCGATCACATCGTTCACGCTGGCCAATTGCCGCAGCGCCACACCGTGTGCGATTTTGATGTCCTCGGCGTCTTTGGTCGGCGTGCGCAGGGCCATGGCGATATCGTTGGTAATCTGGTCGCCTGCAATCGGGATCACGGCGGTATGGCGAATCGCGCCGCCGGTAAACACGGCAATGTCGGTGGTGCCGCCGCCGATATCGACCAGACAAACACCGAGATCCTTTTCATCCTGCGATAGCACTGCGATGGCGGAAGCAAGTGGCTGCAACACCAGATCGCGCACTTCAAGCCCGCAGCGGCGCACGCACTTCATGATGTTTTGCGCCGCCGAAACCGCACCGGTGACGATATGCACTTTCACTTCCAATCGCACGCCGCTCATGCCGACCGGTTCGCGCACATCCTCCTGCCCGTCTATGATGTATTCCTGAATGAGGATGTGAAGAATTTGCTGATCCATCGGAATATTCACCGCGCGCGCGGTTTCGATCACGCGATCGACATCGTGTTGCGAGACTTCCTTATCCTTGATCGCCACCATGCCGTGCGAATTGAAGCTCTTGATGTGCGAGCCGGCGATACCGGTCATCACATCCTTGATCTTTACGTCGGCCATCAACTCGGCTTCCTCCAGCGCGCGCTGAATGCCGGTGACAGTGGCTTCGATATTCACCACCACGCCTTTCTTCAATCCCTTCGACGGATGCTGGCCGAGACCCAAAATCTCCAGCGCGCCCTCGGGCGTGATCTCGGCGACGATCGCGATGATCTTGGACGTGCCAATATCGAGCGCGACCAGCAG
>JAYTUX010000274.1:0-5479 GCA_043744315.1 Betaproteobacteria bacterium | reverse complement strand
AACTTGCGGCGGCGGCCATCGCTTCAACGCCGCCAACATTCTCGGAATTCGAATCTTTTCCGCGCAGTGGCATGTTAGGTTATACTCATATCTCGTTGATTTTGAAGCGAGTCCACCGCAGTTGCAAAGCAAGATTCCGCCAGTTGTTCCTTGGGTCACCATCCCGGTTCACTCGCGGAACGCAATGCCAGGATAAAGCCGGAAATCACCGTTTTCGCCGGATGTTTCGCTCTCCCGCGCAGTTCATAAGACCTACTGCCAGTGTTTGCCCAGCCCCGCCGACGACGAAAAACGAGCGGTCGTTTTTGCTCACCGCCGGTGCCAATTTGATTGGCCCAAACAAGTAGCGATACTAAACGATTTACGCGCACCGTCCGCGAAGCGGATTGCAGCATCGGGTGGCGTGAAGATGAACAATTTGGTGGAGTCGCGCTGCAGTGAGAATTGCTCGCGGCTCACCTCAGGTCACTTGGAAAATTCGCTGTTTGCAGTTTCGATAAGAGTTTGCAAACAGCAAAAAAAACCGTCGACGTCGCGCACAGTCATGAAATTCCAACCACACGTTAATCAATGTTCGATTCCGCACGATCCAACGATCATGCCGGGTGTGCTTGGCCGTCTCCTGCCCGCTGCGCAACGGTAAACCTCGTCGTCGACTGAGCGCCGCGAATCTGCGGCAGCGAGTCCTGTGCCCTGCGTTGTTCCTCCTCTGCCTGCCCGCTGAAAATTGCGCGCGCAAATTGCCATTGAGGAAGAATCATGAAACGCATGTTATTCAACGCAACCCAGGCCGAAGAGCTGCGCGTTGCCATTGTCGACGGTCAAAAACTGGTCGATCTGGATATTGAACACGCCGGCCAGGAACAGAAAAAGAGCAATATCTACAAGGCCGTTGTCACCCGCGTCGAGCCATCGCTCGAGGCTGTATTTGTTGACTACGGCGGTGAACGCCACGGTTTCCTGCCGTTCAAGGAACTGACGCGCGAATACGTGCAAGGCGAAACCGGTGAAGGTACCCGCGCCAAGATCGCGCAAAACCTGAAAGTTGGCAACGAAATTCTTGTGCAGGTTGAGAAAGACGAACGCGGCAATAAAGGTGCTGCGCTGACAACCTACATTTCGTTGGCTGGCCGTTATCTGGTGCTGATGCCGAACAATCCCCGCGGCGGTGGTGTGTCGCGTCGCGTTGAAGGCGAGGATCGTGCCGAATTGCGCGAGACGCTCGATCAACTTGAAATCCCCGATGGTATGAGCATCATCGCCCGCACCGCCGGGATCGGTCGCTCGGCGGAAGAACTCAAGTGGGACATGAACTATTTGATTCAATTGTGGGAAGCTATTGAGGGTGCCGCAAAGGAAGTCAAAGGCCCGGAATTGATATATCTCGAATCAAGCTTGGTTGTGCGCGCGATTCGCGATCTGTTCCAACCCGACATCGGCGAAATCTTGATCGACACACCGGAGATTTTCGAACAAGCGCAATCGTTCATGTCGACTGTGATGCCGGCCAACGTCGGCAAGGTCAAGCTTTACCACGACGACGTGCCGCTGTTTTCGCGTTTCCAGATCGAGCACCAGATTGAAACCGCGTATCGGCGCGATGTCACGTTGCCGTCCGGTGGCGCGATCATCATCGATCACACCGAAGCCTTAGTGTCGGTGGACGTCAATTCGGCGCGCGCCACCAAGGGCCACGACATTGAAGAGACCGCGTTTCGTACTAACTGCGAAGCGGCAGATGAGATCGCCCGCCAGTTGCGCTTGCGCGATCTGGGTGGCCTGGTCGTTATCGATTTCATCGACATGGAATCGACCAAGAATCAACGCGAAGTCGAGAACCGTTTGCGCGATGCGCTGCATCACGACCGCGCACGCGTGCAGACCGGCAAGATTTCACGCTTCGGATTGCTGGAGCTTTCGCGTCAGCGTTTGCAACCCGCCTTGTCGGAATCGTCATACATTCCCTGCCCGCGCTGTCATGGACTTGGCCACATTCGCGATACCGCATCATCGGCGCTTCACATCCTGCGCATCATTCAGGAAGAAGCAATGAAGGAAGGCACCGGGGCCGTTCACGCGCAGGTACCGGTCGATGTTGCCACCTTCCTGTTGAACGAAAAGCGTCAGGACATTCACAAAATCGAGATGCGCTTCAAGGTCAACGTGTTGTTGATTCCTAACGTCCACCTGGAAACGCCGAACTACGAAATGGAACGTTTGCGCAGCGATTCTGAAAAACTGGATCTCGCCACGCCGAGCTACGAAATGGTGAATCGTCCGGTGGAAGAAGCGGCTACCAAGGCGGCGGAAATCGAAGCCAAGCCAAGCCGGCCCGAGCCATTGGTAAAGGGCATTACACCTGCGCAACCCGCACCGATGGCTGCCGATCCCTCGCCGACGCGACACGCGATCATTGCCACACCAGTTGCTGAAACTCCTGCACCCTCGCTTTGGAAACGCTTCATGAGCATGTTTGCGGCAGAACCTGCGCCAGCACCGCAGCCGATCGCCGAATCGCGTCCGGCAAAACGTGAGGGACGCGATGGTCGAACCGATCGTGATCGTAGCGAGCGGAGTGGTCGTGGTGGACGCGGCGGTAGCGGCGATGGCGACCGCAAGCGCGGCGATCGCGACCGCAAGGATCGTGGGCCGCAGTCTGGCCAAGATCGCGGCGATCGTCCGCCACGCAACGATTCCCAGAAAGTCAACGAACCGCGGCGCGACAAGTCTGCCGAGCCGCAGGGTGATGCAACCGCTGATGCCAATGCGATGCGCGGGCCAAAACCTGCGCAACAGAAACCACGTCAACCCCAACCCGCCAAACCCGCGCTCGAAGCCCGCGCCGTTGAAGGTGGCGATGAAGGTGAAGGCCGCGGACGCCGCCGTCGGGGACGCGGTGGGCGTGGTGGTGGACGTGACACACGCGATGAACGTGGAACCGTTGCACCGCAACCCGCAACACCAAACGAGCAACATGCTTCGACCAATACTCAAAACAATGCGCAGGTGTCAACCAATTTGCATGCTTCCCCGCCCTCTTCTCCTCAAGAGATGGGGAATACGACCGTTAACGTCGCCGCCGCCGGTGTCGCATCAACTGCGGCCGCCGTATCGATGGAATCGCCAGTGCCCGCAGGCCAATTGGTCGACAATTCACAGCAATTGTCTCCATTGACATCGGCACCTCATGCGATTGCATCGATCGCACAAATACCTGCAGAGCCAGTTCCCGATGCACCGTCGATGATTGCGCATACTGCACCGGCAGCTTTCACGCTGCCGCCACCTGCGCCAACTCCGGTTATGCAATTTGTTCCCGCGCAAATTGATCAAATTGCCGACGAGCAGCCGCAGTCGCCAAGACAGCCCCGCCGCCGCCCAAGTCAGGACAGCGTCGCTACGGAATCGGCACCTCTCGTGTTCATCGAAACCGCACCAGACAAAGTCATGCCAATGACCGCACTCGAGGAAGCGGAATCGGTTCGCCGCCGCACACCGCGACCGCGCAAGCCACGTGTCGATGTGAACGAACCACTCGTCTTTGTCGAGACCCAACCGGTGCCGGGTCAAAACCAGACCACGAACCCGTAGATTATCGGCATCACAACAAACCCCCTGTCGCAACGACAGGGGGTTTTTCTTTTGGGTTTCGTTTAATTTCATTTCCATTTCAAATATGTATTGTCATCCTGAGCGAAGCAAAGGATCTCGTTATGACAAGATCCTTCGCTCCGTTCAGGATGACAGCACTAATGATTGAAAAATCGAATAGGATCGAGCGAATGGAGGAAATATGAACAAATCAAGCGATCCGATCGATTTCTATTTTGATTTTTCATCGCCATACGGCTACCTTGCGTCGACCCGCATTAATGCACTCGCGGCGCATCACCAGCGGCGGGTGAACTGGCGACCGATTTTGCTGGGGCCAATGTTCAAGGCCGCCGGCACCACGCCGTTGACGATGGTGCCGCTCAAAGGGCCGTATTCAGTGCGCGATTTCATTCGAACCGCGCGCTTTCTAAAAATCCCGTACAAGCAGCCTGAACCATTTCCAACCGGCACGCAAAACGCCGCTCGCGCTTTCTATTGGATCAATGACCGGGACCCTGTCGCCGCGCATCGGTTTGCCGTGGCTTGTTATTCGACATACTTTGCAGAAGGCATTGACATTACCCCGGCTGAAAAAGTCGCGGATATCGCAAAGGAAATGGGCGAAGATCGTGCGGCAGTACTGGCGGCCATGGCTGACCCCGTCGTAAAAGAGCGCTTGAAAAACGAAATCGATGCCGCGTTGGCAAAGGGTGTTTTCGGTTCACCCTATTTCATCGTCGACGGCGAGCCATTCTGGGGAAATGACCGGATGGAACAGTTGGATGCATGGCTCACTACCGGCGGATTCTAAAGCGGGAAAAAAAAACCCATCCAACGTACCTGAATCGTCGCAATTACACCCTTATGCGGCGCGTTTACGGAGTGGCTTGGGTGGCGCGACATGTGGATGAGTAATTCGTCTGAGCAATCCCCGACAGCCGCGTTCGATCAATGAAAGCGCATGTTCAAAATCTGCGGTACCGCCATAGTACGGATCAGGTACTTCTGCGCTGCCCGCATCGGGTGCGAAAGACATGAGCAAGGCGATCTTGTGCACATCTTCCGCTGGGCAAATGACTTTCAAATGTTGGACATTTTGCAAATCCATCGCGATCACGAAATCGAATCGTGAAAAATCGGCGACGACCACCTGCCGCGCGCGCAGTTTTTCAAGCTGATAGCCTCGCGCCTTGCCGATTTCAATGGCCCGCGGATCCGGCTTGGCCCCAGCATGCGCACCGATCGTTCCAGCGGAATCGACAACAATCTCTCCGGCAAGCGGGCTCTCGTCAACCAACTTGCGAAACACTGCCTCAGCAGACGGTGAGCGACAAATGTTGCCCATGCAAACGAACAGGACTTGGGGTGCGGCTGACGAGGAAAATAACATTGGTGTATTAAATTTGATCAGGATTCCAGTATCATTTTAGGTCGTATATTCAGTATTCAGGAAACTACCGATGAATAAAGTAATTTCAAGCGCATTGCTATTTGCCGTTGCACTTCTTTTGTCTTCCTGTGCAGACTTGCCGCAAAACAACGAGCAAGAAGCCAAACCGGAAAGGGAGTACGTCACTGGCAGCAATCTACCCAAGAAAGATCGCTCCAGCGTTAAGGTGGTGAATCCGGAAGATTTTGAAAATGCACAACGCAGTGGAAGCGTCGCGCCAATGTCCAAATAGGCAATTGCGAATTGCATGTATAAGGGGCCATCATTGGCCCCTTATCGTTTTTGATGGAAACTTTCACCGCTATCCGGCAGATTCGGTACCGCCAACCACCAGCAGCCGATTCCTGAGCGACTTCAGCTCGTCGCGCAACGCCGCGGCGCGTTCAAATTCCAGATTGCGTGCAGCATCCATCATCTCGCGTTCGAGGCGTTTTA
>JAYTUX010000273.1:0-1718 GCA_043744315.1 Betaproteobacteria bacterium | reverse complement strand
ATGACCCGGAAGCGCTCTTGAAGGCCGCCGACGCGGTCGAGCGTGAACTCCGCAGCCTGCCCGGCATCGGCGGTGTGTCGTCTTCGGCAAGCTTGTCGCGGCCGGAGATTCTGGTGCGCCCCGACTTTTTGCGTGCGGCCGACCTCGGTGTGAGCGCAGTGGCGATTGGTGAGACCATCCGCGTGGCGACGATCGGTGACTACAGCCAGAACCTGCCCAAATTCAATATCGGCGAGCGGCAGATTTCGATCAACGTGCGCTTTCCAGTCGCTACACGTGCCGATCTCGCCGCCATCGAGCGCTTGCAAGTGCCGGGTAAAAATGGCCCGGTGATGCTCTCGCAGGTGGCCGAAGTCAGCATCGGTAGCGGCCCAGCGCAGATTGATCGACTCAATCGTTCGCGGCAGATCACACTCGATGTTGAGCTTGGCGGCCAAGAGTTGGGCGACGTACAAACGAAAGCATTGGCGCTGCCATCCGTCGTGAATTTGCCCGACAGCGTGCGCCAAGTGCCGCTGGGCGACGCCGAAATGATGGGTGAACTGTTCGCCAGCTTTGGCCTCGCAATGGTCATTGGTGTGCTCTGTATCTATGCGGTGCTGGTACTTTTGTTCAAAGACTTCTTGCAGCCGGTGACGATTCTCGCGGCCCTACCGCTGGCCATTGGCGGTGCGTTCGTCGCACTATTACTCACGAATAAGAGCTTCTCAATGCCCAGCTTGATCGGCCTGTTGATGCTCATGGGGGTCGTTACCAAAAATTCCATCCTACTCGTCGAGTACGCCATCGTGGCACGTCGCGATCTCGGGTTGAATCGGATCGACGCATTGATCGACGCTTGCCACAAACGTGCGCGACCCATTGTGATGACCACGCTGGCGATGGGATTCGGCATGCTACCGGTCGCGATGGGCTTCGGCGCCGACCCCTCATTCCGTTCGCCGATGGCGACTGCGGTTATCGGCGGCTTGGTCACTTCAACGCTGCTGAGTTTGATCGTGGTGCCGGCTGTCTATACCTATGTGGATGACGCGGAAGGACTGTTGATGCGTTGGCTTGGACGTGACAAGCACAGCGCCGCGGCCAAGGCGCTGCCTGGCGTTGCAGGTGGAGAAGACTAGGTAAATAGAAGAGCCGTTATTCCAGCCCTTGTAAGCGTGGCACAGGCGTTTCACCGTAGCCTGCAAGAGGCGCAGCGTATTGCAGGATCGTCGCCACGCAGATACCGTCCCGCATTGCGCTACGCTCCATACGGGCTACGTGTACTACGTGTACAGTCAATATCGTTGCGACAAATGGCCAAACTTACGGTGCCCTAAATATGAAGCACCACGCTATTGGCCGGATCAATACGACGAATCTAGCCACCCTCTTCACTTCGCCATACGCAAGGGCACCAAAACATCATGCACGCAAAGCCTACACGGCCCGCCCAGAATGCGACGAAGAAAATTCGCACGCCGGTCTTGGATAAGCTGAGCCTTCATCCACGCAATCGCCATCGCGGTCGTTACGATTTCGACGCGCTCTCGCAGGCGTTTCCGGCGCTCAAGGATTTCCTTGTCGTCAATCCGTTCGACGCCAACGAACTGACGATCGACTTCGCCAATCCCGCCGCCGTGCTGGCGCTGAACGCCGCATTGTTGAACGTTTTCTATGCGGTTAAGACGTGGAGTGTTCCGCCGGGCTATCTGTGCCCGCCTATTCCCGGTCGCGCG
>JAYTUX010000272.1:0-5486 GCA_043744315.1 Betaproteobacteria bacterium | reverse complement strand
TCTACGAACAAGGCCGCACGAAAGCCGGGCGCATCGTGACCAACGCGCGCGGCGGCTACTCGAATCACAACTTCGGCATCGCGTTCGACATCGGCGTTTTCGAGGGCGGTCGCTACCTCGACGAATCCCCGGCCTACAAAGCCGTGGGCGCGCTCGGCATGAAGCTCGGCCTCGAATGGGGCGGCAACTGGAAGACGATCCAGGACGAGCCGCACTTCCAATTCCGGCCCGCGTGGGCGCGTGAGATGAGTGAGCGTGACATGCTCGCGGAACTGCGCCGGCGCAACTCGCAAGGAGCTGCGGTGTTCGTGGCATAGTCAGCGGTCATTTCCAACAGAAGAGGCACCGACTTCGAACCTCGGACACTGCGAGTGCAGCTCTCGCCGTGGGCGCCAGTGGAACGTGAACCGGACAATCGAGCAGGGATTCTTTGCTAAAGCAATCGTGCCGCAATTTGCGGGATGGGCGCACGCTGTTCTCCCATCGGCTTACCAGCGGCTATCGCGTGCCACGCGAAGCTGATTGGCAACGGGCGATTACCAACTGAACGCCTTCGCTTTTCCGTCCCAATCGATTGCCGAGAGATCCGCAAGCGCTTGCTGTTCAAACTGCGGGCCACAGCCTGCCTGATACCAAATAATCACCAAGGATGAAGCGCATTCCTGAGAACCTGGTAGGGGGGTATAAGAAATGAATTCCCCCATACACACGAACTGAGTGGAAAGAATATGTGGCGTTGAGGAACTAGGCTTTAACAGTTGGATAGGTTCTTCCGGCCACAACCGCTTCGCTGCCGCGACAGCGGATTCATCAAGTATTTCTTGAGCAAGGCCAGCAGAGAATTCGATGGCAAGGTTTTTGATGAAAAATGAAACCAAAGAGATGTCTCGGCCGTCCGGCAACGTTTTTCGGGACTCGCCTATTGTCGCATTCATAAGGTCATCAACGGTTTTCCAGCGGGCGGGTTCAATGCTTTTCGGCTAACTCGTCGGTGGTAGGTGACCTTTCCGCAAGCGCGGCCATCCGCTTCCAGAATTGCTGACGAGGAAAGCAGCCGCCGTCGAAGCCTTGCGTTGTCGCTCTTGCCTTCTCCCAAAGCGCAGCAAGAGAATGCTCCTTCAAATTTCCGAATGCCGCGGATTCGCCCGGGCAATCATAAACTTCGCCCTGAATTTTGGTGAATAACCCAAGACCTCGAATCGTGCATGGCACACCGCCAGCATATGGGTAGTGGCTTGCGTGATGGAGTCCAAAATCAGCTTCGTCGATTTTAGCCAAACGTTGGAAAACGGCGTGTTGCTCAGCCCAAGTCACTGCCGTCGCGTGGCCGTTTGCGGTGCGGCCAGAAGGCAGAAAATTTACAAGGAGAAGGAAAATGTTGTGCAGTCTGGCGAACCGATGAAGGTCTTCGATCTCGTGAAGGTTCTCGCGACAGATGATCGTATCGAAAGCGAGCCGCGTGGGCGTGGGATTGTTGAAGCCCACATCGAGGAGCACTTCTAAGGCTCGCTCCCGCTCCACAGTGTAGCTTGCTTCTGGGACACCAGCTTTTGGCCGAATCCCGCGCACAACGCGATCCTGATACTCCGAGTTCGTGAGGCTGTTCATCTTCAGAACGATTGTAGCGCCGAGATCAAAAAGCTGCTGGACAAAGCTGTGCTGCTTTAGCCGAAGCGTCCCCTCGGTGTAAATAATCGGCGTGATGCCGTGCTTCTTCATCCGCTCGATCAACGGCCAGAATCCGGGTTCGATTGTTGGCTCGCCTGCTCCAACAAAGTTAATACTCCGCGCACCGAGTTCAGCGGCTTCGTCAATCAGGCGCAAGCGCCGGTCAAGGGAGAGTTCGTGCTGTAAGTGGCGCTTGCGACCATCGCGATTGACAGGTGACTCCGTGAAACAAAAGTCGCAATTCCAAGGGCAAATGTTTGTGCCCAACTCCATCGCAGGATTAAGCATTCGGTGGCCGCGAATCGCGTGCGCGACCTCTGCCCTGCTAAAATCCCAGCCCCGCATGGTGAAACCGTAGGCGGCTGGAAGATCCAACTCTGCAGGCAATTGCTCGGGCGATGGAGTCACGGCTTTTGTTCCAATTCTTTGACCTTCCTTACGGCCTCCTCAGGCGTGAGAAACACCGTCCAGAAATTCCCCGGCAACTGAGCCCCTGCATGCTTGTTGTAGAGACTGATCGCCTTCTCGATGTCGTCGTTTGATGTGAGCAACTCCCCATGCTTCTTCCAAACGCGCACTATCGGAAAGAACTGCTCCCGCACGACCTGTTGAGGAATCGAGTCTTCTCGGCGCTGGACAAATATATCGTCCGTCTCACGTCCGGTTGCCACCCATTCCCACACTTCTTGGTCTGCCCTGGCCTCTGGCACAGGAATCTCGGCGTAGAAAAGACGACTTTGGATTCCAGCAGCGAGAAAGGCTTGGCAAGGCACTTCGCTAGGAATGCCGCGTTGGTAGAGGATGATTCGCTGCGCTATCTTCTGCTTCTCCGCTTCATTCGAGCAGTCTGCCAACGCCGCAGTGAGGATGCAGAAGAAAGCGTCTCTAACACGTTCGCCAAGGACTTGGATATAGTTACGAACCTCGAGCGTGTGGTAATAGGGCTCCTCCTGGCGGTAACCTTCACCATAGGGGTCGAACATCGCGAAACATGCGCCCGCGGCGATGGCTTTTCCGGCATCCAGTGCCAATTTTTGATATTTCCCTTCGGAATATGCTCGCGGGTAATCGCGATACTCGACGCAGATGAGGCCCTTGCCCTTACCGACGCGCTCGAAAAGGTCCGGCACTTCCTGCGGCACCTCGATCGCAGATATTTCTTTTCCAGCCGAGATTTCGGCGCGAGCTGGAACCGCTTTCGATGCGATGCGCGCGCGGAAAGACGTGTTCGCGCTCTCGATTGCTTGTGCGATGCTATCCAAGACCGTTTTTTTTTGCTTCGCCGTCGCCGAGGTAAGGCGCTTTTCGGTGGCAGCGAGAATTGCAGCGGCGAGTTCCTCCGAACACGGTCGGTGCCCACGCAAAAGATTGCTCAAGAGCGTGGCGACGGTCTGCGCGCTGCGGAAGCGGCGGTTTTTGTCCTGAGAGATTTGCGCCGCCAGCACGGCCGCACTTTCAAAAAGCGGCTCCCCACCGCCAGGGGAGGGAGAGGTGAGAAGGTCGCGAAGGCTTTGAGTCATAGTGCAAGGCCGGGAACATCTCCCGCGCACGGATATTTGCCAAGCAAAACTCACGCCAACGCAAAGAAATGTTAATTGGCCAAGTTTTCATGTTGATTTGCGTTTAGGAGTCGGTTTACTTGGCTGCGTATGCATACCACAAACACCCGGATGCCTCGTCATCCCAGTCAGTGCCTCACGTCTACGGCAACCGCCGAGACGCCGTTGGTGGCCTTCGTGGCCAATAACCGCATGTCTGCCAAGCTCGGCGCTACCGTCGCCAAGTTTGCCAACGGGCCTGCGTTCGCAATCCTGACGGCGCTTCTAGTCACGTTGGGAAATCCCCAATCGGCCCGCTCGGCGGGATTCGATTTTGGGGGCGGCGGAGGCGGCACTAAAAGCGGATCGTTCAACGGCTACGTCGGCAATAATGTCCACCAAACCGTCGGCAGCACGACCGCGGAAAGCACGATTCCGGCGGGCATCAGCAACTTCAGCGTCACGCTCACGGCAAATACCGATGTGGACGTCGAACTTTGGGACGGGAACACCATGGTCGTCGGTTGGAATGGCCTGATCGATTCCGACCATCAGGTCACCGGCAGCTACGGCGGTAACACGATCACTTGGTCTGGATACAACGGCATCGGAGGCAACCCCGGCCGCGAATCCATCACCATCGCTGGAACCATCAATCGCTCGTTCGTCATGAAGGTCTTCGGTTACCAGGCCGGTTCCTACACCGTGAGCTACGCTTGGGGACAATCGAATCCCCAGCCGCCGACTGCCTCGGTGAAAAAACAGCTAATCGACGCAACCATGCAAACCTATCAGGCCGACAACGGCCAGAGGCGCGGTCAGTGTAAAGCGTATCTGCAAGGAGTATTCAGAACTACAGCGATCACGTTGGGCATTACTAACCCGAACGGTTCCACTCCAATCATGCCTGCGAACGTCAGTGGATATTATTGGGCGATCGACGCAAATAGCGGATTTCTCAAGATCACGCAGGTGCTGCCATCCGGATCGGACCAATCACGGCTCGATTCGGCGAAGGGGCTTCTCATGCAGGTGAAGAAAGGTGATTACGTCCAATATGGAACCCTTCAAAGCACATCAGAAAAGCTGCACACCCTGTGCATCACTGCTGACTACGTGAGCGGTCAACCGATCCAGTGGGCTGATTCCAATTGGTTGAATGACGAGGTAGTGAACGCTTATCAGCAAAAGAGCCTCGATGCCCTCGCTGACCTTATCAGCAGAAAAACGACGCTCAGTAGCGGGTCAACCTATTCGAAGGGCGCAACCCTGTATCGAATTCGCGACGATCTGAAAAAATAGCTGCCGCAGCACTCTTTCTGCGAAAGCCGCCGCTGAAGCAATTCGGCGGCGGCTTGTTTTTGCCCCGTCATTCAACTCAAAGCGACCGCATTCGATACACGCTAAAATAGAACAACACTGCTTCTCTGCACCCGCATTGTGCCCGAACGCGGCGACCAACATTTTCAACACAACCAAGACCATGAACACCAAAGACCTCATCCGCCTCGGCGTGCCTGTGGGCGAGCCGATCCGGCGCGCGCACGAGTTCATTCAGAGCTTCATCGCGCAGGGCAATGATGGCGCGCAGCTCGAGGTCGAGATTTTCAACATCGTTGCCAATCCACCGGCGTTCTTCGGCGATGAGCTGCGCGCGGCGCTGGCTCGTGCGATCTATCGTCCGGCTTTCGCGCCGCGCGCGGAATTCGCGCCTTGGCGTCAGTGGGGCGAGGGGCTCGAAGCCGAGGCGGTGAAGCAGATGGCCAATGCGTGTGCGCTGCCGGTCGCGGTGGCGGGTGCGCTCATGCCGGATGCGCACGTCGGCTACGGCCTGCCGATCGGCGGCGTGCTCGCGACGGACAACGCGGTGATCCCTTACGCCGTCGGCGTGGACATCGCGTGCCGCATGAAGCTCACCGTCTATGATCGCAAGGCGAACACCCTCGCCGGCCAGCGCGACCGCCTCGCGAACCTCATCGAGAGTGAAACGCGCTTCGGCATGGGCTGCGAGTTCAAGGACCGCCGCGAGCACGAGGTGATGGACGAAGACTGGACCGTCTCGCCCGTGACGCAGCGCCTTCACGACAAAGCGTGGAAGCAGCTCGGCACTTCGGGGTCGGGAAATCACTTCGTCGAATTCGGCGCGTTCATCGTCGATGCGGACCAGGCGCGTGCGCTCGGCCTTGAGCCGGGCGAATACCTCGCGCTGCTCACGCACTCGGGTTCGCGCGGCACGGGCGCGCAGGTGTGCGACTACTACAGCAAGCGCGCGATGGCCCG
>JAYTUX010000271.1:0-5505 GCA_043744315.1 Betaproteobacteria bacterium | reverse complement strand
GGCCATGGTCAGTTAACGGAACAAGAACTTGCGGCGAACGGCCTGCATGGCTGGCTGAATTCTTCCGTCTCGGCACCGAGTCTCGAATTGTTGCGTGCGCAATATGGGCTCCCCGAGGTCGTGTTTCATCTTGCGGGCGGATCGGCGGTGGCATCCTCGCTGCGCGCGCCGCATGAAGACTTTGAGCGCACCGTGCAGTCCACGGCGGTGCTATTGGAGTGGTTGCGTCTGGAAAGCCCGGACACTGCCGTCGTCTACGTTTCGTCCGCGGCGATATACGGCGCGAATCATCTGGGACCGATCGCTGAATCGAGCGTACCCGAGCCTTATTCGCCATATGGTTTTCACAAATACTGTGCGGAACTGCTGATTCAACAGTACGCCTGCAATTACAACCAGCCGGCCGCTATCGTGCGCCTGTTCTCGGTCTACGGCCCCGGCCTGCGCAAACAGTTGCTGTGGGATGTGGCGCAGCGCTTGCGCGCGCAACCCGCACGGCTGGAAGTTGGCGGCACCGGCGAGGAAATGCGCGACTGGTTGTACATCGACGATGCGGTGGAGCTACTTTTGAAGGCATCTACTTGGGCGGGAAAAACGGTCCAAACCGTCAATGGCGGCACTGGCACCGGCACCACCGTGCGTGACACCGTCGATGTACTTGTTGGCGCATTGGGCAGCAAGACCACGCAGGTATTCACCGGTCAGGTGCGCGCGGGCGACCCGCGCATCCTCGTCGCAGACACCGCGCGCAGCAAAGCGCTGGGTTTCCAGCCGCGCATCAACCTCGAGACCGGCATGCGGCGCACGGCAGACTGGCTGAAACAGGCGATGGCGAAGTGAGGGTGCTGGGCATTCCCATCCGTGTCGCCGGTGCCTCGCACGGCAACCTCAACTATCTGGTGAATCTTGCGGTATGCCTTAGCAAGCGGGGTACCCGCTGGCGACCTGCGGTGCTGACTTCGCCGGGTTTGCTGCCGGCGAGCAGTCGTGAAATGCTGGAAAACAGCGGTGCCAGGATCATCGACATGGCGTACTTTGGACAAAGTCCAAGTGCGGGGCGTTTCCTTCGCGCCGTCCTCAGCGGCGACCCCGACGTGCGCATTGCCGCTGCCCGCGCCGGGCTGGATTGCATATTCGAGAACGCCACCTTCTATGGACGGCATTGCGGAATTTCAGTGCTGCACTGGATCCCAGACCTTCAGCACCGTGAATTGCCCGGCATGTTTCCGCTTGCCGCGCGCATGCGGCGCGAATTGCTGATTCGCTGCGTCCTGATGAGCGGGCGTTCCATCCTGATGAGCAGCGCGGACGCGCGCGATGCGATGCTCAAGTACTACGGGACGGATGCAAAGCGTCTTCACATCGCAAGATTTGCATCGATGCTCATCGGCGACGAGCGTGCGCATTTGCCTACGACAGCACCTGCGGAGCCGGACTTACCGATTCCGTTTGCCTTTGTGCCCAACCAATTCTGGCGGCACAAAAATCATTTGCTGTTGCCGCGCGCGGCCAGGCTGCTTGCGGAACGCGGTATCAATCTGCACTTTGTTTGTACGGGCGAACAAAACGATCCGCGCAGCGGCGAGCACTTTGCGGCATTCAGCAGACTGCTCGATGAGTGTGGCGTGCGTGATCGATTTGTGATGCCGGGGCTGGTACCTTACGCACAGGTGCAGAGCCTCCACCGTCGGTGCGCAATGCTGGTCAATCCGTCGTTTGTGGAAGGGTGGAATACCGGCGTTGAAGAGGCGAAGTTTGTCGGCTCGTACCTGGTTCTCTCCGACATGGGCACGCATCGCGAACAAGTGATGAATTATTCGCGCGCCAGACTTTTTGATCCGAACAGTCCGGTTGCGTTGGCCGATGCAATCGCCGACACATTGCAGGCCGGCGGCGTCAGCGGTGAAATCCGGCGGTCGGCAGCAGTCGCCTATGGCGCAAATATTCGTGACTTTGTCGAGGCGGTTGAATCGGCACTGGATCGCACCATGGAACCATCGGCATCGCGCAATCACTGACACCATGCATCTAAATAACTATACAAACCGGCATGAACTGCTGATCGACTGGATCATTGAAACCACCCCGAAAGGTGCGTCAATGCTTGATGTTGGCGCGAACGACGGTTCATTTTGTCCGGAGGTGCAGCGTATCGCCGCGCACGCCGGGTTGTATGCGGGCGTCGATCCGGATACCGAAAAACTGGCGAAACATCCCTGGTTGCAAAATAGATTTCCGGCCACGCTGGAAATGGCCGACATTCCCGCCAACAGTTTCGATTGCGTGTTCGCGATTTACGTGCTGGAGCACGTGGCGGACGACGTGGGATTTTTGCAAACGGTGGCGCGCGTGCTGAAGCCGGGCGGATCGTTCTATTTCATTACACCGAACGGCGATCACTATTTTGCGGCGATCGCCGGCACGTTGGCGCGCATCGGTTTGCAGGAACAGGTATTGCGAATGATCCGACCGGGCGAGTTGGTCGGCAAGTACCACTATCCGGCGCTTTACCGATTGAACCGCGCGGCCAAACTCCGGCGCATGGGAAAACCGATGGGCCTTGGCGAGGCGGATTTCAGGTACAGCGAACACTTCGATGAGTTTGCCTGTTATTTTCCGGGCCCGACCAAGGTCTTTCCGTGGGCATGGGAAAAGATGGTGCAGGCATCTGGTAATGAACGCTTGCTTGGCAATCTGATGGGCCGCATGACCAAGGATGCTATGCCGGCCGGAAACGCGCAGTGATGCATCTCGCGGCACTTTTTGCAACACTCTTCGCAGCACTGGTTTGCGCGACGGCCTATGCCGCCGACATCAACATCCATGTCGCCCCCAATGGCGACGACACGCTGCGCGGAAGTGTTGCCGCCTTCGACCCCAAAACCCGCGACGGTCCGGTCGCGACGCTCGCACGGGCACGCGATCTGGTTCGCGAGGCGAGAGTCGCCGGTGGCGGGCCGCGTGCCAACATTCTGTTGCGTGCCGGTACGTACTACCTCGATACAACATTGCAACTGGACAAGCAGGATTCGGGAACCGCAATGGCACCGATGGTGATCACCGGTTACCGCAACGAGCGCCCGACGATAAGCGGCGGGTGGCGAGTGGCCGGACTTGGCAAATATAAAGATGCGATTCTTGCCGCCGACGTCGATTCCGTGCGCTTCAATGGCAGGCGCGTTCGGCAGCTATTCATTGACGGTGAGGCGCAGACGCTGGCGCGGTATCCGAACATCGACCGCCAGAAGCCGATTTCCGGCGGGTGGGCTTATGTGGATGGCACCATCGTCTCGACCCAGACCAAGCGTGCCACTGAGTCGAAACGACTGCTGACTATCAAGCCTGGCGATCTGCGAAAGTGGCCGGGCACGGATGGCGCGGAAGTGTTGATATTTCCCCGTTACAACTGGATCAACGACGTCATTCCAATCGAGAGCATGGACGACGCGGGCCTGGTCAAATTGAAGTGGGATGCGTCCTACGATATTCGCCCGGGCGACCGATACTTTGTGCAGAATCTTCTCGCCGAACTGGACTCGCCCGGGGAATGGTATTTCGATACGAAGCAGCCCCGGCTGTATTTCTGGCCAGGGAATAATTTCAGCGACAAATCGGAAGTCGTGATCTCAAATGTCGAGACGCTCATCAGCATTGCCGACGCACGAAATATTCAAATTCGCGGGCTGAACCTGGGCGTTGCAGAAGGTGCCGCGATCAAACTTGTCGATTCGGCTGAATGCGTGGTTGCGGCAAATATCATTCGAAACGTTGGCCTGAAGGGGCGAGGGACTTACGCGATCGCCGTGACCGGCGGCGAGAATAATAAAATTATCGGCAACGATGTTTCAAACACCGGTGGCGCGGGCATATTGCTGAGAGGCGGGGACACGCGGGAGCTCAAGGCGGCTGGACACGTGGCGGAGAACAACTACATTCACCACACCGGCGAGGTGTACAAGCATGGCGTCGCCATCGAGCTTGCCGGTGTCGGCAGCATTGTCAGGAACAATCTTGTCCATGACCTCCCACGCATGGGCATTCTCGTCGGCGGCAACGATCACACCATCGAGTTCAACCGGATTCACCATACCAATCTCGAAACCATTGACTCCGGCGCGATCTACACCAGCGGCCGCGACTGGCTCAGCCCGCGCGGTGTGGTGATACGCCATAACGAGATTCTCGATACGGTCGGTTTTGGCTACGAGTTTGAAAAGCGCCGATGGACCACGCACCACTTCACGTTTGGCATCTATCTTGACGACGACTCAAGCGGCGTCGATATCATCGGCAATGTCATCGGTCGTGCGTCCTGGGCCGGCGTGTTCGTGCGCAGTGGTTCTTACAATCGCATTGTCAACAACATCATTTTCGATTCGATCGTGAATCAGGTCTTCTTTCAAGGATTCGGTGCCGGCGATCCGTTTCTCAAACTGGCGCGGGAAAGATATGCGGAATATTCAAAGTACCCCGCATGGAGCAAGTACCGTGGCTTCCTCGACATTTCGCCCGATGAAACCAAGTCCGCGAGCCATACCTGGTTCCAGCGCAATCTGGTGGTCTACTCGGGCGCGAAAAGCAAATACGCGGCCATCCGCCGATTTGACATTGACAGCAGCCGGGTTGCCAACAATGCCATCGTGAGCCGCGAGGGTGAAATCTCCGTCGACGATGGCAGCACTGGCGGATTGACCTGGGATGCCTGGCGAAAACTTGGCCTGGATACGGGCTCGGTCATTGCTGGCTCGAGCGCGGTTCCCGCCGGGAACGATTGGACCAGCTTCAACACATCGGCGCTGGCACGCCAGATCGGATTTCTGCCGATTCCATTCGACAAGATCGGCCCATACCGGAGCGTGGATCGCGCCAGTTGGCCGATTGTGGAATCGGCAACCATTCGCGAAACGCTCAACTAGGAACAGCGTGGATCACGTCCGCATGAAAGTTGTTTTTGTAAACCGTTTCTTCCACCCCGACATCTCCGCCACCAGCCAGATGGTTTCCGATCTGGCGTTTCAATTGGCAAAAGGGGGCGAAGAGGTCCACATCGTCACCAGCCGCCTTCGCTACGATGATCCCGCCGTCAGACTGCCGGCGCGTGAGGTCGTCAATGGCGTTACCGTTCATCGGGTCTGGACGTCACGCTTCGGCCGTGCCAGTACCTTCGGCCGTCTCTGCGATTACCTCACGTTTTACCTCACGGCACCGTTCAAGGTCTGGCGGCTGGCTTCTCGCGTCGATGTGGTGGTGGCCAAGACCGATCCACCGATGATCTCGGTACCGGTGATGTTTGCGGCTCGCCTGCGCGGCGCGCGGCGCATCAATTGGTTGCAGGACTTGTTTCCGGAAGTCGCCACGGCGCTCGGCATGCGGCTTGGCGGCGGCATGGTCGTGCGGGTGCTGACTTGGCTGCGCGATCGCTCGCTGCGCGCGGCGGATGCCAACGTGGTGTTGGGCGCGCGCATGGCCGCGATCGTGCGCGCGCACGCGCCGCATTCGCCCAAG
>JAYTUX010000270.1:0-5511 GCA_043744315.1 Betaproteobacteria bacterium | reverse complement strand
CGCGATGGAAAGTGGTCAGCCGATTGACGGTGTGGTTGAGCGCGAACGAGGCTACTGATACCGCTTCGCTAATAGGTTATTGTCAACGTGCGGGTGCTGGTGGCACCACTGCAGGTTCCGGTTGCACAGGTACCCGCCTGAGAAGCGGGCATGGTGCCGTTGATGAAAAACGTTTGTTGGGCACCGGTGCCGGTGCTGGCGAGCGGGTTCGAACCACCGCTACTGCTGGTGTTAAGCGCAAGGTTATATTGCAGGCCGTTGACCACACCGACGGTTGCATCAAGCGCCATTGAATACGGCAGATAAATCGTGCAGGTCGGTTTGTATTGCACACTCGAAGTCGCCGCCGCGCCAAATGCCGTGTAGGTGAACGAAAGGGTGGGGGGGGCGGCGAACGCGCAGGTGGCAGGCGTGGCGATGTTCACGGGAAACGTATTGCTGATCGACGCCACGCCCGTCGCCGTGAGGGTCATCGTGACAGTGTCGGTATAGGTACCGGCAGCCAATACTTGTGTCGTGACGATGCAACCCCAGTACGATGTGGACTTCTGGGTCGCAACAAGGCCACTCAGCGTCATGGTATCGGTGATACGGTTGCCGCCCATCGATTTCCAGGTGGTCCCACAAGCAGAATCCTGGTAGGCGTCATACTTTAGACGATTCGCTCCAAACTGCGCCTGATTGCCTTGGCCTTGTGGTGCCAAGCCATTGTCCGCACCAACAGAGTAAGTGAGCGTGGTGGGATCGCCCGCCAGATTCCGATTGCATGTGACCGTGAAAGACGCCGGTGTAATGTTGGTGGGTGGGACAGTTCCTGAAAACGCCGCATTGAATCCAGTCGAGGTAATCGACGTGCAGGTTATTGCCGCCTCGGCAAAGGGGGCGGTTGCGAGCAGCGCCGCGGTCATCAGCGCGAGGCCAAAAAATTGTTTCATCGTTTGACTCCCTTGCACAGGATCGGTCCCATGCGAATAATTTCATCAGGCAGATCGGCCGCCAGCTTCACGTCAAACGTACACGTTTGATTTTCCCAACGCAAAACAAGCCGATTGGCGGGCTTTAATCCGGTGACGAACGCTTCACCGCGCCTCGCCACGTAAAATTCCTGCTTATCGCCTTCGATACCTACAAGCGCACCGGGCGGTGCGGGCTGGCCATCGTCGAAGTTTATTTTGATGAGCGCACCGCGCCCGGTTCGCACCGGGAACACGACTTTGACGGCGCTGCGCCACGCAGGCACGGCGATTTGCTCGATCGACTCGATTTCAGCGTTCAATGGCAATTCGCGCGGATCAAGCCGGATCGAATTGTTCTGGTAGGGATTCAATCGCGGCACCAGCGCGATGCCGTTCGCGTCGGTGCGCGCAAGCACGTTGCTGCCGATGCCGATACCGACATTGCCGTAGCCGGCCACTTCGACGACGGCGAAACTCTCGTCCACGCGGCGAGTCGGGAACAGGCGGCCGTCGGTAAACACCAAACCGCCTTTTGCCCCAAGTCGCACGGCTTTTTGGTCGCGTGTCACACTCACGTCTCCGGTGACGGCCCCGAATCGTCCGTTGTAATAGCTGCCCGCTTCGGCGCGGGCATTATCTGCCTGCGCGCCGGCGAGGAGCCGCCATCCGAGCGCGCTCTCTGGACCCGGATTCTGCAGGTATGAGGCAAACGCATCGGTGCCGCCATTGTGATGGCTGACTGAGCTGTTCAATAAACGCGAATTGCCGAGGGGCATGGTGAAGGTGAGGCCCATCGCGCTGCCGGTAGCGCCGGCGATGGCGCGGCTTGCCGTCATGTTGAGGTTGTTGCGCTCGCCAATGCGTAACGAGTAGTTACCTGACAACGTGGTCACTCGCGCGCTGTCGAATTGCGAAATGCTCGCAAGGCCGACGCCGAAAGTTTGGCCATTGTCGAGCGACGCGCTCCAATTGGCGGCGACCTGAAATTTGTAGGGCTTGATACCAGATTCCAAACCCAGCTGCCGAAAATGTTGTGACGCCCCACGGACTTCAAAAGATACGCTACTGCGTAAACTCTGGCGGTCGAGGCCTAACAGCCAATGGCCGCCACGTCCGAGAGTTACTTCATCGCTCGCCGCCACTGCGGCCTTGGCAATAAATTGTCCCGGTAGCGCGATCACGGCGCCCAGGCCCGCGCTGCGCATGCGGCGTGTGAGTTCTGCGCGGCCTTCGAGCGTGAGGCCGCTGCTGATGCCGTGGCTCCAGGTACCGGACAGGAATCCGTAACCGTAGTGATTGCTGGCGTTGCCGAGATCTTTGCGCAGTGTTCCGCCCTCGAGGTTCCAATCGTTGAGATCTTTTGCCAACAATTGGGCGCTGGTCAGAAACGATTGCGTGATGACGGTTTCGCGGCCAAGAATATCGCGCACCACCAATCTCGCTTCGCCACCGCCCGACATTACGGGAAAATTATCGAGCGCAAACGGGCCGGTGGGCACTGATGAGGTTTGGCGCAGTACGTCGTTGACATAAAGTTCTATCGTCGAGGGTGCCGCCGATACGCCACTCAATATCGGCAGCGGCTGGCGAATGAAGCCGGGCGTCAACGAGAAATTACTGCCGAACTGGATGCCGGCGAAGTATGAATTTCGCCCCCACATGCCGGCGCGCGTGGTGGAATCGCCCAAACGCAGCGTGCGGTTTTCATTGGGGAAATCACGTGTGAATGTGGTTTCAAGCCGTTGCCACGAATTCGGATTGCCAAGCGTTTTGTTGTCAAGAAAATTACGGCCGACATGGCTAGTGGTGAGAATGCCGAGAGACGTAGAGAGCCCGGCCTCTGCCAGCATTCCCAAGTCGTTGGTCGAAGAGGCGCCGCGAAACGCCGACGCTGCGTAGTTGAAGTCGTAATTCAAGAAAACGCTGGTCAATACCGGGCTCACCACCGGACGCTTGGCGAGTTCCTTCGTCATGCGAAGTGTCGTAAAATTTTCCGGCGAAAAAAATAAATCGACCGATTGATTTGAAAAATCTATTTTCGAGCGAAAGCCCGACACCGCCGTCAACGGCGTGTACGGCTGGCCCTTGAATTCGACCGTGGGCGCGCCAGGACTCAATTCGATGCGCCACTCATCAAAAGCTTCGCGCGGTGCGTGCATTACGCCGGAACGCTCGAGAAATAACCACGTGCCGCTCTTTGCGCCGTTGACCGTGACTTCAAATGGCAACAGTCGATCAGGACGAAGTGAGGGGGGGGTAGAGGCTGTCGCGATAATCGGAACGGGCCTCTCACCTGTCACCTGCTGCTTGGCTGCGGGCGTTGCCGGCGAAGCGGCCGAAACGAGCGCTGGCGCTTGAGCCGGCGTTGCATTCTTCGCGTTTTTTTTGTCGATAACTTGCCGTGTGGCCACGGGTACGACTGTTGTAATAAGCGGCGCGAAATTCGATTTTGGTGCGCCTGACGTGGCTGGTGGCTCCTCCGCAGGCGTTCCGGAAGCGTTTTCCGTGCGAGATATACTGGCGGCAGGCTGCCAGGATACCAATGCGCCATTGATCCAATGTCGGCGCACGGCCTGATCAGGTGAATTCGTATGTTCCGGCGTTTGCCCGGCGCAGTTATTGACCGGCGTGCCCGTCACCAAGATGCAAAAGGCTGCCGCAGTCAGCCGTTTGGAATGTTGGCAGCACACGATACATCTAGTTCGAAACGTTTACTTCGTATGTTTGGCTTTGCCCGTCGTCGAAACGGGCAGCCAGCTTGGCTTTGCCACCCGGAATATTGCCATCTGATCGCTTCAGCTCAAAACTGCGCTTGATGCCGGGCAGAATGTATCCACCCGAATCGCGGCTGGCCAATTTTTCGTCTTTTGCGCCAGTTAACACAAACTCGCGCGGATGCGCATAGGCGTTGCCGGTGTTTTCGCACACTACGCGTGCCGTGTCTGCGGCGACCCGCTCAACCGCGCACCTCAGCTCACGTTTGGTATTGGGGGGGGAAATAAAGACGGGAAGCGAAAACGCCAAGGCAATCTGCACTTGAACGGTCTTATCGACCGGCTTTACAACCGGCACCTCGCGCACAATCATGCGATAGGTCATTTGCGGCCCCGATTTGGGAGGATTTAACATGGCAAGGCGCACGACTTGACGAGCCTTTGGCGCCAATTTGATGATGGGCGGTGACAGGAACAAATCCTCGGTCAGCGTAAGATCGTCTTCGCCATCCGGTTTTTGTTTCCACAAATACACATCCGCCTGCAAAACCATGTCTTCATCACCCTCATTAGTAAGGGTGATGGCAGTGGCTCGGTCGCGCGGCTCCATATAAATTCGCACCGGACTGACCGCAAACTGACCTGCGACTGCCGGAAAGCCAATCGCCGATAGCGCTAAAACGCTACCGGCGACTATCATTTTTGGCGATCGAAAAAAGGTGGAGTCGAGTGGTTTCAATGCCTCACCAGCCAATGGTTAATTCAAGGTATTCGCGGTTCAAAAGATTGACCCGCCGCCAAGACGTAACGGTTCCGGTCCCCGCTGAATCGTCAATGCTTTCAATCCAATCACCATTCCAGAACACCTGCGTAACGTAGCGGAAAGCGCCACCATGCATTGGAATCCATGGGTTCTCACTACGACCTGGTGATAGATCGACCAACGCGCCGGTTGAACAAACGACTGTCGCGCGGGCACCGAAATTGTCCGCGCTCGTCGTATTCAGGCAAAGACCATTACCCGCATTTCCGCTACCGCCGCCGGGGACAGATGGCGCCGGTGGTGCAGGCGGAGGAGGCGTCGGAATTGGCGGTATCGGATTCGGTGGCGGAAAGTCCCCGGCCTGTTGAAGCCGGACGCGCACCTCAAACGTATTATTCGCTTGCGCCGCAAACCCCTCAAGTGTCCAAAGGCCAAGCGTAATCGCAACGCCGGCTTTCAGCGCAAACGCGCCGCCTTGCGACAGCGCGCGGGCATGGACACAATTGAGAGGCCGCAATTGCATTGGCGATTATTAGAACGTGACGATCAACGTACGCAGTTGAGTCGTCGGGCCGCAGCTTGCGGCGGCGCAAGCGCCGGCTTGAAGGGCGGGCATTGATCCTGAAACCACGTAGGTTTTGGTGTCACCCGTACCAATGGTTGCGGAGGACGCCGCAGTACCCGCGATGGTAGTCGGTGCGGCAGCAGTCAGGGCATATTGCAGGCCCTGCACAACACCTACGCCTGCTGCCGTACTGTCGGCAAGAACAGTGTCAAACGCCGACGAGACCGGCGAAAAACCGCGAGTGCATTCAAAGGTCAGGTTCGCGCTGGCAACCGAGGCCTGCACGCCGGCTTGAAAGGCAGTGTAGGTGCCGAAATCAACTGTTTGCGTGCCGGTATTGGTTTGACGGCACTGTGAGGTCAAACTCACCGACACGTTGAAATTGTTCGACGCCGTTGCGGCGATCACCGGGGATGCCATCGCGCCAAACATTGCCGCCATCGCAGCCGAGATAATTAGTTTTTTCATTTGAAACTCCTTGCAGTAATAGTGAATTTTGGGGAAACCCCGAAG
>JAYTUX010000269.1:0-1736 GCA_043744315.1 Betaproteobacteria bacterium | reverse complement strand
AGCTTGGTCAGGCCAGTGTGATGCATCATCGTGATCTCAACCGTGATCATGCCGATGGTGTAGCCGTCAGGCGCGGCCTCGGCAATCGCCGCGTGTCCCACCACGCCACTACCGCCGGTGCGATTGACGACGTTGACCGGCTGACCCAATTCTTTTTCCAGCAGAGTACCGATGATGCGCGCGGTCTGGTCAGTGCCACCGCCTGCGCCCCAGGGCACAATCAACTGGATCGGGCGGTTGGGATAGGCCTGGGCGACGGCGCTGGCCGATGCGCCGAGCAGCGCACCGGCGGCTGCCAGTGCGGACACCATTTTGATGAGCGTTCTGCGTTGCATGTTTGTCTCCTGTGATTGCCGGTTAAAAACCAGCGCGGTGCTTGGCCGCGCTGTATTGTTGATGCATCAACTGCATTAAGGATGCGCTTTGACTTCCTGGCGCTGATGGCCAAGCTTCTCGATACCCAGCTCCACTACATCGCCTGCCTTGAGAAAAATCGGATTCGGCTTCTTGCCGATGCCCACGCCAGGCGGCGTGCCGGTGGTGATGATGTCGCCCGGGTTGAGCGTCATGTACTGGCTGCAATAGGCCACGATGTTTTTGCACGAAAAGATCATCGTCTTGGTGTTGCCCTGCTGCATCATCTGGCCGTTGACTTTGAGCCACATGTCGAGGTTTTGCTCGTCACCGGCTTCGTCTTGCGTGACCAGATACGGGCCAATCGGGCCGAAGGTATCGCAGCCTTTGCCACGATCCCATTGACTGCCGCGCTGGAGCTGAAAGTGGCGCTCGGACACGTCGTTGACGACGCAGTAACCGGCAATGTATTTGCCGGCGTCGGCTTCCTTGATCTCTTTGCACTTGGTGCCGATGACGATGGCGATCTCGACTTCCCAATCCATTTGCGTTGAGCCCAGCGGAATGACGGTGTCGTCGTTTGGGCCGCAGATTGAAGTGGTCCACTTGTTGAACAGGATCGGCTCGGCCGGGATCGGCATATTGGTTTCTTTGGCATGGTCCGAGTAGTTCAGGCCAATTGCAATGAATTTGGAAATGCCGGTGTAAGGCACGCCCAGGCGTGGATTGCCTTTGACGATGGGCAGCGACTCCGGTTTGATTTTCTTTAGCTTGGCGAGGCCTTTTGGCGAGATTTCATCCCAGCCAATTTGACCAACGACGTTGGACAGGTCGCGAATGTTGCCGTCCTTGTCAAGCATGCCGGGTTTTTCGCGGCCAGCAGGGCCGTAGCGCAGGAGTTTCATGTTTTACCTTTCGTGAGTGGAGGGGAGTGCTGAGGAAACGAAAAACGCAAAATCAAATCGTGCAGTGCGGTGCAGTCAATTGCGCAGTGAATCGCGCAGTTAAATGGTCATGCCACCGTCGCAGGAGTAAACATTGCCGGTGCAAAACGCTGATTCGTCAGAAGCCAGGTAGACCACCAGCGGCGCAATCTCGTCCGCCGTTGCTAGGCGACCCATCGGCTGGCGCGCGATGAAATCCTTGCGCGCCTGCACCGGGTCGTCAAACGCATTGATGCGGTCGCCGAGTGAGGGCGTGTCTACCGTGCCCGGGCCGATGGCGTTGCAGCGCACGCCGCGCTTGACGTAGTCCATCGCCACCGATTTGGTCAGCCCGACCACGGCCGCCTTGGTGGTGCCGTAGACAAAGCGGTTCGCAATGCCCTTGATGCTGCCGGCAATCGAAGCGACGTTGATGATCGACGACCATTGCCCGGTCTT
>JAYTUX010000268.1:0-5543 GCA_043744315.1 Betaproteobacteria bacterium | reverse complement strand
TCATTTCTTTCGAGAGTTCCCGCACCCGACGGCCCAGCAACAATATTGGCACCAGTACCAAGGGGATGCCCGCCAACACCAGCAAAGTGAGCTTGGTGCTGGTGATAAGCAACATCACCATGCCGCCGATAAACAGGACAATGTTGCGCAGCGCCCACGAGAACGCGCCGCCGACGACCGCATCGAGCAGCGTGGTGTCATTGGTGATGCGCGAAATCACTTCGCCGGTGCGCGTGGTTTCAAAAAAGGCGGGCGAGAGCTCGAGTATGTGATCAAACACGGCGCGGCGGATGTCGGCGATGAATCGCTCGCCCACCCAGTTGATGAGGTAGTAGCGCGTAAAGGTGGAGGCGCCGAGCACCACCAGCACCGCGAGCAGCATGAAAAGCGTGCCATCGAGCGTGCTGGTGTCGCCGCCCGAAAGGCCGCGATCGATGACATGTTTCAACCCCTGGCCAATGGCCAGAATGCTGCACGCGGCGAGCGCCAGCGCCACCATCGCGATCGCAAAACGAACCTTGTACGGCGCGATAAAGCGAATCAGCGCCGCGAGTTTTTTCAGGTCTCGCGGGTTGCGTTTTGCTTCGGCACCAGGCTGAGTGGCGGGAGGAACGTCGGCGCTGCGCGCGGCAATTTCCGCCAACTAGCCCCCGCGTTTCAGTGCCGGCCGCGAAGTTTTTCCGGTGACAATAAAGGTACCGCGATCCTGTGCAACCGACGAGCGGATTTCCGCGCTGACGCTGCCCGACAAATTGCTGTTGGCCAATGAAACATTGACCGCGCCATTTGCGATCAACACTCCACCCGTCAGCTTCAATTTTTCGTAATGAATCACACCGTCGGCGATGCGCAATTGCCCGTTAAGTTCTGCGAACTTGGATTGTCCTCCAACGCTGCCTGGCGAACGCATGACTTGCACAAGATCGACGTTGCCGATTGAACCATCCTTGACGTTGAAGACACCCTGCACCACCGGCTTATCCATCAATTCGCCGATCGTCGGTGCGCTGCCAGAAGCGGTGAACTGACCTTCCATCCGGCCATGCAACGCGACATCGCGCGTGAATATTTCCGTTAATTGCTCAATCTTGATCTTGTCAGCAGTGAATTCGCCGGAATAAGAAACTTGCTGCTTCCAATCAATCTTAAGGCTGCCGGCAACGGAACCTTCGAGGAGTTTGGCTTCGACCTGCGGGAACGTCATGCCTGATTTCGACATGGTGCCTTTTGCCGTAACCGAACCGAACGGCAACGCTGCACCCATCGGCAATACCAGATTGCGTGCGGAAAAATCGACAGCCCATTCGCCAAAACCGTCTCCCACACCGGCAGCTGCAGCGGCACCTTCGGCAGACTCTGACTTGTTGGGCGACATGTCGAGCGTCCACTTGCCGTCTTTTGCCCTTGCGCTGGCTCTGACAATTTTGCCGACCTTGTCAAAATAAATATCGGCATCAAAATCACCGATCGCGACTCCCTTGACTTCGATTTTCGCACTACGCAGCAAGATCTTGCCAATTTGCACGCCGTTGCCGCGGTTTTCCGCCTGTGCCCAATTCAACGCTCGCGGCAACGCGTCGGCTGAAATGGTCACGCCGGACAATTCGAGGACGTCAATATTGAATTTTCCGCCCCACAATTGCCACACATCCATGTAGATCTTGCCGCTGGTTGCCTTCGCGTCCAGCACCTTTCCAAGTGCCAATTGATCGATTTTTACGATCTGCCTGGGAAGCAGCGACAAGCGCATTCCGCTCGACGAGGCATCATCGTGTATCCACTCTGAAAGTGCTTTGTCGAAACGCGCATTGGCGGCACCCTGCGGCCAAAAGTGAATGGCCACGAAGGCACCAATCAATAGGAATAACGTGCCGCCAACCAGAAGGCGCACCGGACTAACGCCCTTTTTACGACTATAGCGTTTGGTCTTTTTGACCGCATCGGTTTCAAGACCCTGAGACTGCTCATATTCGTGCTGGTCGGCGAGTTCTTTGAGGCGCGCGACCTGTGCTGCTCGCTGGCGCTCTTCTGCCTCTTCCTCGGCGCGAGCTTTTTCCTCCGCCTTCGCGCGTGCCGCACGCTCGACATTGAGTTTCGCTTCCGCTTCGAGGCGTTCGTCGGCGAAGCGTGCTTCGGCCAGGCGGCGCTCCTCCGCAAGATTTCCCGCTGCCTCACGCTCAACTTTCTCACGCGCTTCGGCATGCTCCGCTGCCACTTTCGCAGCCTGCTCGCGCGCCCTGACCTCAATGGCGGCTTTCTTTTCCGCTTCCTCGCGCGCCTGACGCTCTGTATCAAACTTGAGCTGGTTTTCGCGTTCCGATTTCTCGCGCATTTCCGCTTCAATCAACGCGCGCGCCTGCGCCTGAATTTTTGCTTCCTTTTCGGCCGCAAATTTGGCCTGCATTTCAGCATCGGCTTTGGCGCGGGCTTCGCTTTCTTCTTTTGCGCGCGCTTCCATGCGCAAACGGTTTTGCACATCCAGTTTCTTGCGGTTCTCGGCTTCGGCTTCGGCCGCCTTGCGCGCGTCCTCCTCTGCCTTCAAGCGGACTGCCATATCGGCGGCCGCCTTCGCGGCCATTTCGGCCTGCGCCTCGGCCGCTTTTCTGGCTTCGATCTCCACGCGATTTTTCTCCGCCGTTATGGCGGCAATCTGCGCTTCCATTTCGGCGCGGATGCGGGTTTCCTGCTCCGCCAGCATGCGCTTGGCCGCTTCCTCGGCGGTACGTGTCGCGTCTGCGGTGGCACGTGTCAGCGATTCGCGTTCCTCCTGCAATCGTTGCTCGAGCATGGTGCGTGCTTCTTCGCGCGCCTCTTCCATGATGGCGGCCTCGACTTCCGCGCGACCACCCTCTTCGACGTCCACCGACATTTTTTCCGCCATTTCGGCGCGGATTTTTGCCTCGATCTCCTCTTTTAGCTGATGGCGCAATTCGCGCTGAGCGGCGTCCAGCTCCGCTTGTTGTTTCTTCGCCGCCGCCTCAGCCTGTTCACGTGCCGCAGCGAGTGCCTTTGCCTCGGCTTCCGCTTTTTCACGTGCCTGCGCGAGCGCCATTACTTCTGCTTCCGCTTTCGCACGTGCTTCAGAAAGTGCGCGTTGATGCTGCGATTCCTTTTCCATTTGCTCGCGCGTGAGGCGATCGCGGGTGTCGGAGATTGAATCCTTCTGTTTCTTTTCGGCGGCAACTTTGGTTTCAAGATCGAGTCGCGCGCGCTCAGCGGCCAATTGCGCCCGTTTCGCTTCTTCCATCGCGCGCTGCTCGGCCTCGCGCTTGGAGCGCGCCTCGATTTCGAGGCGTGCACGGATCTGCGCTTCGCGTTCGGCTTTGGCACGGGCTTCCGCCTGGGCCTTTTCGCGCGCGGCAGCGAGCGCGGCTTCAATCGCGGGGTCAGGTTTCGGCGGCGCGACCTCGCGTGCCGGTGCCGGCGCGATGGCACGCTCGACCTGATCGGCCGATGCCGGCGAGCGATATTGCGAAGGCTTGAAGCTGGCAGTGGCGCTAAAATCGATTTTCGGCGCGGCCGCTGCCGCTTTTTTCGGTGCAGTAAAATCGAAATCGTCGTCATCGCCAGCACCGAAATCCGACAGCGGAACTTCCTGGCGCACTTCGAAAACTTTGATGTAGCCCTCCTTTTGCAGCGCCGTCAGCGCTTTCTCCAGCGATGGCACGGGGTAATCGGCTTTCTCGGAAATCACCGTCACATCCGACTTGCCGTCAATGGATTTCAGAATCTTCATCAAGTCGCGCGACAGCGACTGCTTTTTCTGATTGACTTGTGTGACGCCCTTGGCGGTTTTCGTGAAAACTGTTTTCAAATCCATCGCGTCACTCTTTTTAAGAAAGATGGGTTAACCAGAATCGTAGCAAACATGCGTTGACGCTGGGACCGGAAATGGAATCAACGCTTTTTAACGGCCGAGTCCGATCAAGGACGCACTTAGCGCCAATGCCGAAGCATTAATCTTCTCACGAAACGCAGGTTTTCGGCAGCAAGAGCAGATGATGTTGCCGCCGGTAAAAACTACCGCCGCGTCAAGCCTGCGGTCAACCTGCCGTCGCCGCCAATCGTTGTTTCTGCTACGACCCGTCTTTAAATATGGAATTGCCCATGAATGCGCCATTATTGTTTCGCGGTTTGTGCATCGCAGCAAGTTTGTTCAGCGCCGCCGCATGGGCGGATCCGCCGGCCCGCGTAGGTCGTATAACTTTGCTCGAAGGCAAAGTGTCGTTTCATGGCGAACGCGATGGCGGCTGGCAGAAGGCACAACTCAATTATCCGGTAACGAGTGAAAATTCGCTGTGGACCGAGGCCAGATCGCGCGCTGAAGTGCGCATCGGCCCTTCCGCGATTCGCCTCGATGACGACAGCGTGCTCGATATCGTGGCACTGCAAGATGATGTCGTGCAGGGTTACCTGCAACGCGGCTCGATTCATGTGCGCCTGCGGGCGTCGGGCGAAATTGACGGAAATGACTTGGTGAAAATCGATACGCCGCAAGGCCGATTCATCCTCAATGGCAATGGCCGCTACCGAATCGATGCCGATATGGATGGACGTGCCGGGGCCAACTCCGGCAGTCGCGAAAGTCGCATCGCCGTTTTCTCGGGACGTGCGCGATTCGAGGGCATCAATGGCACCGATACGCGTCTCGCCATCGACGCCGGAAAGCAATTCAGCGCCCGCATGAACGATGGCGGCAGCGCGACCGATTTTCGTTTCGAGAGCTTGAGCGAAACGAACTTCGACCGCTGGGCGGATATTCGCGACCGCGAATGGGATCGCGTACACGAACGTTACGCACGTGCCGTGAGTCCTGATTCACGCGACGGCACTGTCTCGCCTTACATGACCGGCTACGAAGATCTCGACGCCAATGGTGAATGGATCGATGATCGCGAATATGGTCGCCTGTGGGCGCCGCGCGTCTTGATTGCCGGCTGGGCACCTTACCGCTATGGACGTTGGAACTACGTGCAACCGTGGGGTTGGACCTGGATCGATGACGCGCCATGGGGGTTCGCGCCCTTCCACTATGGGCGCTGGGTGCAGGTGCGTTCACGCTGGTGCTGGTGGCCGGGCACGTATGTCCGCCGCCCGGTTTATGCGCCCGCACTGGTTGCGTGGTTCGGTAGCCGCGGTGCGCAATTGACAATCGGCTCCGGCCCGGCCGTGGGTTGGTTTCCGCTCGCGCCGCGCGAGTACTACATTCCTCGCTACACGACCAATATCGATTACCTTCGCCGCGTCAACCATCTGCCGCGCGATCACACGTCGATCGTGGCACCGTCGCATTACCGCAACCATGTGCCGGGTGCGACGATTGTCAACAACAATACGTTTATCAATGGAGAACGCGTTGGCGGCAATCGTGCAAACCTTCCTTCGCAAGTGATCGCCGGACATGCGCCGAACTCAAACTTGGATCGCTTGCCGCTGCCACGCGCGAATGGGAGATTGCCCTCGCGGGCGGTGCCGACGTGGCGCTCGCGCCCGGTGATGACCCAGTCGCGCGCGGCGTCGAGGGTGCCGCTTTTTTCCGAGCG
>JAYTUX010000267.1:0-1738 GCA_043744315.1 Betaproteobacteria bacterium | reverse complement strand
CCGCCTTGATAAATCGTACATTCTCCCGGTCTCCTGTTGTTGGGAATCGCCTATGCCGCAGCGCGGCAACGTGAATTGTAGCGGTCATTGGCTACCCGAATCGATTCCAATCGAGGCGTTGGGTGTAAGTCAGTCGATATACTTCGCAGATGAGAATCATATCGACCAATGCCTACCGAATGGTACTCGCCACCTCCAGCGTGGCCGGTGTCGCAGTCATCGCGGCGGCGATGCTGGTTGGGCAGATGAACATCCCGGTGGGTGAGGTATTCAGTGTACTTGCGGCGATGCTCGGCTCGAAGGCAGAGCCATCCAGCACCTATTCGATCGTTGCGGATATCCGCGCACCTCGCATTGTCGCTGCGTTCACCGTCGGCGCGGCACTCGCAGCAGCGGGCGCGGCCTATCAAAACCTGTTTCGCAATCCGCTGGTGTCGCCCGATATCCTCGGCGTGTCGAGCGGTGCTGCGCTCGGCGCGGTGCTGGCGATTTTTCTCGCTGTTCCCGTAACGGCCGTTGCGGGGTTCGCCTTTGCTGGCGGGCTGGTCGCCGTCGCCGCGATTTACGTCATTGGCAATCGCCTTGCATCAAAACCCGGCGCGCATGACCCGGTATTGACGCTGGTATTGGCTGGCGTCGTGATCGGCTCCCTGCTCGGCTCTGGCATCGCGCTCACTAAATATCTCGCCGACCCGTATAACCAGTTGCCTGCGATCACCTACTGGCTGCTCGGTAGCTTTGCCAGCGTCACGCGAAATGATCTGTCAGTTGCCCTTCCCGTCATTCTGCTCGCCAGCTTGCCGTTGATCGCACTCCGGTGGCGCATCAATTTGCTGGCACTACCGGACGACGAGGCCCGCGCCCTCGGCCAGGACACCGGTCGCTTGCGGCTGATCGTCATCGTCTGCGCAACATTGATGACGGCCGCATCAGTAGCCATCTGCGGCATCGTCGGCTGGGTCGGCTTGGTGGTGCCGCACGCCGTGCGGTTGCTGGTCGGTGCCGAGTTTTCGCGGCTGCTACCGGTATCAATGCTGCTGGGCGGAACGTTCATGCTGGTGGTCGACACCATCGGGCGTAGCGTTGCGCAAATCGAGATTCCGCCGGGTGTATTGACCGCGGCGATCGGCACGCCAGTATTTCTGTGGTTGATGGCGGCGACCTTCCGGCAGGCGCGATGAGCTTGATCTCGCTACGCGATCTGTCAATCGGCTACCCGCGGCGTACGATCGCTTCACGAATTTCGATCGACATCACCGCCGGCCAAGCGCTCGCCGTTCTCGGTCCCAACGGGTGCGGCAAGACCACCCTGTTCCGCACCGTGCTGGGGCTGCTCGAACCGTTGGCCGGGCACATTGAACTGGATGGGCAGTCGGTCGCCGCGATGCGTGCCGCCGATATTGCACGACGGGTTGCCTACGTTCCACAGGTTGCCGCCAGCTTGTTCAATTTCAGCGTGATCGCTGTCGTTGAAATGGCACGAGCACCGCACTTGGGTTGGCTTGGTCGACCCGGTTCCCGCGATCGGCGGATTGCACTCGACGCGCTCGCACAAGTCTCGATGACCGATTTCGCCGAACGCGATTTTGCCGAACTGTCCGGCGGCGAGCGCCAACTCGTGCTGATTGCGCGCGCGTTAGCGTCAGAAGCGAAGTGTCTGTTGCTCGACGAGCCGACAGCGAGTTTGGACTTCGGCAATCGACTGCTGGTACTCGACGCACTCGTCGCGCTCAAATCA
>JAYTUX010000266.1:0-5550 GCA_043744315.1 Betaproteobacteria bacterium | reverse complement strand
GATCCACGAATTCCTGTCGCCGTTATCCAATCTGCGTACCGACGAATACGGCGGCTCATTGGAAAACCGCATGCGCTTTCCCCTTCAGGTGTGCGCTGAGGTACGTAAAATCTGGCCCGCACAGTTGCCCGTGATGCTGCGCATATCGGCAAGCGATTGGAAAGAGGGCGGCTGGGATGTCCATCAATCGATTGAGTTCTGCAAACGTGCCAAGGTGCTCGGCATTGATCTGATCGATGTTTCATCTGGCGGTAACGTCCATGACGCCAAAATGACGATTCGCCCCGGCTATCAGGTGCCGTTTGCGCGTGCCATCCGCGCGGGTGCCGACATCGCCACCGGCGCGGTTGGGTTGATCACCGAGCCCGTACAGGCCGAACAAATCATCGCCGATGGTGACGTCGATTGTGTGTTCCTCGCGCGCGCCTTGCTGCGCGATCCATATTGGCCGCGCCATGCGGCGCAGGCTTTGGGCGACACGCTAGAATGGCCCGATCAATATAAACGTGCGGCAGTGAATGCATTTGGTAAATGACCAAGGAAAAAACAATGATTGAACTTTATTACTGGCCGACCCCGAATGGCCACAAGATCACGCTGTTCCTAGAAGAAGCGAAATTGCCGTATGTGCTCAAGGGCGTGAACATCGGCACGGGCGAGCAATTCAATCCCGATTTTCTAAAGTTCTCGCCGAACAATCGTATGCCGGCAATTATTGATCGTGCGCCGCTCGATAGTAAAAAACCGATCAGCGTGTTCGAGTCGGGCGCGATTTTGCTTTATCTGGCCGGCAAGACCGGCAAGTTCATCGCCAAAGATTTGCGCGGGCAGGTCGAAACACTTGAATGGCTGATGTGGCAAATGGGCGGCTTGGGCCCTATGGCAGGTCAGAATCATCACTTCAACAACTACGCGCCTGAAAAAATTTCCTACGCCATTGATCGCTACGTGAAAGAAACGTCGCGTTTATATGGCGTATTGAATAAGCGTCTGGCTGATCGCGCGTTTATCACCGGCAAACAATACACGATTGCCGATATGGCTTCCTACCCTTGGATCATTCCGCAAAATCAGGGGCAGGACATGAACGACTTTCCGCATCTGGCGCGCTGGCACGCCGCTATTAAGGCACGCCCGGCGACGAGTCGCGCGTATGCACGTGCCAAGGAAGTGCGCCCGGAAGCGCAGACGGTAATGACTAACGCGCAGAAGAAGATTTTGTTCGGGCAGGATAAGAATACGGTCAAGTGACGACGCAGCCCGTTACGCTGGATGTGTTGCGGCGCTACGCCGTCACGCGTTCGTTATTTTCGCCACGCCCGCTTGTCGATGCCGTCAAGAAGCTGGGTTATCTGCAAGCCGATCCGATTCGCGCACCTGCTCGAGCGCAAGATCTGATCCTGCGTCATCGCGTCAAAAACTACCGCGCCGATGATCTGGAAAAACAATACGCTGCGCTGCCTCTGGTTGAAGACAGTATTTACAACTATGGGTTTTTCCATCGCGATGAATTGGCGCTGCTGCATCCGCGTGCTGTATCGCCGGGCTGGCGTGATTTTATGGCCGAGCATGCGTCGTTGCGCCGCGCGGTGTTGCGCTATTTGAGGGAACACGAATACGCCCACCCGCGTGATCTGGAAAAAGCGTTAAGCAGTGGCAGGCGCGTCAATGGTTGGGGCGGAAGTTCATCGGCGACCACAATGCTGCTTGAGGGCCTGCATCGCGAAGGCCGCGTTCATGTGCACCGACGGGACGCCGGTATCCGCATCTACGCCGCCGCGCCCAAGGCCGCGCGCGCACTCCCGAGTAATGCGCGTGCCGATGGTTTGGTGCGGCTGATGATCAACCTTTATGCGCCGCTGCCGCTGCGCTCTTTGATGCGATTTGCGCGCGTGATGGGCGATGCAAGGCCGGGCGTGGATTGCGTGAAGCGGCTTGAATTGATGATCAAGCGTGGTGAGCTGCGGGTCGAAAAAATTAATCACGTGACCTACGTGTGGCCGGCAAAAGAATCGATGTCAGCGAACAGTGACGACAAGGTGCGATTGCTCGCGCCGTTCGATCCGGTGGTGTGGGATCGGCCGCGATTTGAACATTTGTGGGGCTGGCGCTATCGGTTTGAAGCCTACACGCCCGTCGCAAAACGCAAGCTGGGCTACTACGCGTTGCCCTTACTGTGGCGTGATGATGTGATCGGCTGGGGCAATGTGGAGACTAACGCGACGGGCCGGATGCAGGTGAAGATCGGCTATGCATTGCGAAAACCATCGGGTGCTGCGGCAACAATATTCAAGCGCGAACTGGATGCGGAGATTGATCGGCTGGTGGATTTTTTGGCTGCGCGATAAAAAAGCGAGAAACAGCGCCAAACGGCGCGAAGCAGTGACCTCGAATAAACAATCCAAAGGCAAGATCTGGCGCGGTGCTTGAAGGTAAAACGGCCTGTGAAGGCCGTCAAGTATCGTCCTACATTTATTTGTCGAAATTTCTGAAACGAACTGCCACTCTACTTGGCGGCACTTCCTTCGTCTTCCTTCTTCTTGGTGTGTTCGGTCACGTAGTCGTTGTATTCCTTGACTGCGCTGTTGCCGATTTCAGTGTGAAATTTAACCAGCTCTGCCTGCGCGTTCACGAAAGCTTGCAGGCATTCGCGATAAAGCTTCGCGTCATTGTTGAACGATTTGAGCTGATTGTTGGAGGCAAGTCGTCCCGGTTGCTCGGGCTTCATACACTTGTGGGTGGGTCGCGCGGCGGTAGATGCGGCAGAAGCCGCAGCCGGCGCTGGCGGTGTTGGTGCCTGCGCGGCGATATTGGCCGAGAACCCGAGCGATAAAATGATGGCGAAAGGTTTGAACATGGGATTTTCCTAAATAATCAATCAATAACCGCCTCAATAACCACGCTGGGGCCGAGGTGCCGGGGCTTCGATGGCTTTCTTCGGTGCGTCCGCCGTTTCTTTTGGAGTCACGATTTTATTCGCCTGCTCGGAAAACGCGTTGTAGTCTTTGACAGCCGCGTTTGCCGCCGCAGCCGCCGCATTTGCCGCTTGCGATGCGTCTAGCGCGGATGCTTTGAGGGCCTCGGCTTCCTTTTGTTTGGTCGCCGCGATCAGCTTCTGGCTTTCAGAAAATGCTTGCACGCAATTTCTGAATGTGTCCAGCGAGCGGACGAACGCGTTGGTTTCCGCCGCGACAAGTTTTTTGGTTGCATCCGGCATGGTCGGTTTTTCGCAGCCAGAGGTAGCTAGTGGCGGTGTTTGCGCGAGGGCGGTGGGGGACAATGCGGCGATAGCTAAGCCGGCTGCAAAATTAATTGAATAAAATTTCATTGTGCTTACCTGATTAACAGTTTGGAGATTGTGTTGCCGCAAAACGAATTTAGCTAACGGCTTTTTTTGTCGCGTCCGAGACCGATGTGCGCAGTAGCCATGCGCGGACGGACTTAAGTATGCCGTCGCGGTTGAGGCCGCAGTCGGCAAGCAACGTGGCTGGATCGCCGTGCTCAACAAACTGGTCTGGCAGACCCAGATGCAGCATGGGAATGCTCAGGTCTTGGGCCGCCAGCGATTCCGCCACTGCGCTACCAGCACCACCCATCACCACGTTTTCCTCCACAGTGACAAGGTAGTCATGCGTTGTGGCCAGTTTGAAAACGAGTTCGTGATCAATCGGTTTGACAAAGCGCATATTGGCCACGGTGGCATTGAGTTCTTCGCCCGCATCGGTGGCGGGCTTGACCATCGAGCCGAATGCAAGAATGGCGACACGTCTCGCATCGAAGCCTTTGAGTTCGCGTGTCAGCACGCCTTTGCCGACGGGAAGCGCGGTCATTTCTTTTTCGATGGCTGCGCCCGGGCCGGTGCCGCGCGGGTAACGGATAGCAGAAGGCGAATCCAGCGTCATGCCGGTGTAGAGCATTTGGCGACATTCGTTTTCATCGGCCGGTGTCATCACGGTGATATTTGGGATGCAACGCAGATAAGAAAGATCAAACGCGCCGTGATGAGTGGGGCCGTCGGCACCGACCAGGCCGCCGCGATCAAGTGCAAACACGACTGGCAGATTTTGGATGGCCACATCGTGAATCAATTGATCGTAGCCGCGCTGCAAAAACGTGGAGTAGATCGCCAACACGGGTCGCATGCCGTCGGCAGCGAGACCGGCGGCGAACGTGACGGCGTGTTGCTCTGCAATGGCCACATCAAAATAGCGGTTGGGGAATTCTTGTGAAAACTTGACCATGCCCGAGCCTTCGCGCATTGCCGGGGTGATGCCGACCATGCGCTTATCGGCGCGCGCCATGTCGCAAAGCCATTCACCAAAAACTTGCGTGTAGGTGGGCTTTGGTTTTGCATCAGGTATCGGCATCGGCTTGGCGATACCGATTTTTGGATCGAACTTTCCCGATGCGGCGTGATAGTGAATCGGGTCTTCCTCGGCCAGTTTGTAGCCCTGACCTTTGCGCGTGGCGATATGCAAAAACTGCGGGCCGTCGAGCTTACTGATGTTTTTTAGCGTATCGACCAGCACATCGACATTGTGGCCATCGATGGGCCCGGTGTAATTGAAGCCGAATTCCTCGAACATGATCGACGGCGTAATCATGCCTTTCGCGTGCTCCTCCACACGTTTGGCGATTTCCATAAATGTGGGTGTGGCGGAAAGAATTTTTTCGGCCGTTTTCTTGGTGGTGGCGTAAAACCGCCCCGACATGAGCTTGGACAGGTAATTATTAAGCGCGCCGATGCTTTCCGAAATCGACATGTCGTTGTCGTTCAGGATGACAATCACATTTTCGCGGCCGACGTTATTCATCGCCTCAAAGGCCATGCCGCCGGTGATCGCGCCATCGCCGATGATGGCCACGGCTTTGCGCGTGGAACCACTCAAACGCGCCGCGACCGCCATGCCAAGTGCCGCTGAAATGGAGGTCGAGGAATGGGCGGTGCCGAAGGTATCGTAAATGCTTTCCTCGCGGCGCGGGAATCCGGCGATGCCGCCTTTCTGGCGCAACTTGGGCATGCCGGCCTTGCGGCCGGTGAGAATCTTATGGCCGTAGGTCTGATGGCCGACATCCCACACCAGCCGATCTTCGGGTGTGTTGAATACGTAATGCAGTGCAATCGTGAGCTCGACCGTGCCCAGATTCGAAGAAAAGTGCCCCCCTGTCGAGGACACCGATTCGACGATGTATTCGCGCAATTCTTTGGCGAGCGCTGAAAGATCGCGCCGATCCAGACGGCGTAGATCGGCGGGGTCGTTAATATTGTCGAGCAGCGGATATTTATTCATGAGTTTTTTGTGCAACTTCTTAATGCTGACGCTCAACGATGAATGCTGCCAATTGACGAAGGCGCGCAGCATTGCCGCCAAAGCCACTCAACGCATCGAGGGCACCTTGCAATAATTCGGACGCAAATTGTTTGGCAGGTGCCAGACCCATCAAACTCACGTAAGTGGGCTTGTTTGCGTCCTGATCCTTGCCAGCTGTTTTGCCTAATTTCTCAGTATTAGACTCGCAATCAAGAATGTCGTCCACTACCTGAAAAGC
>JAYTUX010000265.1:0-21068 GCA_043744315.1 Betaproteobacteria bacterium | reverse complement strand
AGTGCTGATAAGGACCCGGCCAGCAAAAATCCATCAAGGACAACAGGTGTAATCCCTGAAACAGAGTCCGGATCTATGGCGGCAATCTTTACCTTCTCTCCATCACTAAATGATCGCTTGGCAAACCGGGGGCGTCCATCTATGGTGTTTGCCCGTTTGATATATGCGCAAAAGCGTATTTGACGGGTGAGCGAAATTAAGGGAAACACAGCATGTCAAATTGGAAACACTGGCACCTTGAAACGGCGGCCGACAACATCGCCTGGCTCACATTCGACCGCGCCAAGCCCGACGGTAGCCGGGATTCGACCAATACTTTTTCCAGCGAGACATTGCGCGAGCTCGCCGACATTTGTACCCTGTTGAAAACGAAGCCGCCGAAAGGCCTCGCGATTCAATCCGCGAAGGACAACGGTTTTGCCGCTGGCGCCGACATCGATGAATTCACCACGCTGAAAAATGCAGAGGAAGCCTACGCATTCACCAAACTCGGCAATGATGTGTTCGATCAAGTCGAGGCTCTGCCATTTCCAACGGTCGCATTGATCCATGGCTTTTGCATGGGTGGCGGCACCGAGTTGTCGCTGGCCTGTAAGTACCGCATCGCCGACGACGGCCCAAAGACCAGAATGGCCTTGCCGGAAGTGATGATCGGCATCGTACCCGGCTGGGGTGGTGCGAAACGCATGCCAACACTGATCGGTGCGGCGCAAGCGTTGGATTTGATGCTGACCGGTCGTGCCGTCGATGGCCGCCGCGCGAAATCAATGGGACTCGTAGATGTACTGACGCCGCGCCGGCATTTCGCGAACGCCGCGAAAATGCTGCTCACCAAGCCGCCGGCGCCGCATCAACCCGCGTTCAAACACGCGATCACAAATTGGCCCATCGTGCGCAATTTCGTCGCCAGTGCCTCCCTGAAACAAGTCGCGAAACGCGCACGCAAGGACCACTACCCGGCGCCTTACGCGATTGTCGACTTGTGGTTGAATTACGATGGCGATCCACGCAAGGTACCGCAGGATCATCCCTATTCCATTTCGGGGATTTCCAAACATCCGACCACGGCAAACCTGATCCGCATATTCAAGTTGCAGGATCGGCTGAAGGGTCTTGGCGCCGGCGAATGCGCCATCAAACATGTGCATGTGGTGGGCGCCGGCGTGATGGGCGGTGACATCGCTGCGTGGTGCGCGTTGAAGGGATTCACGGTGACGCTGCAAGATCTCAATCACGCGCGTATCGCGCCGGCGATCAAGCGCGCCGCTGAGATGTTCAAGAAACGTCTGAAACAACCGCACCTCATTCAGGCCGCAATGGATCGATTGGTTCCGGATGTGACCGGCGACGGTGCGAATCATTGCGATCTGGTGATCGAAGCGATCATCGAAAACGCCGAGATCAAGAAAAAACTTTACGCGACACTGGAACCGCGACTGAAACCCACCGCGATCCTTGCGAGCAACACGTCGTCGATTCCCTTGCAGGAACTTTCGCAAGGATTGGCACGCCCGGAGCGATTGGTCGGCATTCATTTCTTCAACCCGGTCGCACAAATGATGCTGGTGGAAATTGTCCAGGGCCCGCAAACGGCTGCCGATATTATGGTCGCATCGCAAGCGTTCGTAAAAAAAATAGACAAGCTGCCGCTGCCCGTGAAATCTGCGCCGGGATTCCTCGTCAATCGTATCCTCACGCCATACATGACCGAGGCGCAAGTGATGCTTGAAGAAGGCATATCGGCCGAGACCATTGACGCCGCAGCCAAGGAATTCGGCATGCCGATGGGGCCGATCGAATTGGCAGATACCGTGGGGCTCGATGTCGGGCTGGCCGTTGGCAAAGAGTTGGCAAAACCCGGTGGCCCGCAGCCTAAGAAAATTCAGGAACTGGTCGCCGCGAAAAAACTTGGCAAAAAAACCGGCGAGGGCTTTTACAAGTGGGTCAATGGACGAGCGCAGAAGTCGGGTGCCGGTGGCGGCGGTGATCTCGCGCCATTGTGGATGCGCATGACGTTACCTGCCGTCAACGAAGCCGTCGCGTGCGTGCGTGAGGGCATCGTTGCCGACGCGGATCTCTGCGACGCCGGGGTGATCTTCGGCACCGGATTCGCCCCGCATCGCGGCGGGCCGATCAATTATTTGCGCGCGGCCGGCAAAGAGAAATTGTTGGCGGAAATGAAAACCCTTGAGCAGAAATTTGGCGCACGGTTTGCGGCTGATGCGGGTTGGCAAACAATTTGATCGAAGGCCAACATGAATCAAGCACTCTCACTGTGGTTGAAAGTTCAACATAGACCGTTCGGCAAATGGCTTTACTCGCGCATCCTATGCTGGAAAGTTCCATATTTCTCTACTATCGCGCCGCGCTACGAGGAACTAAAACCGGGCTACTCGCGCATCAGCATGAAAAAGCGACGCGCCGTGCACAACCATATTGGCACCGTGCACGCGATCGCCGCATGCAATCTCGCCGAGATGTGCGCAGGCACGATGATTGAGGCGAGCCTGCCGTCAAGCATGCGATGGTTGCCGAAAGCCATGACGGTGCAATATCTGAAGAAATGCGAAACCGATCTGGTGGGCGAGGCCACAGCGAGTGATTTTGCTGAAGGTCCGGCGCGCGACGTGATTGTTGCCGTGGACATCACGGACACGCACGGCAATATCGTCGTGCATGCGGATATTACGATGTATGTGAGTCCGCGAAAAAAATCGCCCTAAGTCATTTTCCGTCGTCTGCAAGCACTAAAACTGCAATAGACTCGACAAGTCGATATTGCCGACAATCGCCACGCGATCGGCGATGGAAAAATAGCCGGACAACGTGAGCGACAGGGAGCGATCATGCAAGACAATCCGCAGGAAAACGCCTCCGGAGCGGGCGCAGTGCCTAATGCGGAGACGATTTTGCCCCAGTCGATTCAGTCGGCAATGCCAGACGCGCCAACCGGGCCGGAAAAACATCTGTTCCGTTTCACCGGCAACGCCGGCGAATTTTTCGGTATCTGGATTGTCAATCTGTTTCTCACGATTGTCACGCTGGGCATTTATTCGGCGTGGGCGAAGGTGCGAAAGAAACGCTATTTCTACGGCCACACCTGGGTGGCCGACGCGAACTTCGAGTATCACGGTAACCCCATCGCCATTCTCAAGGGGCGTCTGATTGCGTTGGCCGTGTTCGCCACCTATTCGGGCGTTGCGCATTTCATGCCACAGGTGGCGATTGTCCTCGCCATTCTGCTGTTCGCGGCGGCACCCTGGTTCATCGCGCGCTCGATGGCGTTCAACGCGTTCAATTCCAGTTACCGCAATATCCGCTTTCGCTTTCATGCAACGTATCTTGATGTGTTCAAAGCGATCGCGCCGATGGGCGTGGTGCTGGCGATTTCGTTTTTTATGCCAGTGTTCGACCCGAAAACGAACCCGCAACCGCCCGCCTTTTACTTCGTTATGTTGGGATTGCAGTTGGCGAGCTTCCTGCTTCTGTACCCGTATGTGGTGGGTGCATTGAAGCGCTTGCATGTGAACCATTCACAATTTGGCACCAGTACGTTTGCAACGTCGGCGAGCATCGGCGATTTCTACAAGATTTTCTTTTTGACGACGGGCTTGTTGATTGTCGCCGCCGGCACGGTGGGCATCGTGTCCGCGATGCTCGCAACGCTCGGCAAAATCATGGCGGGCGTCGGTATCTTTCTCGGTATCGTGACCGTTTACTTCGGCGTACTGCCAATGATGATCGGCTACTCCCAGTCACGCACCGCGAATCTGGTCTTCAATAAAACGCGCCTCGGCGAATCCATTTCGTTCGTGAGCACATTGAAAGCACGCAAATTAGCGGTGTTGTACTTGACGAACTTGCTCGCTATCTTGTTTTCGTTCGGCCTTGCGATTCCATGGGCGGTGATCCGCTCGGCGCGTTATCGGCTTGAATGTCTGGCACTTGAGACCAGTGTGCCGATCGAGCAATTCGTTTCCGGCATTGCGTCCAACGTCAGTGCGACCGGCGAAGAGTTGGGCGAATTTTTCAACATCGATCTTTCGCTTTGATGACGCAATGACCGGACACTCGCTCGCGGTGGATTTTTACGATGGACGCTCAGCGAAGCGACATCATGCGAACCTGAATATTCTGGAGGGAGTAGTGTCGCTTTCGATCGAGGGATTGGCGACACTTAATTACCCTCGCGGCGACGTCAAGGTGTTGCCAAGATTGCGTGGCGCACCAAGGCGCATCGAATTTCCCGGCGGAGCTGTTGCCGTCACCAACGAGCACGCCTGGGTTGATCAAGCGTTTCAAGTGGGGGCGGACGCCACACTCGCACATCGACTGGAATCCCACATTGGTTTTGTAATCGCGGCGATGTTGGGCATCGCGTTGTCGATGGCACTTGGCTACTTCTATGGCATTCCCTTCGCCGCGCGCGAGATCGCACAACGCATGCCCGATGGCATTGAGAAACCAATCGCCGAACAAGGCATGAAATCGCTCGATCAAATTGTCTTTGAGCCGACCAAACTGCCTCGCGAGAAACAAAAGGAAATCGCCGGCCTATTTGACACCCTGAGAATTGAAGCCGGATTGCCGGTTGAAGTCCGGCTGGAATTCCGCGAAGGCGGATGGATCGACGCCAATGCGTTGGCACTGCCGGGTGGCGTGGTGGTGATCACCGATGAACTGGTCGGGGCGATGCCGGGCATGGATGAAATTGCCGCCGTGCTTGCGCATGAACTGGGGCATGTTCAGCATCGCCACAGTTTGCGGCAACTGTTGCAAAGCTCAATCACGGCGATGGCGGCAATGGCGATTTATGGTGATGTGACGGCGATCACCGGGCTCGCCGCAACCGCACCTACCGTCCTCGCGCACACCGGCTACTCGCGTGATCACGAGCGCGAAGCCGATGTGTTTGCCTTCGCACTACTAAAAAAAATCGGACGCTCGCCGCGTGCATTCGCGACTGCGATGCACGCACTTGAGCGCGCGCATCGACTCAGCAGCAAACCTGCGCGCGACGACTGGGAAAAATGGAAATCGAAGAAGCCCCCCGTCGATGCAGGCAACGCGGAAAAAAGTCCTGATGTATCTTTGCCGCGCCAGGATTCGACTCGAGCGACCATTCCCGATTACCTCGCCACACATCCTGCGACTGCCGAACGCATTCAATCCGCCTTGGACGCCGCTGCCAATTAACAATCTCACCTTGTTGCGCGTGAAACGCGTGCGCGTCTTAATCGTCAATGCGCGCCGTATAATTTCCAACTGAGCGATGCAGCAGAGCACGTAAACACCACTTCAGGAGCGCGGATTTGGCGGAATCGATACTTCAAAACCGGCGCGGTACCCGCTACCTGATGTTTGACGATTCCGCCACCATTGCAGATGTATTCGCAATGCGTTGCCGCACTTCGCCGAACGCGCCGGCGTACCGCGAGTTTGTTTCCTCGACCAAGGAATGGAAAGGCATCGACTGGCGCGAAGCCGGCGATCAAGTGGCGCGCATGCGCGAAGGCTTACGTCGCGAGGGCTTGCAGGCCGGGGAGCGTATCGCGGTGATGCTGAAGAACAGCATCAACTGGATCGTCGCCGATCAGGGTGCCTTTGCGCACGGTCTGGTAACGGTACCGATCTTCGTCGATGACCGGCCCGACAATGTTGCCTTCATCTTGAACGATGCGGAAGTGAAACTGCTGGTCATCGATGGCGAAGAACACTGGAAGCGTTTGAAAACGGTACGCGATCAACTCGGCCAATTGCAGCGCATCCTCACCGTGAAACCGGTCAATGATCCGGATGAGCCGCGCTTGAAATTATTGGCTGACTGGCTGTCCAGCGAGCCGGGCGGTTATGATCGCCCGCCGGTGAAATCGACCGATCTTGCAACCATCGTTTATACCAGCGGCACCACCGGCAAACCCAAAGGCGTGATGCTCTCGCATCGCAATATTCTGTCGAACGTGCAATCGGGGCTCGCGGTTTACGACGTTTTTCCCGAAGATATCTTTCTCTCGTTTTTACCGCTCTCGCATATGTTTGAGCGCACCGCCGACTACTACCTGAATGTGGTGTCGGGCGCGTCGATCGTGTTCTCGCGCTCGATTCCACAATTGGCCGAGGATTTCAAAATCGTCCAGCCGACGATCATGTTTTCGGTGCCGCGCATTTACGAGCGATTCCTCGCGGCGATCAATGATCAATTGAGAAAATCGTCGCCGACCAAGCGAAGGCTGTTTGATTTCTCAGTTGAAACCGGTTGGGCGCTGTTTCAATATCGGCACGGGCGCGGGCCATGGAGATGGTCATTTCTGTTGTGGCCGCTCTTGAAAAAACTGGTGGCGGAGAAATTGCTCGCGCGCCTGGGCGGCAAATTGCGCTTCGCCGTCGCGGGTGGTGCCGCGCTGTCGCCGACGGTATCGAAAGTATTCGTCGGCCTTGGGCTGCCGGTATGCCAGGGTTACGGCATGACGGAAGCCTCGCCGTTGATCGCCGTGAATCTGCTCGACAAAAACGAACCTAGCTCGGTCGGCCCCGCCGTACCAGGTGTTGAAACCCGGCTTGGTGAAAACAATGTGCTTTACGCGCGCGGCCCCAACATCATGATGGGTTACTGGAAAAATCCGGAGGCCACTCGTGCCGTGCTGTCAGACGACGGCTGGCTCAATACCGGCGATCAGGTAAGGATCGATGAATACGGCTTCATCCACATTACCGGCCGCATCAAGGAAATCATTGTCATGGGTAATGGCGAAAAAGTACCGCCGGTGGATATGGAGCTCGCGATCCAGATGGATCCGCTCTATGAACAGGTTCTGGTTTATGGCGAGGCGAAACCCTACTTGTCGGCGATTGTGGTGTTGAACGACGACGAATGGGCGAAGACGGCGAGCGAGGCGAAGATCAATCCGTCGCTCAATGGCGATGGCAAGGAGCGCGACAAAGCGGAGAAATTTCTGCTGCAGCGGATCGGCAAACTGACCAAGGATTTTCCCGGTTACGCGGGTATCCGCAAAGTCGCCATCGCGCGCGAAAAGTGGACCATCGACAACGGCTTTATCACGCCTACGTTGAAATTGAAACGCAGCGCGATCGTGCAAAAATACTCGGGTGCCATCGATGACATGTACAAAGGACACACGCTGTGAATCCACCTGTGAGCGAACCAATCTGCGAAGTTGTTCAACTGCCCAAGGATCGGCAGCCGGTGATTCGCATCATTCCCATGCCGGCCGACACCAACGCGCATGGCACCATTTTTGGCGGCTGGGTAATGGCACAGGTGGATTTGGCGGGCAGCGTGCCCGCAACGGTGCGCGCGCGCGGCAAAGTGGTGACGGTGTCGGTGAATTCATTTCAGTTTAAACAGCCGGTGCTGGTCGGCGATCTCGTCAGTTTTTATGCGGACGTGGTGAAGGTCGGTCGCACCTCGCTGACCGTGGATGTCGAGGTCTACGCGCAACGTCAGCGCTTCGGCACCGAAGTGGTCAAGGTGACGGAAGCGCAGTTGACGTATGTGGCGGTCGATGACGACCGCAAGCCCCGGCCGGTGCCGGTGGATTGACGGCGGTTAGTGGATCGATCAACACATTCATGATTGACAGTAAGAGCTAAACTCTAGCACTGTAGCGCTTTTCCAGACATAAATGCCTGGAAAAGCCCGCCAGTGCTAGGGTTTTATCACCCATCCATGACGACAAATCAGGAGTCTCCCTTGCGCACAACGCCTAATTTCCATATCAAAAAAGTCGCCGTCCTCGGTGCCGGCGTCATGGGGGCGCAGATCGCGGCGCACCTCACCAACGCGGGCGTGAAATCGATACTGTTCGATCTCGCCGCCAAGGAAGGGCCGAAGAACGGCATCGTCACCAAGGCGATCGATGCGATGCAAAAGCAATCGCCCGATCCGTTCGCGAGCAAATCAAAAGCCACGCTGATAACGCCGGCGAATTACGACGAGCACCTCGCGTGGCTCGGCGAATGCGATCTGGTGATCGAGGCGATATCGGAACGTATGGATTGGAAAAAGTCGCTCTACGAAAAAGTGGCGCCGCATATCCGCAAGGACGCGATTTTTGCGTCGAATACTTCGGGGCTGTCGATCACGGAATTATCAAAGGTGTTTCCGGAAAATCTGCGCCACCGTTTCTGCGGGGTGCATTTTTTCAACCCGCCACGCTACATGAAATTGGTCGAATTAATTTCCACACCGGATACCGAACCGGTGATTCTCGATTTGCTGGAAACGTTTCTGACCACCACTGTCGGCAAAGGCGTGATCCGCGCCAACGACACGCCGAATTTCGTGGCGAATCGCATCGGTGTTTTCTCGATCGCGGCCACCATGTATCACACGCAGCAATTCAAATTGGCTTTCGATGAAGTTGACGCATTGACCGGCCCGGCGATCGGTCGGGCGAAGAGTGCCACCTATCGCACTGCCGACGTGGTCGGGCTTGATACGCTCGCGCATACCTTCAAAACCATGGATGACAATTTGCCGAGCGACCCATGGCACAAGTATTACGCGCCGCCGGAAGTGTTGACTGCGTTGATTGCAAGAGGCGCGCTGGGACAAAAAACCAAAGCCGGATTTTTCACCAAACGCGGCAAGGATATTCTGGTCATCGATATCGCTAAACAGGATTACGTGACAGGCACCGGCAAAATTTCCGACGAAGTCGCCGCCATGTTGAAAATCCGGAATCCTGCCGAGCAATTCGCCGCAATGCGTGCAAATGCCCATCCGCAAGCACAATTTTTGTGGGCGATTTTCCGCGACGTGTTTCACTACATCGCCGTGCATCTCGGCAGTGTCGCCGAATCGGCTCGCGATATAGATTGCGCAATACGCTGGGGCTTCGGTTGGAAGATGGGGCCGTTCGAGACGTGGCAGGCGGCAGGCTGGGAACAGATCGCGAAATGGGTGTCAGAAGATATCGCCGCCGGTAAAACCATGGCCTCGGCACCGCTTCCCTCATGGGTGCTGGATGGACGGAAGGGCGTACATTCGGCGGAAGGATCCTACTCTGCAAAAACCGGCAAGATGGTGCCGCGCTCGGCATTGCCGGTGTATCAGCGACAGCTATATCCGCAATTGTTGATGGGCGAACAAGCTGATAAAGGAGCAACCGTCTTTGAAACCGATGCCGTGCGCCTCTGGACCACGAAAGGCCATGACGACATCGCCATTGTCTCCTTCAAAACCAAGATGCATGCGATCAGCCCGGAGGTGCTCGACGGCCTGTTGCGCGCGGTCGATGAAGCCGAAGTCAATTACAAGGCACTGGTGATTTGGCAACCCGATGGCCCTTATGCGGTCGGCGCGGATTTGAAAGGCGCATTGGCCTCATTGCAGGCCGGCAAGCTCGATGAATTCGAAGCGATGGTTGCGAAATTCCAGACCACCTCGCAGCGACTCAAATACAGCATGATCCCAGTGGTTTCCGCTGTCGATGGAATGGCGCTGGGTGGCGGCTGCGAATTTCAAATGCACTCGGATCGCGTGGTCGCATCGCTTGAAAGTTATATCGGGCTGGTGGAAGTCGGCGTCGGATTGTTGCCTGCCGGCGGCGGCTTGAAGGAGATGGCGTTGCGTGCCGCGTTGGCTGCCAATGGCGGCGACTTAATGCCGTACATTCAAAAATCGTTCAAACACGCGGCGATGGGTGAAGTTTCCAAGAGCGCGTTTGAGGCCAAGGAAATGGGCCACCTGCGCTGGCGCGACATCATCATTTTCAACAGCGATGAGTTGTTGTTTGTCGCACTCGAAACCGCGCGCGCGATGGCGAATGCGAGCTACCGCCCGCCGCTGGCACCGACCGCGTTTCCGGTGGCGGGGAATACCGGCATCGCGACGTTGAAGATGATGCTCATCAACATGAAAGAGGGCGGATTCATTTCCGATCACGACTATGAAATTTCGTCGCGCATTGCGGCGTGTTTGTGCGGCGGCGAGGTTGAGCCGGGCTCCATGGTGAATGAAGACTGGATGCTGGCGCTTGAGCGCGAGCACTTCGTGGCGTTGGCGAAGACAGAAAAGACGCAGGCGCGGATTGAATTTATGTTGAAGAACGGGAAGCCGTTGCGGAATTAAGATGCCGTCGTTCCCGCGCCGGCGGGAACCCGGCGTCTTTTAAGTGCGGAGTCAAAGTTGAGCCAATGTCGAATTTATGCCGGGCAACCCCCGGCAACAGTCTCAGGTGCAAGTGCGAAGTAAGTAAATATTTCACCCTGCTCGAAATGAAAGCATCAACCGGAGAATCAAAATGACCAAACAAATCCAGGAAGCCTACATCGTTGCCGCCGTCCGCACGCCTGTTGGCAAGGCGCCGCGCGGAATGTTCAAGAACGTCCGTCCCGACGACATGCTGGCCCACGTCCTCCGAGGCGCGATGGCGCAGGTGCCGGGCCTGGATCCGCATGACATCGGCGATGTCGTCGTCGGGTGCGCGATGCCGGAAGGCGAGCAGGGCATGAACGTGGCGCGCATTGGTGTGTTGCTGGCAGGTCTGCCCGACAGCGTGCCAGCCGTGACCATCAATCGCTTCTGTTCCTCCGGTGTGCAGGCAATCAGCATGGCGGCCGATCGCATTCGTTGTGGTGACGACGATGTCGTGATCGCAGCCGGCACCGAGAGCATGTCGATGGTGCCGATGATGGGCAACAAGATCGCATTGAATCAATCGGTGTTTACGAACAACGAAAATGTCGGCATTGCCTACGGCATGGGCATCACCGCCGAAAACGTCGCCAAGCAATGGAAGGTGACCCGCGAAGAACAGGATGCGTTTGCGGTCGCTTCCCACAAGAAAGCCACGGCGGCGATCGCAGCTGGAAATTTCACGAGCGAAATTCTCCCTTATGAAATCGATGCGGCGATGCCCGATCTCGCAAGTGGCGAAATCAAGCACCGGAAAAAAACGGCCGAGAACGACGAGGGCCCACGCGCCGACACGACAATGGAGACGCTCGCCAAATTGCGCACCGTTTTTGCGGCCAAAGGCAGCGTCACCGCAGGCAACGCATCGCAAATGTCCGACGGCGCGGGCGCAGTGATTTTGATGAGCGAGCGCGCGATGAAAAAATACAACATCCAGCCGCTCGCGCGCTTTGTCTCGTTCGCAGTCGCCGGAGTGCCACCGGAAATCATGGGTATCGGACCGATCAAAGCGATCCCGAAAGTGCTGGCACAGGCGGGAATCAAACAGGACGATCTCGAATGGATCGAGTTGAATGAAGCGTTCGCCGCGCAGGCATTGGCAGTGACCAAAGAATTGGGTCTCAATCCGGAAAAAATCAATCCGCAAGGTGGTGCAATCGCGTTGGGTCATCCGCTCGGCGCCACCGGCGCCATTCGCGCGGCGACGCTGGTTCACGGCATGCGCCGTAACAAACAAAAATGGGGCATGGTGACGATGTGCATTGGCACCGGCATGGGGGCGGCGGGGTTGTTTGAATCGATGTAGACGTTGAGGCAAGAAACCCTCGCCAAGCAACTGACTTGCCGGTCATTTCCGACCTGTTGCAAGCGCACCACAAAGTACCTTTGCTGCAAAGAATTCCTGTAAAGTATCGCCAAATATATGGAAACCGCCGCTATCGTCGCAATTGGGTCGAAGCAAAGGCGTGAATTCCCGGCACATAACAAATTTCGTTTCAACTTTGAGGAGAACACCTGATGAGCAAGTCTCATATTCGCTGCGGCATTAACTCGCCGGTCGTGAAAGTGGTCACATTGGCGGTCGGCATGGCGCTGGCAGGTGCAGCGAGCGCAGAGCAATTCAAATTCGATAATGGTGTGACAGGTAGCTTCGATACCACGATCTCGGCAGGTGTCTCAGTGCGCACCGAGAAACAGGATCCGAGCCTGATCGGTATCGCCAACGGCGGCACGTCGCGTTCAGTCAATGAAGACGACGGCGACCGCAATTACAACAAGGGCAAGACGTTTTCTGAAACGCTGAAAGTTACCCACGATCTGGAATTGAAACAGGACACATGGGGTTTGTTTGTTCGCGGCACCTACTTCGTTGATTTCGTCAATCGCCGAAATGAGAATCTTGGCCCCATTGGCCGCGATCGTTTGGGCAGCGACGCAAAGATTCTGGACGCGTTTGTGACCAAAGCGTTCGATGTCGCCGGCAAGAACGTGCGCTTCCGTGCGGGCAACCAGGTGATCTCATGGGGTGAATCGACGTTCATCGGCAACGGCATCAACGTTGCGAACGCGGTGGACGTTTCGAAATTGCGCATACCGGGTTCAGAGTTGAAAGAAGCGTTCATTCCGACGGCTAGCGTTTCGGGTTCGTTCGAGTTGTCCAAATCCGCCAGCATGGAAGCGTTTGCGCAATTCAATCACGACAAATTCAAACTCGATCCGCGCGGCTCGTATTTCAGTAATAGCGATGTGGCCTCGGATGATTCGGATAAGTTGATTGTCACGTTTGGTCGGCGCAAAGATGTCACCGGTCGGGTGGCTACCAATCCAATCGTCTTGCCAGCCGCCGCTTTGGCCAATCCCACCATTGCTGGCTTGAACTCGGCACTGGTCGGGTTGTATGGCCCCGCCGATGCGGCCGCAGCCGTCTGGGTGCCGCGCTCTGCGGATCGCCCTCCATCGGACAGCGGTCAATATGGCGTGGCATTTCGTTATTTGGCCAACCAGCTGAATAACACGGAATTCGGCTTGTACTTCATGAATTACCATAGCCGCGTGCCGTTTCTGTCAGGTGTAAAGGGCACTGCGTCTTCCGTTATTACGGGTGGGCCGCTCACCGCGACTGTGTGTTCCGCCGGACTGGTGGCAGCGCTAGGTTCCGGGATTTGCGATCAAGCAAGAACCGACAATAAGGCTAACTATTACGCGGAATTCCCGGAAAACATCCGCATGTATGGTGTGTCGTTCAACACCTCCGGCCCGATGGGGATCGCATTGCAGGGCGAGTTTTCATATCGCCCGAACCAACCTTTGCAATATGCGTCAGCCGAGGTAATTTTGGCTGCGTTGGGCGCTCCGAACCTGCTTACCGGATTCACGCAAATTGTTGGTGCCCCGGTCGGTGCTACGGGTGCGGCACTGGTACCGAATGGCACCACCATCCAGGGCTGGGCTCGCGTCAAAATGAGCCAGTTCCAAATGACGGCGACCAAAGGCATTCCCAATCTGATGGGATCGGATCAAGCGGTGATCGTGTCCGAGGTTGGCTACACCAAATATAGCGGGCTGCCGACGGGTCAAAAGTTCTCCGGTCCGGCAACCGGCTTGCCGGCCACTGCGTTTGCTGCGAGTTTGGCTTCAGTGGGTGCCTTCGCGCAACAGACCGACGGTTTCATCACTGATAATTCCTGGGGCTATCGCGTTGTCGGGCGTCTGGAATATTCCAACCTCGTCTTCGGCGCGAACGTGGCACCGCGAATCGCGTTCAACCATGACGTGAAGGGTGTCTCGCAGACATTCAATCAGGAAACCAAGTCGTATTCGCTGGGTGCCAACTTCGACTGGCAGAAAAAACTGACGCTTGATCTCTCGTACAACTCGTTCTTCGGCGGGCGCTCGTATTGCGGTACGGATTCGGTTGCCTCGGCACAAGTGTTGCTGTCCGGTCAAAAGCAAACTTATTGTTCCAGTGCGAACCCTATCAAGGACCGCGATTTCTACTCGGTCGTGGTGGCCTACTCGTTCTGATTTTTTGCAGTCGTCCGCCGGCGGTCATGTCGGCGGACGATTGCATTCAAGCGTTAACTTTCCACCGCGACACACGCAATCGACGGGTGCCGGTTCGGGAAAAGCAATTTTGCTGCAGGGATTGAAGATAACTTTCTGGAGGAAACATGAACGTAAAACGATTGACGATGTTGGCATCGGCGACGTTGGGCGCACTGACCATCTCGGTAGGGGCTCACGCGCAGTTAGCCGCCGCCGATGTGGCCAAGCTGGGCACCACGCTTACACCGATGGGGGCTGAGAAGGCCGCCAATGCAGCCGGCACCATCCCTGCCTGGGACGGCGGCATCACCAAGGTACCTGCAGGCGTGAACTTCAAGACGGGCGGCACGTACCCTGATCCTTTCCCGAACGACAAACCGACGTTCACCATCACCGCCGCCAACATGGACAAGTACAAAGACAACTTGTCGCCCGGCCAAATGGCGATGTTGAAGCAGTACCCCACCTACAAATTGAATGTCTTCCAGACGCGCCGTACAGCGGCCTATCCTGAGGGACATTACAAAGAAACCAAAGAATGCGCTGCCAAGGCCAAATTGTCGGCGGGTGGCAATGGCGTCACGGGCTGCGATGGCGGCACGCCGTTCCCGATTCCAAAGAACGGCAACGAGGCCATCTGGAATCAGCAATTGCATTACAAAGGCAATACCTTCGCTCAGCATTGGGCGCAGGCGGCGGTAACGGCCTCGGGCGATTTCGCGTTGGTGAAATTCGAGTACGAATACGATCTTTCGTACGGCAACCTGTTGAAAACGCCGGCACAGCGCGAGTCCAACAAGATCCTGAATTACCTGCAAGTGACCACAGCGCCTGCACGTCTGGCGGGTCAGATCCTGCTGGTACACGAAACGGTTGACCAATCGAAAGAGCCGCGTTCTGCGTGGACCTACAACCCCGGTCAGCGTCGCGTGCGTTTGGCACCAAACGTCGCCTACGACAACCCCGGCACGGCGGCCGATGGCCTGCGTACTAACGACGATTTCGGCATGTTCAATGGTGCCACCGATCGGTACGAGTGGAAGCTGGTCGGCAAAAAGGAAATGTACATTCCGTACAACTCTTATCGCCTGTCGGATCCGAAGCTCAAGTACACGGATCAATTGCGTCCAGGCCACATCAACCAGGATCTGGCGCGCTATGAATTGCATCGCGTGTGGGTGGTCGATGCGACGTTGAAATCGGGCACCTCGCACATCTACTCGCGCCGCACCTTCTACCTCGACGAGGATAGCTGGAACGTGGTCTTGATCGACAAGTACGATGGTCGCGGCCAACTCTGGCGTTTCTCCGAGCAACATAGCGAGACTTGGTACGATGTCCCGATGTGGTTCGGCACGGTGGAAGTGCATCACGACCTGCAATCGCGCCGTTATATTGCGATGGGTCTGCGCTCGGAAGAGAAAGTCATTTTCGAACCCATCAAACGCACCTCCGCCGATTACACGCCGGCGAATCTGCGCAACCTGGGCACACGTTAATCGCAGGTATAAGCGGCGATTAAAACCAGGTACTAGAATTCGGGGACAATATATTTGTCCCCGAATTGTTTTTGCGGCGTGCATTCGATATTGTTGGTGGTGCTGGGTGCTGGGTGCTGGGTACGGGCCTGCGGCGACGCGTAGGTAAGTATTGCAGCGTACTGGTTGCGATTTGTTGGCGGCGTGCGGCTTGTGCCGAAAAATTTTCAAGGCGGACTCAAATGACCAATTCAACATCATTCCGTTTCAGCCGCGGCATCATCGCGGGCTTGCTGATTTACCTCGGCGCGACTGCCGCGATCGCGCAAATCAATCCGGCGGTGATGCCGGCCTTCGGCTCACTCACCAAACAAACGATGTCGAGATTGCTGCTGACCGATGGCACACGCGTCGGTGACCGCGTCGTTGCGGTTGGCGACCGCGGATACATTGTCTATTCCGATAACAATGGCGAATCATGGCAACGCGCCAAAACGCCGCCGAATACGCCTTTGCTAACCGCTGTGTATTTTCTCGATGCCAAGACCGGTTGGGCGGTTGGTCACGACAGCATGATCCTCACTTCGACTGATCGGGGCGAATCCTGGACCAAATCGTTTTCTGCGGTTGAAGAGCAGAAACCGCTGATGGATATTACGTTCGTCGATGCGCAAACGGGCTTCGCCGTCGGCGCGTATGGCGCATTCCACGCGACCAGCGATGGCGGAAAGACTTGGGCGCCCAGAAAGTTGTTTGAAGGCACCAAAGCTGCACCAGCGCCTGCAGCGTCACCGAAGAAAGGCAAGTACGAAAGCGTTAGCAGTGCCAAGGTCGGCAAAGGCGGCAAAGCAGACGAGGTCGATGTCGACGACAAAGCCGCCAAAGGTGGTGGTGACGACGATAAACACATCAACGCGATCGTAAAGCTGGGCGAGAACAAATTATTCGTCGCCGGCGAGGCCGGGTTGCTGGCGAAATCTGATGATGGTGGCAAGAGCTGGATTAAGATCAACTCGCCGTACAAAGGTTCATTCTTCGGTGCGATCCAGGCAACGGACGGTGCGGTATTGATATACGGGCTGCGCGGTCGAATCTACCGCAGCAATGACACTACGTTGTCCAATTGGAAACAGATTGACAACAAATCCGTCGCCTCGCTGATGGGTTCTACCCGGCTCGCCGACGGCACGCTGGCGCTTGCGGGCCTTTCCGGTACGGTGTTGGTTTCCAAAGACAACGGCAACAGTTTCTCAGTGATGTCGAGCGGTTCGACCAAGGCGCTATCGGCACCGTTGCAGGGTGCCGCAAACAAGTTGCTGTTGATTGGCGAGGCGGGCGTACGCGATATTTCGTTGTCGGCTGCCGCACCCGCGCCTGCGCCCTCGACGCCCGCTGCACCCGAAACATCAAAGCCAAAGGCCTGACCAATGCCGATCTAATAGTCTCCGTTCACCCTGAGCTTGTCGAAGGGTCACAAGCACAATGTCCCTTCGACAAGCTCAGGGCAAACGGTGGGTTGTTTCACCGCCTGAATTCTCACAAATATTCTTTCCTCACCCGCAGTCACCAAAGACGAGCGCACCATGACCTTACATAAACTCATCGAAAAATTCTCAGCGATTATTTTCAACAACCGCAAGATGTGGCTGATTATTTTTGCGGTCCTCACGGTGGGCTTTGCGATCTCCGCGAGTCAGTTGAAAGTCGATGCGGGATTCAACAAGATGGTGCCGCTCAAGCACCCGTACATGAAGGTGTACAAGGAATACGAAACCGTGTTCGGCGGTGCCAACCGCGTCGCGATCGCGCTCGTGCAAAAAGACGGTGACCTCTACAACAAAGAGTTCATGGCCAAGCTGAAAGCCTTGACCAACGACATCCTTGTGCTGGAAGGTGTCGATAAACCGAGCGTGCGTTCGCTGTTCACCCCCAACACGCGCTTCATTGAAGTTGTCGAAGAAGGCTTCGCCGGCGGCAACGTCATCCCGGCCACCTTTCAAGGCACCGACGAAGACATGGTGGTGGTGCGAGGCAACGTGCAGAAATCGAGCGAGATCGGTCGCACCGTCGCGACTGATTTTTCCGGTGCGCTGGTGATCGCGGGTTTGCTCGAATCGATCCCGAAAGATGGCGGCAAGGTGGAGAAACTCAATTACTTCGAGCTCTCCGGCAAACTCGACGAATTGCGCGCGAAATATGAAGGCCCGCAGCATACGATTCACATCATCGGTTTCGCCAAAGCGGTCGGCGATATTTCCAGTGGCGCACGCGGCGTGATCATGTTCTTCCTGATCGCCTTCGTCATCACGGCCGTGCTGATGTATTTCTTTGTGAAAGATTTGAAGTTGACGATGGTCGCGCTAGTGGTGGCGATGATGCCGGTGCTCTGGTTACTCGGCACCTTGCCGATCATCGGCTTCGGTATCGATCCGTTATCGATTCTAGTGCCGTTCCTGATTTTTTCCATTGGCGTGTCGCACGCCGTGCAAATGACCAAATCCTGGGAGCGCGAAGTGATCGGCGGCGCAGACAGTCTCGCCGCTGCCAAGCATTCCTTCGCCACCATTTTTATTCCGGGGACGCTGGCACTGGTGACCAACGTTCTTGGCTTCGCCGTCATCATGCTGATCCCGATCGACATCGTGCGCGAACTCGGTATCACGGCTTCACTCGGCGTGGCGTGGATGATCATTACCAACAAAATGCTGCTGCCGATATTGCTTTCATACCTGACGATGTCGAAAGATGCAGCGGGCAAGGAAGCAATCCAGGAACACCGTGTCGAGCAAATCTGGCATACGGCATCGAGTTGCGTCGACAAAAAACGTGCTGGTGTCATTGTCGGCATATCGGCACTGATATTGGCGCTGGGCCTCTGGAAAGCGCACGACCTGAAAGTCGGCGACTACGGCACGGGCGTGCCAGAATTGCGTTCGACCTCGCGCTACAACATGGACAACGACGTCATCGTGAAAAAATTCGCGGTCGGCGTGAATACCTTGGGCGTGGTCGCGCAAACCAAAGGCGTGCAAGGTGCCTGTACCAATTACGACATCATGTCGTCGATCGAAAAATTCGATTGGTACATGCAAAACGTCGAAGGCACGCAATCGGTGATGTCGCTGCCGGGCTTGGCGCGCAATATCAACGCGGGCTTCAACGAAGGCAACCTCAAATGGCGTCAGTTGCCCCGCGAATCCACTAGCCTCGCACAAAGTGTCACGCCGATCGATACCGCCACCGGCTTACTCAATCCCGATTGCTCGGCGATGCAGGTGCTGGTGAACACCACCGATCAGCAAGGCGAAACGCTGAAACGACTGGTCGCCGAAGTAAAAAACTTCGGCAAGGAAACCAACAGCGACAAACTCGAATTCAAACTCGCGACCGGCAACATGGGCGTGACCGCCGCGACCAACGAAGCCGTCGATGCGGCGCGCTATGAAATGCATGCCGCCATCTTTGGCGCGCTGTTACTAATGTGCTGGGCCACTTTCCGGAGCCTGCGTGCAACGCTTTGCATCTTGATTCCGCTTGCCCTCGTCTCGGTGCTGTGCGAGGCGCTGATGCCGATGCTGGGCATCGGATTGAAAGTCTCCACCTTGCCCGTGATCGCGCTCGGCGTGGGTGTCGGCGTGGACTACGGCATCTATTTGTTTGATCGCCTCGAAGTGCATCTGGAAGAAGGCATGGAACTCGGTGCCGCATTTTTCGAAGCACTGAAAGAACGTGGCGCGGCGATGATTTTCACCGCCGTCACGATGACGCTGGGCGTGGGCACGTGGGCGATGTCGGCATTGAAATTTCAGGCCGATATGGGCGTGCTGCTCGCGTTTATGTTCTTCCTGAATATGCTGGGTGCAATATTTTTGTTGCCGGCGATGGCGACGTTTTTGCTGAAGCCACATAAAAAGGCGGTGTAGATTTTCAGGTCGGTCTCTAGCACTGCAGCGGCGTTCGGGGCGATTGTCGCTCAAACGCCGCGCCGAATGGCCTTCTCCTTTCCCCACAATGGCCACGGGCGTACTTTAGCCGGATCGGCCTAAACCGCATTCCCACACAACCTTCGCGCGAGCCATATACTGCCGAAACACACAGTTGGGAAAGGGCAGGACAGCAGCATGGCGGACATGGACGCGAACAAATACCGCAAGCGAATCCGGTTGTTTCAGTACGTGGTGATCGGTGTGAACACGTTGCTGCGCCGCTGGACCACGGAATCGACAGATGCGGTCGGCAAGCTGCGCGCCTCAGACGCGGTCATCGACGAGGTGGTCAAGGAAACGGCGACCGCAGTGGTGCAGATCGGCGGCGGCTTTCGCACCATTCTCGACAAGACCCACCGCCAAACTACCCTTGCCACCGGGCTTCTGCGCAGCCATGATCGTCCCGCTGTCGGCGGCGCGACCGATGCCAACAAGCCGCGCGAGGCACCGGGGCTTCAGGACTTTGTGAAACTCTATGAGGCGCAACTGCAGCGCGTCGCGGCCGAGCTGGAACGCTATTCGGTGTTGGCCGAAGACATGGTTGCGCATCAAAAGCAGGTGCGCATCGATGCTGCCGCCATGGACGATACACTTGACGAATTGCACAACATGTCCGCGCGCATCGCAAGGATATCGCTTGATGCCTCAATCGCGGCAACCAATCAGGAATTCGATTCAAAAACATTTATCGAAATGACCGATCGCGTGCGCGCCATCAGCGAGCAATCGCACGATCTCACGCGCCGCGCGAGGAAAGGGCTCGAATCAATCCGCGAGGAAGTCACGCTCGCGACCAAGCACACCATGAGTGCTGCGATCTCAGCGCGCGGTGCGGCCAATATTGCTGCGCTCGAAATCCAGAAACTCAATGGCGGCATGTTCGAGATGGGCAATGAGATCGAATCCGCCACGCACGATATCAATGTGCTCGGCGGTGAGATCCAGCGGGAAATCCATCAGCTCATCGTGGCGATGCAGTTTCAGGATCGCATTCAGCAAAAACTCGACAAGCTACGCGCCAATAACCTTAACGTTGTTATCCAGACGCTGGACAGCCTTGGCCACGAAACCGGCGCGCTCACGCAACGCGATCTGTATCAACAAGTCCTCGACTATTCCGAGCGCAGTCTTCCTCCCGGGCCGCAGGATTGGAACGCCGCATCGGCGGAGGCGCGCGACGAGAATGCCAGAACGACCACCGGCGTGGGGAAGGCGAAGGCGGGCGCAGTCGGCGCGTTGGACAGCAAGAGTGAAGGCCGGGGCAGGCTAGAAGGTGACGAAGCGGGCAATGCTGAAATTTTCTAGCGGGATACGGCGAGTCTGCCGTAGCGAAATTGCGCGGGCGACGCGTTCAGTCTGATTCGCAGCGTCTTTGCAATCCTTTTGCTTCCATTGCCAAATACTGCTCATTGATGCCAGCGGTGAGGCCTGCGAACATTCCACTCAGCAGTCCCGTGAACTGCAATCGCAACGTGACCTTGCACGCGTCGCCATCGGCCACAATTTCGTGCTGGGCCGACACCAATACGCCGGGGCCACCGCTCTCCCATGTAAAGCTCTTCCCTGGGATCATTGAGGTCACATTCCAGGTGGCCGGTGGAAATCTTGGCTGTTTGATCACGACCTCGCTGCCGATACGCAACGGCGCACCGTCGCAAATTTCAATACGTGAAATCGACGCTGTCCATTCATGCCAACGCGTGACATCGCACATCACTGCCCAGACGCGTTCCTGCGGCGCGTTGATCCGGATAGATTTGGTGAATTCACGCATGAATTGAATCTGATGAAAGCGCGCAGTGTTTGTCGAATATCTGCTGCCCCACGCTCGCAGCAATTAGAACGGCAATCGCGTCAGCAGATGCTGTTGCGAAAAGCCATCGACAGTGAATTGGAAAT
>JAYTUX010000264.1:0-5575 GCA_043744315.1 Betaproteobacteria bacterium | reverse complement strand
CACCTGCCTGCTGAACCCAAAGGCCTACGCTTTCATGTTCGCGATCTTCCCGGCGTTCGTTCGCAGTGACACGCGCAGCCTCTTCGCGCAGACGCTGGCACTTTGCTTCATCACCGTAGCCACGCAGATTATCGTGTACGGGGTTGTCGCGGCACTCGCGGTGCAATCGCGCCAATTCATGAAGGCGCGGCAAAAAACGATTGCACGCACCATGGGCGCGATGCTGATGGCGGCGGCCGTCGCGACGGCCACACAGGCGTGGTCAGCACCGCAGGACAAAACCAATCTCCCGAACCCCTCAACCAGACAGAGCCCAACCATGACAAACCCTTCGACACCCACATCTACTGATCACGAAAAAGGCCGCAGCGATTTTGACTTTCTTGTCGGCGATTGGCAGACCGTGCAGACGCGTTCGACCAAACCCTTGATCGACGACGCGCCGTGGGAAACCTTCAACGCCACCATTCATATGGAAAAGCTGCCGGGCAACATGGGCAATATGGACTCAATGGTCGCGCCAGAGTGGCGACCGAACTGGGTGGGCGTGGCCATCCGTATCTTTAACGGTGAGACCGGCCTCTGGAGTATCTACTGGCTGGCCGGCAAGACGGCGGGAATAGACAGCACCACCGGCCAGCTTATGGTGCCCGTAGTGGGAAAATTTGAGAACGACGTGGGCATCTTTGAATCCGAAGAAGTGATCGAGGGCAAGGCACTGCGCGTGCGCTACACCTGGACAAAGGTCGATGCCGATCATGTGAAATGGCAGCAAGGGTTTTCATTTGACAACGGCAAGACGTGGAAAGTGAATTGGCGTATGACCGGCACGCGAGTGAAGAAATGAGCGCGCCATCGCAAACAGCACGCGCCAGCCGCATTATCGCCGTCGCCGCAATCGCCTCGCCTTTCAGCCCATTTGTCTACTCGCAAACGCCAATGACCACTACTTGCTGCCCCGTACTCGAACTACGTCAATACACCCTGCACACCGGCAAACGCGATGTGCTCATCGACCTGTTCGAACGCGAATTTGTCGAGAGCCAGGAAGCACTGGGGATCAATATCGTCGGCCAGTTTCGTGATGCCAGTAATCCTGATCGCTTTGTGTGGATGCGTGGCTTTCGCGATATGCCGGCACGCGGCGTCGCTCTAAATTCGTTTTACAGCGGCCCGGTATGGCAAACACATCGAAACGCGGCCAATGCCACCATGATCGATGCTTCGAATGTTTTGTTGCTGCGACCGATATCACCGCATGCAGGTTTCGCGAAAGGTAGCGCAACACGTGCTGCGGTGGGAACGCTTGCCCTGCCTGCGTCACGCGTGATGGCAACGATCTACACATTGAATGCTCCCGTCGATGCAAACTTCATCCGGTTTTTCGAGAGCCAAGTAAAACCATTGTTGATCGCTATGGGGGCCGCGCCGATTGCCGTTTTTCAAACTGAAACCGCTGAAAACAATTTTCCCCGCCTGTCCATACGAACGGGCGAACACGTACTCATTTGGTTTTCGCAATTCGTAAACGCAGAGCAAGTTCGCGCGCACGAGGTTCGGATCGGTAAATCGGCGGTGTGGAACGACAATGTGGAGCCGACGTTGCGAAAGTATCTCAAGTCACCTGTGGAGCGTTTGGTGCTGGAGCCGACTGCTCGGTCGCTACTGCAGTGAAGCGAGTGCTTGAGTGTGCAAGTCCAATGCTGTAGCGGCATCCAGCAATCAGGGCGATCAGTGATGAAGGTTCGAAAAGTCTATGGACTAAACTCTAACACTGGTGAAGCTTTTCAGGCGTTTTAGGCCTGAAACATAGGCCAAATGGCGTTCTACGTAAATTTTCCCTAAGCAGATCGTTCGCCGAATCCAATCGGCCCGATTGCGGCGTCATAGAGCCAGTCGCCGAACTAGGCGCAACTCACCAAAGGATTCCCATGAAGCAAAACCACTCTCACGCCCGCCGCGCCTTGCTGGTGATAACGGCATCCGCCCTGCTCGGCCTCGCATCCATCGCCCAAGCCACGCAAGGCGAAGTCAAAGGCCAGACGCTGAGTTCAAGCGCGTTTCCGCTCGGCACGATCACGGTCGATCCAAAATTTCGTTACGTGGGCAGCAGCGAATTCGTGCTCTATGGCGTCGCAGATTGCGAGATACATGTGTTCGCGGAACTCGAGAACAAGGTGGTGCAGCGTTTTTACTGGATTCAGTTTGAAGGCTACCTGCCGGAGAAACAGCACAACACTTACAACTACGGCAAAGATCCCCAGCGCACGATGATCGGCGGCCACGCGTTTCACGAACGCAGCTGGACCACAAACATCGACGACGGCCGCAAAAAAATGCGGCCGGGCTCGGATTCCGCCGCGGTGCTGAAGCTATTTGAAGACAAGGGCTACATCGTCGGGCCAGATGTGATGCAGATGCGATTGGTGCGGCTGGACGAAGCGAAGCGCAAGGAACTGATGATTATCTATTCGGAAAATCTCGCGCTGCACGCGCTGACGGCGGCCGATCTTGCTGAAGGCGGCAAAGCGGTGGCACAGCGGGATGCTTTGGTTGATGGCTTACGGGTGCGGGCCGTAGCAGGGCTGAAGGCGGAGATGAAGTGAAGCCCGCGCAATTCGTGCGTATCGTTTGAGCAAACGGGAAAGCGACTAGCGCAAATTGTTTTCAAAGCAATTTAAGAGACCAGCGTGATTTTTTTGACGCGGCGCAAAAGAAATCACGCTGGACCCTTTGATTTGCATTCTACTGTGTTTGCGGAGGCTTCCCATAGAGTGGGGAGCGCGGCCCTGGCAAAACACCATTAAAGCGCGGCACGCCAAGCATGCGTAAATTCGCGATGGCCGCATAGTTGTAGGCGGCATCAGTGGCGGTACCAACGACCTGTTGGATGACGGCCAAAAGCAGCAAGCCAATCAGCCCTCCTTGATTTTGTTGGCTCTGCTCGGCCGATGTTGCGAATGCCTTGCCTTGCCAGAGTAGAGTCCCGCTACGCAGATCGACGATGCGTGCTTCGACCTCGACACGCGTTTCGCTTGCGATCACCTGATAGCTTGTTCCATAGGAGGTAACCTTTAGATATACGGCCGCATCGGCACCGAAAAATTCCCGAAGCTTTGGGTAAGGAATATCGTGCGCATCGTTGGCGGTATTCACTCCATTCTGCTTAAAGGTTTCATCGACAAGCGTAACCGGTAGGACGTAGTAACCAGCTTCTGCCAGCGGCAACGTTGTGTTTGCCCAAACCCCGGGCGTCGCTTTGACATCGGGGGAATTGTTTAACGGCGGCATCACCAACAATGTAGTTGGCTTTGCATTCATGAACGCAGAATAATCGTATGGCGGAGCCTTGGATGCGCAGCCGCCCAGTAACAAAAATGCAAGAGTAGTCAGTAGACACGAAAGTAATCTAGATAAATTCGTCATCATGCGGGGTTCCTGTTTTTTTCGTTGTTTTTTGACCCACTGAGACGACCAAGCAATTGGTCCATGTAAGGCGCCGATTCAGGAAACACGTCCTTTTCTGCTTTCCATAGTTGCGCTGCTTGCTCGGCATCGCCGACCGAGAGTTTCAACATTCCAAGATGGGCTCGAAATCCCGGGGGCAATGCTGCCCCAGCTCCGCGCGCCTTTTCAGCATGCGCCTCCAGTACCACGATTTGTTCGCCGGGGCTGGCGCCCTCGCGAAGCAGAATGTCGTACTGTTGGCGCGGAAAGGATCCCCACATGTACAACTGCTTCGGTTGCTGCGCGCAACCGGCAAACAACACTATGCTGCTAGCAAGCAAGAGGCGAAAAATAAATCCAGTGCACATCATCGACGCACCTCATTGCCCCATTGTCCGGCGTCTCTCCCTGCAACCAGATTATTCACCGCCTCGCGCATGGCCAAGTCAAGTACCTTGCCATTGAGTGTCGCGTCGTAACCCGCTGAACCGCCAAAACCAAGAACTTCTCGGTTCGACAGTTCGTACTCGCCCGCGCCACGCGCGGAGAACACAACTTCAGAAGTCAGGCTATTGACCAAATTCAACGTTATTTTCGCGTATGCCAGCTGCGCTTTACCGCGGCCGAGGATGCCAAACAGCTGATGATCTCCAACTTCTTTGCGTCCAAACTCTGAAATATCCCCCGTCACTATGTACGCTGCACCACGCAAGTTTTGATCGGCGCGCTGTAGTTTTGCCTCTTGTGCTGCCTCGGCAATATTGTCTCGATCAAGTACTGAAAATCGCTGTGATTGCTGCAAGTGGGAAATTAGTGTGGTTTTTGCCTGACCACCGAGCCTGTCTACACCGTCGGAAAAAGCACCTCTCATGAAGTTGGATTTGTTGTCGAACTTTCCAACTGCAAGTGAAACGCGCACGCCTACATATGGTGTCGCAGCCGACTGCACCTTTTCTACTAGAACCGTGCGCGAGGTTTCAGTCGCGCATCCGAACAGAGAAAATATCGCTGCGGCAGCCAATGTTGTAATACGTCGCTGCATTTTTCGCCTCCCTATGAATATGAATTCAGTTTGCCAAACAAAGGTTAATGATTGGTGATATTGTTCTCATACTACACGAGGAATCTCGCGTTTCAACGTTGATGTATTCACGATAAAAAGAATCAAAAGGGGCCAGCGTGACCCCTTTTGATTCTTTGCGCCGCGATTGTTCGGCGTCCGCAAGGCGTGCATGAAACACAACATGGCCGGGCGCAGGATCGATGATTGTTGAAGAGGTTGACATGTTGGGCGTGTGAATTGCCTTCAAAACAAATAATGCCGCCACCTTTTCTGTTACTTGCGCCGGCCTTGCGGTTCCATTTGGAAGATCAGGCTGTTGATGACTTCAAGCGCGGAATAGTAAACGCGGATTTTTTCCTTCTTCGCGTCGTCGGGTTTCTCGGCTGTCGGACGTGCGCCCTCGCGGCGCTTCACATCCGGTAGCGCAAGCCCCGGCCGCGCACCGGTGGCCAACAGCCACTGATCGGAATCGGCAAAATACGCAGCGAGCGTGGTTTTGGGCGGCATCTTATATTTGGCGCGGTAGGCATCGATATTTTGCTGCATCGTCTGACCGGGAAAATCCGGCGCAAACTTTTCGAACAATCTCACATACGCGCGCGCGCCGACGAAGCGTTGCAAATTGGCAAGTTTGGTTTCGAGGTTTTTCACATACCAAGGCTGCTCGCCAGCGGCGATGTCGTCGGCATCATCGAAAAAAGGCAATGGCAGGCGCGGCGCACGGGCGACCAGGTTGGCGAATGTTTTTTCATCCGCGCGGAATGCTTTTGCCGCTTTGCCAAGACGAATGATTTTTACGTGCATCGTATCGCCCTGTTTGATCAGGGGCAGAATCTCCAGGCCGCGCAGCACCTGGCCGAAGATGGGATATGCATAGTTGAGGCGGGGCGCGGGTGCCAGGATAAAACAGAACTGCGAGCCATTGGTGTCGGACCCGCTATTGGCGATCAACAGCACGCCAGGCTTGTCGAAGCGCAATCCGGGAACAATTTCGTCGGGATACGAATAGCCGGCGTCGCCGCTGCCGGTACCGGTCGGGTCCCCGCCCTGCACCACAAAGCCCGG
>JAYTUX010000263.1:0-5597 GCA_043744315.1 Betaproteobacteria bacterium | reverse complement strand
ATTGAACGTGAAGGACGAAAAAAAACGACCGGTGTTTCCACCGGTCGTTCCTGGTGCGTGAATGACGGTAAATCAGAACTCGTAGCGGAATGTTGCTTGCATGGCCCACTGCGATTCGCCACGGTTTTGGCGGGTGGTGAAATCCTGCACCGTTGTCGGCACGCTGTAGATGTACTTGCCCGACGGGTCAAGACCCACAAAGTTTACGAACTGACGCGGCAACCCGCCAAAAGCATTAAACGCGATTTCGTCGATCCGGCCCCACTTCTTGTTGAGCAAGTTGCCAAAGTTGAGGATATCCAAGGCGAACACTGCCTTGTGGCCTTTGAAAAAGCTCGGCAATTCCTGGCTGATGCGAACGTCGATATTGTTGGTCCAAGGCGAGAAATTCTCGTTGCGTTTGGTCACGCCACCCGCGTTCTTGAGCAGGCCTGGATTAGCACGGACAATATCCCAGAAACGAGCTTCGTCCGTTGCGCCGAGAAAGATTACCTCGCCGGAACCGGGCGCAGACGGGATATAAATCAGGTCGTTGCCGCCAATGGCATCACCGTTGGCGTCGTTTGCGAAGGTCCAGCTATACGGCTTGCCGGTACGGCCTTCATAGAACATGCCAAAGCGGGTTTTGTAGCCCTTGATGAAGGCGCGCTCCCAGCCCAATGTTGCGCCGATCCGATCCTTGACCAGGTAATCGGAATTCGACGCGACGTTCTCATTGGGATTGAGAACCGAGCGTCCGCGCCAGTTGGAGTTCGACACCGATGAGGTCAGGCCGCTGACTTCCTTTGATTCGTTGTAGGTGTACGAAAGTGACCAATTCAAGTCTTTTAGAACACGTCCCGAAAATGAAACGGTTGCTAATCGACCGCCACCTTCGTTGGTCTTGCTGGCAACCAGCACATCGTTGTAGCCCGGGTTGTTCAATGCGCGAGTGCGATTGTCGACGCTGCAAACCGCGCCCGTCGTCGTACGTCCACCGGCGGCTGTCCAGCATGCCGGGTTGTACCCAGTCGTCGTGTAAAACATCTGCCGACCATCCGTGGCGCTAATGCGGGTCGGTGCGCCCAAATTCAGGTGCCGATAATAAATTCCTGTTTGCACCCACGTTTGCAAATACTCAACGCTGGCGACAATGCCGCCCCACGGCAATTCATGTTCAAACGCGAGGTTAGCTTTCCACACCGATGGCTGATCCAATCCCGGCTGCAGGAAATCCACGTTCGCGGCGGGCGCAGCTCCGGCAAAACTGGTGATTTGCTTGGTGGGATCGGCGTTGAATATTCCACCCGCCGCAGGGCAGGCCGCGAAACCTTGCGTACCGCAGCCGACAACACGGGTTGCGACACCGGTATTGGAATAGATGTTTGAAATCCATACGGTCGCCGCGGCACCCTGGAACAATCCGGCACCACCGCGCAATTGCATCGGGCGTTTGCTGTCGAAGGTGTAATTGAAGCCGACACGCGGTTGCCATAGCGTCTGGCCGTCGATGGTGTTTGTATTGTCAAGTCCGAAGCCACCAGATTGGCGCACCAGTGTGTTGCCGGTCAAGGTGCCGAGTATGGTGGGCGATCCCGCTGGCGCATTGCGCAATGGCGATATCGGCATGATGGGTGTATCGACACGGACGCCATATTGAACCGTCAAATTGGCGTTGGCGCTGAACACGTCCTGAAGCGCGAAGCCTTGGTTCTTGAGATTGAATGTCGCGACGCCGTCGTTGAGCGAGCCACCCGCATTGACGGGCACCTGCACCAAATAGGATGACGGACGTCCCTTGGTGAAGTTCTCGAATACGGCCGCTTCAATTCGCGCCGCAGTATCGGTGGCGCAGGTAATGGAACCGAAACTATAAGTGTAGGTCGCCGAGCTGTTCTGACACGTGAACGTGTATTGACCCTTGGTATTTTGCAGGAAGGCGTTGTAGATCTTGTTGTCGCTATAGTCCAGCGCAGCCTTGATTTCGTGGCTGCCCACGGTCCAGTTGGCACCGAAATAGGCATCCTGGGTCTTGGTGTCGAGAATATTGAAATGACGGCTGCGTTCCGTTCCAAACACTAAATTGCGGGTGCCGCCCAGTACGCTGGTGGGTATTCCGGTCGGCAGAGCGCCCGTAAACCCAAGCGTGACTTCCGGCAAGTTGACGGGATTGACCGGCTCACTATGGTAATCACGCGACGAAAGTTTGGCCTCGGTGGACAAGGTCGGCGTCCAATCGGCAAACCATTGCCCGACCACCGTCTCGATTTTCTTGACCTGCTGATGCCAGTTAGAGCTCAGCGACAGTGCCGTCGAAGGCGTCGAGAAAAAGTTGTTGTATTGCGGTTCGGTTTGGTCGGTCTTGGTGTATCGCAGGCTCGCGCGATGGCTGCTGCTGATGTTCCAGTCCAGTTTTGCCAACGTATCTTTCACGATGAGCTCGGCATTGCGGGTCACGTCGAGCGAACCCACGTTCATTGAATACTGGCTGGTCGCCAGCGCCTGCGCACTGGCAATCGCAGTGGGTGTGATGCCAATGACGTTGTTTGCCGAACTACCGATCGGACCAAACGAGGGCGGGTTGCGAATACTCGTAAGTTGCTCGTAGCCCGCATAGAAAAACAACTTGTCCTTGATAATCGGGCCACCCACGGTGAAGCCGACCGTTTCATCCTTCAATTTTGGCGCATCGAAATAGGTGCCGGTGGCGCGACTGTAACGTTTTCCGACAAAATCGTCGTTGCGAGTCACATAGGAAACCGTGCCCTTGATTTCGTTGGTACCGGATTTGGTGACTGCATTGATGCCGCCGCCGGTGTAGCCGGTTTGCGTGACATCGTAATTCGATACGTTCACTTGCACCGACTGGATCGCGTCGATCGAAATCGGTTGCTTAACGGTTGGCAATGTGTTGGCTTCAAGGCCAAAGGTATCGCTGATGTTCACGCCGTCGATGGTGATTTTGTTGTATCGCGTATTCTGCCCGCCAACGGAAATTTCTCCGCGATCTTTGTCGGTTTGCGAAATACGCGGGTCAATGCGCGCGTAATCCTGCAAGTTTCGTTGAATTGACGCAAACGTGTCGAGGTCAGCACGCCCGAAACTCGAGCCGGAACCCATCGCGGTGTTACTGAATTTGTCCGAGCCGACATTGGTGCCGGTGACAACAATAGTCTCGACCGCCTGCGTCGCGCCACCCAGCTTCGCGTCAACGCTTGCGGTTTCCGCGAGTTGCAGGAAAACATTCTCGCGCTTCTCCGTCACGCCACCCTTGGTGATCGTGATCGTGTAGGGGCCGCCGACGCGCAGCCCTTTTGCCGCGTAGCGCCCATCAGCATCGGTCAACGCATTGTTGACGGAACCGGATTCGGTGTGGACGATGGTCACTTGCGCGCCGGCAACCGCTTTGCCGTCGGCACCGGTGATGCGACCGCCGATGGCGGACGTGGTGTTCTGCGCGAACGCCGATACGGAGCCCAACGCAATGGCGACGGCCAGCGCGAGTTTTGAAAGGCGCACTCGAGTACTGTTGTTCATGGTAATTACCCCGGAATGATGGTGTGAAAATGACGGGAAGTGCTGCGGATTTCTCGCGAATGCCTAAATTGAAAATGGTGCGTCAGCGCAAAAAAGAACGCGACTGATTTCAAGAATTCTGAGACCGGATTTGTATCCAGCTTTATAGCGGGCGATTATGACGGATTCAAGACGAGAAGTGAACCAAACAGTCAGGATTGACGCCGTGTATCCGCACTAACCCCAATGCCAACAATGACTTCCAATTGATACCTCGAACAGAACCTTAATATTGAGAGCAATATTCAAGACCCTTGCGGGGTAGAAATTGTTGCGCAGTTACAACAATCCATTCCGCCGGCTGGAATCGCGCCGCTCAGTTGCGTCGCGTGATACGTTCTCCCAAGGGTGGTGGAGAGTACGGCGACACCGACGACAAATAATTCACCAGCGCTTCAACGTCGAGCAAACTGACACGCCGGTCCGTGCCCTTGAGAAAGGCGCTGAATCCCTCGCTCCCGCCCGCCAGGAAACTGTTGGCAATCACGCGATAGCGTTCATCCGGCTTGACGACGATGCCGTTGAGCTTGATCGAATCGGCGATGACTTTGTCGCCATTCGGTCGCGCGTTGTCCCAGGTATAACTGAAGCCGCGCGAGACCCCCATGATGCGCACACGGTCGCCGGTGAATTGCTGCTCCAGCGCTTCCCTGAGCTGCGCGCCCGTGAGCACCATGCTGATCAAGTCATTCTGGAACGGTTGAATCTTGAACAAGTCGCCATAGCTCACGCCGCCATCCGGCGCTGGAATCAGCGGTGCGCGCAGCGAACCGGGATTGTTGAACGCGATGTTGCGCGGCGGATCGCTTGCGAAGTGCGCCTGGGAGAGTCGCCATTCGACCGCGCGCACGCGCGTTATCGCCCCGGCGAAACTGGAGTGTGCATCGGCAATCAGGTTACCCAGCAAGGACTCGCCCGCCGCATTCGCCATGATCGGCAATTCCCGCGCCACCTTCGCCACCACGCGGTTCTCGCGCGGCTTCACCAACTGGTCGTAGCCCTCGATCAGCGGCGCAAGGCGCGTATCCTTGGGTCCGTCCGGACGCACCAGCAGGTTGCGCGCCGATTTATCGACGATGCGCCGGGTCTTGCGGTCGAGCGTGAGGTCGATTTCGGTCAGCAGCGTGCCGTAGCTGCCCGCGCTGGTGACGAGCTTGCCGGCAATATTGCAAATGTAGTAATGGTGCGTATGCGCGCTGATCACGACATCGACCGCGCGGTCGAATCGTTCGACCATACCCTTGAAGTCGCCGATGAAATCGGTGCAATCGTTGATGCCCCCGGACTGGACGCCGCCTTCGTGGACGATCGCCACGATCGCATCAATCCCCTTGGCGCGAATTTGCGGCACCAGCGCATTTACCGTATCCACTTCGTCGCGGAAACTCACGCCATCGGCGCCCCCCGGGCGGACGATCGCCGGTGTGCCGCGCAAGGTCATGCCGATAAAGGCGACTTTGATGCCGTCGAACTCCTTCACGCCCCAAGCCGGGAACAAGGGCTTGCCGGTCGCTTCCTCGATCACGTTGGCGGCAAGGAACGCAAAGTTCGCGCCGGCATATGGCGCGCGGCCGTCGCAATCGGGCTTGCCGGTCTTTTCATCGACTTTGCAACCGCCATTCTGAAGGCGCTTGAGATGCTTGATGCCGTAATCGAATTCGTGATTGCCGACGGCGTGAAAATCGATGCCCACCAGATTCATTGCCTCGATGATCGGCTCGTCGTTGAACAGGGCCGACAGCAATGGCGTGGCACCCACCATGTCACCCGCGGAGACAACTACGTGATTGGGATTTTTTGCCTTGATGCTTTGTACCAATGCCGAAAATTGCTCGATGCCGCCGGCCGCTTCGAATCGAAAGCCGGTCGATTTGCTCGCATCCGGCACCGGCACGCGCAAGCCCGGCGTTTTCAAGTTGCCGTGAAAATCGTTGAAGGCGATGAGTTTCACGTCCACTGTTGACGCGATGTTGGGCGTCACCGTTTCGCGGTTTGAGGTGGCGCAACCGCCACCAATGGAAATTGCAATGCAAACCAGCGGT
>JAYTUX010000262.1:0-21356 GCA_043744315.1 Betaproteobacteria bacterium | reverse complement strand
CGCCTTCGAGGCCAACGCGGAGGATCGCGACACACGCGGATTCATCTCGATCACCACCATACGGCCATCGTCAGGATTCACTGCGAATTGCACGTTTGAGCCGCCAGTCTCGACCCCGACTTCGCGCAAAACGGCGATCGACGCGTTACGCATGATCTGATATTCCTTGTCGGTCAGCGTCTGCGCGGGGGCGACGGTGATCGAGTCACCGGTATGTACACCCATTGGATCGAGATTTTCGATCGCGCAAATGATGATGCAATTATCATTTTTGTCGCGCACCACTTCCATCTCAAATTCTTTCCAGCCGAGAAGCGATTCTTCGATAAGCAATTCCTGCGTCGGCGAGGCTTCCAATCCGCGTTCGCAAATCTCGACGAATTCATCGCGGTTATACGCAATACCGCCGCCCGAGCCGCCCATGGTGAAACTCGGGCGGATGATCGCCGGAAAGCCAATACCCGCCTGCACTTGCAACGCTTCTTCCATCGAATGCGCGATCGATGATCGTGCGGAGGCGAGGCCAATCTTGGTCATGGCCTGTTTGAATTTTTCGCGGTCCTCGGCTTTGTCGATTGCTTCTTTGGTGGCGCCGATCATTTCCACGCCATACTTTTCCAACACGCCATGCTTCGCCAAATCGAGCGCGCAATTCAACGCCGTCTGCCCGCCCATCGTTGGCAACAGCGCATCGGGCCGTTCTTTTTCGATGATTTTCTCGACGATTCGCCAAGTAATTGGCTCGATGTACGTCACGTCCGCCATATTCGGGTCGGTCATGATGGTGGCGGGGTTCGAATTGATCAGGATGACTTTGTAGCCCTCTTCGCGCAGCGCCCGACACGCCTGCGCGCCGGAGTAATCGAATTCACAAGCCTGGCCGATGACGATCGGGCCCGAGCCGATGATGAGGATGGACTTAATGTCAGTACGTTTTGGCATGGTGTTCTGCTAAAGGGTCGCGGTCGCGAGCTTGGTGCCGAAGCCGATGAAAAGGGTGCCGACACCGCCGGTCATTGCGGCAGAGAGGCGGCGCCGGCGGCGGAACACCTCTGCGACGCGCGCACCGATCAAAATCAGTGCGGACAGATAGATGATGCTGGTGACTTGCAATATTGCGCCAAGCGCTGCGAACGTGAGCGCCGGATATGGATACGCGGGATCAACAAATTGTATGAAAAATGAGACGAAGAACAGAATCGCTTTCGGGTTAACCAAACTGATCGCTAGTGCGCGTTTGAACGGGTGGCTCGTGTCCACAGCCTCAGGTATTGTGTCGGTCGTCTTTTCATTGCGCTGCCAGCGTCTGATCGCACCTAAAATCAACTGAGTGCCAATCCAGATCAAATACGCGCCGCCCGCATATTTGATCAATGTGAAAACAGCCGGATATGCAGCAAGCAAAGAACCGATACCCGCTGCGGCCAGCACCATCAACACCGCATCGCCCACCACTACCGCAGCAGCTCCCTGATAGCCTGCGCGCACGCCCCGCTTGGCCGCCACCGACAATACGTAAAGCGAATTCGGTCCCGGCAGCAGGATAATGAAAATCGTGCCGATGATGTAGGTGGGTAGGTCTGTGATGCCCAACATGGCTAGACAAATCCGATCTTGCGCTTGGGTTTCTTTTCGCCCTCGTTCATCAGATCGTAGATGGCCTGAAACACGACTTTGAATTGCTTGTCGTATTTCGCCTCCAGTGCGGCGAGTTTCTTGGCGAGTTCACGATTCGTGTCGATCAGCGCACGCATGTGCACAAAGGCACGCATGATTTCGATGTTGACGGCAATGGCCCGAGGACTACGCAATCCGCTGGAAAGCATCGCGACGCCTTGCTCGGTAAATGCATACGGCAAATAGCGAGTTCCACCCCAACTTGGGGTCACAATTTGTGACCTCAAGATTGTAAACTCTTGATCTGTAAGCTGAAACAAGAAATCTTGAGGAAACCGATCGATGTTTCGCCGCACCGCTTGCATCAGTACTTTTGTCTCAACCCCATAGAGTTCCGCGAGATCAGGCGCAAACATTACACGCTGTCCCCGCACGATTGCGACTTTTGAAATAACAATTTCGGACTCGACCAACGCCTGTTTCGCCGTAAGCACCCTAGCCACATTAGCCACGATTGGCCCCCATCATCGCGACAAACTTGTCAAACAAATATCCGACCTCATGCGGCCCCGGGCTTGCCTCGGGATGCCCCTGAAAACTGAACGCGCGCTTGTCGATGTATTCGATGCCCTGACAGGTGCCGTCGAACAAAGATTTGTGAGTCACACGCACGTTCGCGGGCAGTGTTTTTTCGTCGGCCGCAAAGCCGTGATTCTGGCTCGTGATATAAACTTTTTTCGTCGCTAAATCCTGCACCGGATGGTTCGCGCCGTGGTGCCCGAATTTCATTTTCACGGTCTTTGCGCCAGAGGCCAATGCGAGCAATTGGTGCCCAAGACAAATGCCAAAAACGGGCACATCTTTCGCAATGATTTCCTGAATCGCGCGAATCGCGTAATCGCACGGTTCCGGATCGCCCGGCCCGTTGGACAAAAACACGCCATCCGGCTTGAGCGCGAGCGCGTCAGTTGAGGACGCTTCCGCCGGCAGCACCGTAATCTTGCAACCGCGCTCGGCCAACATACGCAGAATATTGTGTTTGACGCCGTAGTCGTAGGCGACAACGTGAAACGACGAATCGGTCATGGCGCGGTAGCCGGACCCGAGCGCCCAGGTTGATTCGTTCCACGCATACGATTTTTTGCAGGACACCACTTTGGCCAAATCGAGCCCCGACATCGCCGGTGCCGCATTCGCGAATCCACGCGCGCGCTGGATGTTTGCGTCGGACTGTTCCCCCACCAGAATGCAGCCGTTCTGCGCGCCTTTTTCGCGGATCAGGCGTGTGAGCCGCCGCGTGTCGATATTGGCAATCGCCACGATGCCATTTTTGATCAAGTACTCGGGAAGTGTCGCCGTCATCCGCCAATTGGACGCGAGCTTCGGCAAATCGCGAATGATCAATCCGGCTGCGTAGCATTTCGACGATTCGGCGTCCTCTTCGTTGGTACCGGTATTGCCGATGTGCGGATAAGTCAATGTGACCATCTGACCCATGTAGGAGGGATCGGTCAAGATTTCCTGATAGCCCGACATGGCGGTGTTGAACACCACTTCGCCGGTCGCATGGCCCGCGGCGCCAATGGATGCGCCCTTGAATACCGAGCCATCGGCTAGGACTAGGAGGGCGGAAAGAGGCTGAACCAAGGGAGACTCCAGAAGAACTCGACATAACCGCAAGCGGGCACAAAAAACGGGAAAGGCCGGTGGGACCTTTCCCGCGTTTTCGTTAAAATCGTTGCGCGATTAAGACGCTATTTTAGCGCAGTTGCGAGTCGGCGGCAAACCAAGTGAACGCGTTTGCGTAAGCGAATGGCTATTTCAGCCCCAACACATCGCGCATATCAAACAAACCCGATTTCCTGCCTTCCAGAAAGCGCGCCGCGCGCAGCGCACCTTCGGCGTAATTCGCCCGTGAACTCGATCGATGCGTAATCTCGATTCGCTCGCCGGTGCCTGCATACATGACAGTATGGTCGCCAACAATATCGCCACCACGAATCGCGGTGAATCCAATACTGCCTTTGGTGCGCTCGCCAGTCACACCATGGCGCGCAAAGACAGCGACTTCGGCAAGCGATCTATTCATCGCCTTCGCCGCCGCCTCGCCCAGCATCAGCGCGGTGCCGGAAGGTGCATCGACTTTCAACTTATGGTGCGCTTCGATGATTTCGATGTCGTAATCCTGATGCAGCGCCGCACTGGCCATTTCAACCAGCTTGACCAGCACATTCATGCCAAGGCTCATATTGGCCGCAAACACGATAGCGATGTCTTTGGAGGCCGACTCAACGTCACGTTTTTGCTCATCGGTGAAACCGGTGGTGCCGATGACCATGTTGATTCCGCGCGCGCGGCAGGCCGCGAGATGCGCGAGCGTTCCTTCGGGGCGAGTGAAATCTATCAGCACCGTCGCATTGGCGAGACCTTGCGCGAGGTCGGCGGTGATGGCGATGCCTTTGGCATTGCTCGCGAGTTCACCTGCATCGCGACCCAACAAAGTGCTCGTCGCGTGCTCAAGCGCCCCGGAAATTGCCATACCGGGTTGCTCCGCGGCCGCGGCCAACAACGCGTGCCCCATGCGGCCACCTGCGCCGGTGATCGCGAGGTGGATCGCCACGATTATTCTTTCTTCGGCGGCGCGCCGGGTGGCGTGGTGTTCGGCAAGGTGCGGCGATCACCGCCGCCCGTCAAAATTTCCACCGGTGAGGCCTGACCGTCTATCTTGGCGACCTTTTCGTTTTCAAACAAAATCGTCACCTGATACTTTTGTGTATCACGACCGAATGGCCCGTACTTCGTACTTTGTTCATTGCTGAAGTAATAATCCCAGCGGTTCGCGTGAAACACATCCTGCATGAGTGGTGTGCCAAGGGTATTTCTGACATCGTTGCGGCTCATGCCCGGTTTGACTTTGGCGAGCTGTTCCTGGGTAACGAGATTGCCCTGCTGAATATCAATGCGGTGAACACCAAAGCCTGCGCACGCGGCGAGCAGGCTCGAGCACCCGAGCACGACGACAAATGTGACCAATGTGGAAAATCGACGCATGGAACGCTTCCTGACGAAAACAGGTGAAATTGACAGACCATTATAGCCGTTCGCATCGCCAGCCCGGGAACGCGTTCCGGTTACGTAACGGTTCGCCGCCCGCCGTCGTGCGTTGCAAAACGGCATATGATTGCGCGTAATCGTGCATCGAAAATGGGATGGCGCACTCAACACGGAGGCGGAGAAGTAATGTCGGAATCAAATGAACTGCGGAACATGGGTTTGAAAGCCACGTTCCCGCGTCTGAAAGTGCTGGATCTGTTTCAACATTCCAAGCAACGGCATTTGTCGGCCGAGGATGTGTACAAACTGTTGTTGCACGATAACGCCGAGATTGGCCTTGCGACGGTGTACCGCGTGCTGACGCAGTTTGAACAAGCCGGACTGCTAAGCCGTCATCACTTCGAGAGCGGCAAAGCGGTATTCGAATTGAACGAGGGCAGCCATCACGATCATATCGTCTGCGTCAATTGCGGCCACGTTGAAGAATTCAACGATCCCGAAATCGAAAAGCGCCAGGAGAAAGTCGCCAAGCAATTGGGCTTTGTGATCAAGGATCACCATATGATCCTGTACGCCGAGCATTGCCCGCATTGTCCGCGCGCCGTGAAATGACGCGATGGTCGCGGTAAGATTGATGAATCATTTTTGCGCAAACGCGATTCAGCGCGCTTGCCGACAGGAGTCGCGAGTGTCCCGAATATTGAAAATTGTCTTGTTGATGTTGCTCGCCTGGATGGGTATTGCACCCGTACTCGCGTTTGAAAAAAACAGTGCCCAGACCGTCATCGGCATTGCGGAGATGCCCAAAGAGGGCCGTGACACGCTGGCGCTGATCCGTAAAGGCGGGCCGTTTCCGTACCAGAAAGACGGGACGACTTTTTCCAACCGTGAACGCGTATTACCGAAAGAGCCACGTGGCTATTACCGTGAATACACGGTCAAGACGCCGGGTTCGCGCGATCGCGGTGCACGGCGCATTATTTGCGGTGGCAAACCGGCGACGACCTGCTATTACACGGCCGACCACTACCAGACATTCAAGCTCATCAAAGAGTGACGAAAGAAAAACATGCCCTCCCCCGAACTCAAGAATCTCTTTACCGGTGACGCACCCCGAGGCGTTTATTGGCTCAAAGCGCACGCCTCCGTCACCGATCTTGCAAAGCTCGCGCGCGGCAAGAGCATGGCTTTTTTTCATCTCGAGGGCAAAAAAATCGAGAAAAAGGAACAGTTCCTCAATCACGCCGCCGTGGCGATGAAATTTCCCTCGCATTTCGGCAATAACTGGGATGCCTTCTACGATTGCATCACCGATTTCGACTGGGTCGGCTCCGAGGCCTACATGATTTATTTCGACCACACCGACGCCTTTGCGGCACATCACGAAAGCCAGTTGGAAACCGTCATCGAATTATTTCAGGATGCGGTCGATTCGTGGAAAGGCGAAGGCCGCTCGATGTTGGTATTACTCTCCGGCGAACAAGCGCCACCGGGGATCAAGAAACTTTGATCGTCGATATTAAGCCAAGCACTGGCGCGCTTCTCCAGACACAAATGCTTGAAACGCCTCGCCAATGCTCGTGTTCCTGCAAATTCGAGAGACGGAATTATTCTTCCCGCGTAAACCGGATATCTCCGTAATACGCGCTGGTAATGGTTGCGGTTGAGTTCGAATCGGTCATGACACCGACAAAGATAATCGGCCCAGGTGGTTCGCCAAACAGGCGCTGATAATCCGCGCGTACGTCGCGCTTGAACGTGAGCCATTGGCCAAGCCGTGCAGGCCCGCTTTCAACCACCAACATTTTCGAGCGTGAGGTGCGAGCATGTTCCAGCACCGTTTCGGGCGGTAATTTGTTTTCCCAGATGTACTGAATCGTTGCGTAGGGCATTTCGCGGCCGCTGAATATTTTCACTGTGCGCGCGATCGCCTGATCCTCAAAATCAAGTTTGGATTTGTCGCCGTCGAACGCGACGATGACACGCACCGGCGAATCATCACCAGAACCGGTGGAATTGTCGGCACCGGGGATCAGTTGCGGGACTTTCCAGCGCCACGTGATGTATGGATAATCTGCGACCGCAAGCGTCAACGGCTGAAGCAGGCCGGAGGCGGAAATATTTGCATTTGCGGCGAGCACCCGTTCACCTTCGTGATCGACAATGCCGTATTGGGTGTGCGCGATAAAACGCGAAAGCGTCCAGTGCTCCCAACCCGCCGGCAGGGACTCGCCGACGTTTGAAAGTGAAAATGCCTGTACCGCGTTGAATTGTCCGGTTAACCCATTGGCGGACATCGTTGGCGCAACGACTTGGGCGCAAGCGCCAAGAAACACCATCGAGCTGCATAGCAAAAATCGCATCAATGCTCCGAAAATGTAGTCACTAGACAGGAAATCACCAACGCGGTATGTGCGGCAAGGCACAGTCGGCATTGCGTTATTCAGGGGCTATTCGGAACTCGCGATCAATGCCGCGTTGCCGCCGGCGGCCGCCGTATTGACAGTCACCACTCGTTCCGATGCAAACCGGAATAAATAGTGCGGCCCGCCCGCCTTCGGCCCTGTGCCGGAAAGCCCTTCGCCGCCGAACGGTTGCACCCCCACCACTGCGCCAATCTGATTGCGGTTTACATACATGTTTCCCACCCTTGCCCGAGCGCGAATTGTTTGGATCGTTTCTTCGATGCGCGAGTGTACGCCCAAGGTTAAACCGTAGCCGCTGGCATTGATGGCGTCCACGACCGCCATCAATTCTCCGCCCTCAAACGCGAATACATGCAACACCGGGCCGAACACTTCACTTTTGATGGACTCGAACGCCGGAATCTCAAATGCACAGGGCGCGAAGAAATGGCCCTTTGGAATATTCATCGGCAGCGGCGTCTGGCCGATCTGCCGAAATTGCCCTGCCATGCGTTCGCGGTGCGCCACCAGCATGTCGAATGCATCGCGATCGATCACCGGGCCAATATCCGTATCAAGCCGCGCCGGATCACCAAGTTTCAATTCCTGCATCGCGCCTTCGAGCAAGGTCGCAATGCGCGGCGCGATATCTTTTTGCACACACAAAATCCGCAGCGCCGAACAGCGTTGTCCGGCACTGTTGAACGCCGACGCAATTACGTCATTCACCACCTGCTCCGGCAAGGCGGACGAATCCGCAATCATCGCGTTCAGGCCACCGGTCTCGGCAATGAACGGAATGATCGCGCCGGTGCGATTTGCCAACGTGCGATTGATCGCCTGCGCAGTCGAGGTACCCCCGGTGAAGACCACGCCGGCCACTCGCGCGTCCGCCACCAATTTGGCACCGATAATTTCGCCGCGTCCTGGTAGCAGCGCGATCGCATCTTTCGGCATGCCCGCGTCCAGCAACAACTTGACCGCCTCATAGGAGATAATCGGCGATTGCTCGGCCGGTTTCGCGACCACCGCATTGCCCGCCGCGAACGCTGCCGCGACCTGGCCTAGAAAAATCGCCAGCGGAAAATTCCAGGGCGAGATCGCCGCGAACACGCCGCGACCTTGCAGAGTCAGATCGTTGGATTCGCCGGTCGGGCCGGGCAGACGATGTGGCACCGCGAAAAGTTGTCGCGTCTGTTCGGCGTAATAGCGGCAAAAATCCACCGCCTCACGCACTTCACCCAGCGCATCCGGCAGTGTCTTGCCCGCCTCGCGCACGCACAACGCCATGAATACGGCGCGACGTTGCTCCAGCAAATCGGCTGTGCGATCCAGCACTGCGGCGCGTTCATTCGCGGACATCGCCTGTTGCACGTATCCGGAGGTAATTTGCAGCGCGAGGTCGAGCAGCTGCACGTCGGCTTCTTCGACAATGCCTATTTTTTCCAGCGTCGTCGGGCTTTGCGCATTGAGTGGTATGCCGCGCATCGATTCACCCGCGATGATCGGCATCGCCTGCAAATCCGTGCGCGCAAGCGTAGTAGCCATGTCTGCAAACAATCGATCAGTCGCCGCGACGTCGGCAAAACTGAAACCGGCAGAATTGAGCCGACTCGAATCACTTTGCAAAAACAAGTTTCGCGGCAGCGGCAGTTTGTTATTCGTCTTATCGGTATTCGCGTTGCAAATGGACACCGGATCGGCGACGACATCATCGATCGACACGTCCGGATCGGCAATGCGATTCACGAATGAAGAATTCGCGCCATTCTCTAGCAGGCGACGTACCAGATACGGCAACAAATCTTCGTGGCTGCCAACCGGCGCATAAACCCGGCACGCAGCACCGCGCTCAGCCACCACCGCCTCGTACAATTCCATCCCCATGCCGTGAAGGCGCTGGAATTCATAGGCGGTATTACCGCCGGCGCGCTCGAGAATCGTTGCAACGGTATGCGCGTTGTGGGTCGCAAATTGGCCGTAGAACGCCTTGGGTTGCGAGAGCATTTTTGCCGCGCAAGCGAGGTACGACACATCGGTATTCACCTTTCGCGTGAACACCGGATAGCCACTGAATCCTTGCACCTGCGCGCGCTTGATTTCGGTATCCCAATAGGCGCCTTTCACGAGCCGCGTCATGATGCGTCGCCCGTGCGCGCCGGCAAGTGCAGCGAGCCAATCGATCACCGGCCCGGCGCGTTTTTGGTACGCCTGCACGGCGAGACCGAGTCCTTCATAGCCGTCGAATTTCTTTTCGCTGTAAATTGCACTGAAGATCTCCAGCGAAATTTCGAGCCGCTCGGTTTCCTCCGCATCCAGCGTGATGCCGATGCCACCGTCGCGCGCATGCTCCGCGAGCACCATCACTTTCGGCAGCATTTCCGCCATCACCCGTTCGCGGTACGCGAGTTCGTAGCGTGGATGCAACGCGGACAATTTAATCGAAATGCCGGGTGCCTCGAACACGCTTTGGCCGGGCTTCACGTTGCGCGAGATTTCCGCGATCGCTTTCTTATACGCCGAGAAATAGCGCTCGGCATCGTCGGCCGTCATCGCCGCTTCACCGAGCATGTCATAGGAGTGGCGATAGGCTGCCTGGTCGGCAGAGCCCGCGCGCTTCAGGGCTTCCGCAATGTCGCGCCCCATCACAAACTGTTCGGCCATCAATTTCATGCCCTGCCTGAGCGCGGTGCGCACGATCGGCTCGCCCGCGCGTCCTGCCAGCCGGGTCAACCAGCCGCCGACGTCGGCAAAACTGTCCACCGTCGGTGCGACCAGTTTGCCGGTCAGCATCATCCCCCAGGTGCCGGCATTGACCAGCAGCGAATCGGAGGCGCCCAGATGTTTTTTCCAGTCGCCTTGCGAAAATTTATCTTTGATGAGCTTGTCGGCGGTGGCGGCATCGGGGATCCGCAACAGCGCTTCGGCGACGCACATCAGCAGCACGCCTTCCTGCGTGGAAAGATCATATTGCGTCAGAAACGATTGCATCCCCGCATGTTCGCGCTGGCGACCGCGCACCGATTCGACCAGCCGTCGCGCGGCCGCATCGACCAGCGCATTTTTGTCGGCACTCAGTGTTGCAATCGGTAGCAATGCCGCGAGAACTCGCGATTCATCGGCGAGAAAGGCGTCGCGCAACGGCAAGAATGTGGGGAGCATGAGGAAAGCGCGCAAAAAGGAGTGCGCGCATTATCTCAAATGGCGGAGGCCGCGTGCGCATAGATTTGCGCGGTGGCAGGGTGCCCTTTTCCATGGGTGCCCGATACCTGTTCAGGCCGACTGCGCCTCTTTGGCGGTCTGGGAGGCGATTTCCGCATGCACGACCGCCATGTCGATCTCCAGCGATTTCTGCACGACTTGTTCAAACCCCGCCTTGGGCAACATTCCCGCTTGTGAAAAAATGATGACTTTTTCGCGGAACACCATCAGCGTCGGAATCGAGCGGATGTTGAACGACGCGGCAAGTTCCTGCTGATCTTCGGTGTTGAGTTTGGCGAAAACCACGTTTGGATATTGCTCGGACACCGCCTCGAACGTGGGCGCGAACATGCGGCACGGCCCGCACCACGGCGCCCAGAAATCGACGATGACAACATCGTTGTTATCAATGGTTGCGTTGAAATTTTCTTGTGTCAGTTCGATCGTGGCCATGGTGAATTCCGGTCTGAAAAATAATGAGTCAATGATTGGCGTTGAAACTTACGCGTACAGTACGCGCTAAACGGATAGCATAGTGTGCATGACAATCGCGCCCGAGGCCAATCAACAGATGCGATTTATTTCATAGTGCGCGCCTATCAATTCGAATGCGCATCAACCACGCGTCAGGCCAGTTTTACGATCGTTTGCGCAAGACGCGCACCCAATCCGCTCAGCATTTTTTTCGCGCGCTCATTGGTCATGACGCCGTTTTCATCGAACGCCTTGCCAACCGCCGGCACCGCAACCACGGGCAACATGAATACGCCAAGATTCGACAAGATGTAGGACACATGAGGCAGCGCGCGAATGGTGCCGAATCCACCGTTGGAAGCGCCCATCAATCCGCCGATTTTCCCTTCAAAGGGCGCGTTGCCGCTCTCGTCTTTTTCCTTGCCAATATCCTGCGACAGCCAATCGATTGTGTTCTTCAATAGCGGCGTGAGCGACGCGTTGTATTCGGGGCTCGCGATCAGAATACCGTTGGCCGCCATCATCAATTTACGCAATTCGCGCATGGCATCCGGCACACCGTTCTCAGTATGCCAATCGGCGTTGTAGATTGGCATGGGATAGTCGGCAAGGTTGGCGACCGTTACCGTGGCACCCGCTTCGCGTGCGCCGGCGACGGCGACCTCCAGCACTTTGCGGTTCCAGGAGTCTTTGCGGCTGCTGCCGGAGAAAGCGAGGATATTGGCGGTGGTCATGTTTTTATTATCCGTTAGAATTTGGTTTGATTGACGCTCAATCTAACCTGGTGAAATTGATTCCTTTCCCCGCGAAGGCGGGGATCCAAGTTTCAATATGCAGCGATGTTGTACTTGGGCCCCCGACTTTGCGGGGGAGGGAAATAGAGGTCGGCAAGCGTGCATTGTTCGACTTCATTTTCCCGCACTGAAGATCAATTTTCCGCCAGCGTCCCCATCTGCCCGGTGTGATACGCGCGCTCCGCCTGCCGCACCTGCTCAACCGAGTTCATTACAAAGGGACCATGAAACACCAGCGGGCCTTCTGCCGGCGCGCCTCCCAGCAACAAAACGTCCAGCGGTGCGTCACCGGTGTTGGAAAATTCAATATCGCCACCGGCATCCTCGAAGATCGCCAATTGCCCAATCGTTGCGCGCTGATCTCCGAATGCGGCGGATCCGGAAATCAAATAGGCGGCCATCTCAAATCCGGCAGGAATCTGCGCATGAAAACGTCCTCCGGCTTCAAGCGAGACGTGCCATAGAAGCAACGGCATCAAGTTCTCCGCCGGGCCTTTGCGCGATTCATATTCACCCGCCACCACTCGCACGCTGCCACCCGCGATGGCAACTTCCGGAATCGCGGACGCGTCAATGCGCTGGTAGCGAGGCGGCATCTGTTTTAGGGCGCGCGGCAATGTCGTCCACAATTGAATGCCGTGCATCGTCATCTCGGCTTCGATTTCCGCCAACGGCGCTTCGGCGTGAACGATGCCGCGTCCTGACGTCATCCATTGCGCCCCGCCCGCGCCGACGATACCGACATGTCCGGCAGAATCGCGGTGGCGGTTTTTTCCCGAGAGCAGATACGTGACGGTCTCAATGCCGGCATGCGGATGCGGACCGACGCCATCCTTGCCCGGTGTCACACGGAACGGCCCGAAGTGATCGAGAAACACCCACGGGCCCACCGATTTTCGGGTGTGATCGGGCAACGCGCGGCGCACGCTGAACGTACCCACCGGAGCCAGATTTGAATTTATGATTCGGTCAATTTTTCTCATATGCGTTGGCATCTACTTGTTGAGATCGAACACGAGCACATCCGCATCCGAGGCCTTTTCCAGCACGATATCGACCGGCCCGGAAAGTTTCATTGCGTCGCCCGCTTCCATGGAAACGCCATTCACGGTCAAGTGGCCTTTCGCGACATGCACGTAGCCCAAGCGCCCTGTAGCCAGCGCGAGACTCGCACGGTCGTGGCCATCGAGCAGTGCCGCATACAGCGATGCATTTTGATGAATCATGACCGAGCCTTCGCGGCCATCCCACGACGCAATCAATCGCAAGCGCCCGCGCTTCGACGCCGCATCGAAATGCTTCTCTTCATATGAGGGCTTGATGCCATTGACATTGGGCTGAATCCAGATTTGCAGGAAATGTGTGACACCTACCTTGGAGTGATTGAATTCACTGTGCGTGACGCCCGTACCCGCACTCATCCGCTGCACGTCACCCGGACGGATGGTCGAGCCATTGCCCATGTTGTCCTTATGCGCGAGCGCGCCATCAAGCACGTAGCTGATGATTTCCATATCGCGGTGGCCATGCGTGCCGAAACCCATTCCGGCGGCAACGCGGTCCTCGTTGATGACGCGCAACGGGCCAAAACCCATGTGCGCCGGATCGTAATAGTCCGCAAAAGAGAAACTGTGAAAACTCTTCAGCCAACCGTGGTCGGCATATCCGCGATCCTTTGCACGACGCAATTCAAATGTTAGTTCGGACATGATGATGGCCTCGACGTGGTCATTTCAAATGTAAGGGATTGCAATTGGCGACGAAACCGGCAAATTTCAACAGTTCGATCACAACTCCAATACTGGTGGGACTCTCCAGCCGTTTGTGCTCTGAGAACCGCGCCAGTATTGGAGTTTGGTTGTGGGTAATTCTATTAGTCTCAAAATTTCGTCATTCCGGCGAAGGCCGGAATGGCGGGTTTTTAGAATTACCCTTGTCTGCAAAATTGTGAGAATCTACATTTCATTCTCACAGAGTCAGTCCGTCCGGCAATTGGAAATCGCCATTCGCATCCATCGTGAGGTCAAAATGCCTCACGATTGCCCGCACTGGAATCGGCGCATAGCTATGCGGAAAAAATACGCCGTTGCCAGTCAAGTCTTCGCGGATCACCGGTTCGGTGAGAAAGGATTCATCGATTTCCAACAATACCAACCCGGTCTTTCCCCGGTAATATTTGTTTGCGGTGCGCAATACTTGGTGCAGTTCCGAGATGTGAATAAACCCCTCGGCGGCCAAATCCGCGCTGGCAAAATAACCGCGTTCGTTGGCGCGATTCCAATCGGCAGATTCGGCGATGCGATAAATCATGGCGCACGAAGAAATATTTGAATGAATCACGCTAACACAAAATACATCGGCCGCTTCGCCCCCTCGCCCACCGGGCCGCTGCACTTTGGCTCGCTCGTCGCGGCGGTGGCGAGTTACCTCGACGCGCGTGCACATGGCGGCGCGTGGTTGGTGCGCATTGAGGACGTTGATGGCACGCGTTGCCAATCACGCTTTGCCGATGAAATTCTCGCCACGTTGAAAGCGTTTGGGCTCAATTGGGATGGCGAGGTCATGGTGCAAAGCGAGAGAACACCGCAATATCAGGCCGCGCTCGATCAACTTGCCGAAAAAAGTCTCACCTACGCTTGCGCCTGCTCACGCAAGGAAATCGCCGATTCGGCGATCACGGGCATCGACGGGCCGGTGTACCCGGGAACTTGCCGCAATTTGCAACTGCCGCCGCAAGGCAATGCCATTCGCGTGCGCACGATGCCGGGAGAAATCTGTTTTGCGGATCGCGTCCAAGGCCGCTGGGGCCAACGACTCGATGCCGACATCGGTGATTTTGTCTTGCGGCGGCGCGACCACTTGTTCGCCTACCAACTCGCGGTAGTCGTTGACGATGCCGACCAGGGCATCACCCATATCGTGCGTGGCGCGGATCTCCTGGATTCAACTGCGCGACAAATTTACCTGCAACAGTTATTGCACTTGCCAACACCCACCTACCTGCATATTCCGGTGATCACCAATGCGGCTGGCCAGAAACTCTCCAAGCAGACCCTCGCACCCGCAATTTCCATGCTCGACGCAGGCAATTTGCTGCGTGACGCCCTGAACTACCTCGGCCAAACACTGCCGACTCCTCAACCGGACACGCCCGCCGCGCGGCTGGCGGCCGCCGCGCACAACTGGAACGTCGATGCCATTCCTAAGCTGCGGTCGCGCGCCGGGATGTCATCTTCCTGACCCGCGCTGGTCACAATTCGTCAAACAAACCTGCATTCCATCGGCGTAAACTCCATCCGATAAATCCAAATATGCGTTTCGTCGCATCAAAATAGCGATTCATACCGGGTTGGCGCACATTGTCGCCTTCCCATAGCAAACCCCACGAAGGTCACCATGCTATTCAAAAGTTCTCCGTCCGCCACCCAGAGCACCAATGTGAATCGACGCCGCGGCTGGGTAAAGGTAACGGTTGCAGGCATTCTTGTCGCCATCGGCATCGGCTCGCTGGTCGCGTGGCGCGCAAGTTCCGCGACCAAGGAAGAAAAGAAAGACGATGCCAACAAGGTTTTCGAGCTGTCCGCCAACGACGTCGCGACCATGAGCCCGCAAAATCTGGGCCTGGTGATTCCCGTATCAGGCTCGGTCAGGCCGGTATTGCAGGCGATGGTGAAATCCAAAGTCTCCGGCGAAATCGCTCAAGTCCATGTGCGCGAAGGCGAACGAGTGAGTGCCGGCCAGCCGTTGGTGTCAATCGATACCGCCGATCTGCGCGCCCGTCACGACACCCAGCTTGCGATGGTCGCCGAGAGCAAAGCCAAACTCGATCTCGCGCGGAAAACCGAAGCCAACAACCGCGCGCTGCTCGCAAAGAATTTCATATCGCAAACCGCGTTCGATAGCGTTGCGAGTGGCCTTGAAGTCTCCGAATCGAATTACAAGTCGATGACCGCACAGGCAGCGATCACTCAGCGCGCATTGGCCGATGCACAAGTGCGCGCACCGTTTGCCGGCATCGTCGCCAAGCGCGCAGTGAATGTGGGCGAAAAAGTCACCGCGGACGCGTCGGTGATGCACATTGTCGATTTGTCAAAAATGGAGCTGGAGGCACCGGTGCCGGTGTCGGATATTCCCAGCGTAAAGGTCGGGCAGGAAATCGCGTTCAAGGTCGATGGTTTCAACGAGCGCGAATTCAAAGGCAAGATCGAGCGCATCAATCCTTCTGCCGAAGCCGGTTCGCGGACCATTTCCATATTCGTGACCTTGCCAAATAGCGATGGCGCGCTAAAGGGCGGCATGTTCGCCAACGGCACGCTCGCAGCGGCCAGCCGCTCGACTGTCGATTCGGTGCCGATCGCGGCGGTAATTTCCGAAGGCGGCCAGTCATTTGTCTTCACGCTGAAAGACGGGAAAGTGGAACGTAAACCCATCACACCGGGCAATCGCAGCGTCGAACTAGGGCTGGTCGAAGTGCGCGCAGGCCTGACGCCAGGCACGCAAGTGATCACGGTAAAAGCCGACGGACTAAAGCACGGCTCAAAGGTCGCGGTAAGAGCGCCCGGATCAGGCCCGGCCCCGGCGGTGCAACCCGCATCGAAGCCGAAAACTTCGGCAGAGGCAACCTCGGTTGCGAAATCGTAGGAAAGAAGTATTTTGCATCTTCCCGGCTTACGAAAGACGAAGCACTTCCTCCTTTTCTAAAGGAGGATTGAGGAGGATTTGCGGCCACCTCGACGTATGAACGACCGCAAATCTCCCTCAATCCCTCTTTAAAACGAGGGACGTGCTTCGAAATTCGCACCGCGCTTTTTCATCATTTCATTCAGGCCGACACCGCGATTGTGCAAAGCGGCATCACCATTGAGACAACCAATAGTCACCGCATTCCCCCGCCAATTCCATAAGGAGCGGTTATGAGAATTACCCAGATCAGCGTCAATAATCCGGTGTTTGCCACCATGATGATGGTGGGCTTGATGGTGATGGGCTTGTTTGCCTATCAGCGCCTGTCGGTCGATCAGATGCCGGATATCACATTCCCGTTTGTGCAAGTGCAGACGAGCTATCCGGGTGCCTCGTCGGAAGCCGTGATGCAGGATGTCACGCGACCGATCGAGGAAGCGATCAATACGATCAGCGGAATAAAAAGCATCCGTTCGTTTTCACGCGAAGGTTTTTCGCGGGTGATGGTCGAGTTCGAGCTCGGCATCGATGTCAAAACCGCCGTGCAGGATGTGCGCGACAAAGTCGCCGGTGTGCGGCGTGGTTTCAACAAAGACGTGGGCGAACCGACCGTTACCCGCGCAGACAACGACAACGATCAGCCGATCATGTACCTGTCGATGAAAAGCCCGGCGCGCTCATTGCGCGAGTTATCCGACTTGGCCGATCAATTGGTGGTGAAGCGCTTGCAAGGTTCCTACGGCGTCGGCACGATCGAAGTCTCCGGCGCGGTTCAACGCGAGATGGCGATCTTTTTGAACACCGACAAGATGGCCGCGTACGGCGTGAGCGCCGAGCAAGTGGTTACCGCCATTCGTTCACAAAACCAGAATCAGGCTGCCGGATTTCTCGTGGGCGAGCGCACAGAACGTCTGGTGCGGGTACAGGGAAAATTCAAGGACGCCACCGATTTCGAGCGCGTAATCGTCGCGCGGCGCGGCAGCAACGGCAACAACGCACCTATCACGCTCGGTATGATTGCCACCGTTCGCGATACCGAACGCGAGGAGACATCGCTGTCCACCAACAACGGCACGCGCGGCATTTCGATCGAGATTCGCAAAACACGCGGTGCCAATACGCTCGAGGCGGCAGAATCAATTCGCGGCAATATCACGAAACTGAAGAAAACGCTGCCGCCTGATCTAACGCTCGATCTCACGTTCGACCAATCCAAATTCATCAAACAGGGCGTGGATAACGTGAAGCACACAATTCTCGAAGGTGCCGGCCTTACGGTGCTGATCGTGTTCCTTTTCCTGCATTCGTGGCGATCCACCGTCATCACCGGCCTCACGATTCCGATCTCGGTGTTGGCAACGTTCATTGCCCTCTACGCGTTTGGTTTTTCGATCAATTTCCTGACGCTGATGGCGCTCTCACTGTCGATCGGCATTTTGATCGACGATGCGATCGTGGTGCGTGAAAATATTGTGCGCCATCTTGCGATGGGCAAGAGCCACTTTCAGGCGTCCATCGAAGCCACGCAGGAAATCGGCCTTGCCGTGATGGCGACCACGTTCACCATCGTCGCGGTGTTCCTTCCGGTGGCGTTCATGGGCGGCATCATCGGTTTGTTTTTTTATCAATTCGGCATTGCCGTCACAGTCGCAGTGCTGGTGTCGCTGTTTGTATCGTTCACGCTAGACCCGATGTTGTCTGCCGTCTGGCACGATCCGCCATCGTTCATTAATCGCGTGAAGCCGATCAAATGGGCGCTCGATAAACAGACGGCGATGATGGATTGGTTGCATGTCACCTATGATCGCGTACTGCGCTGGACGTTCAGGCCGGAATATCGTCGTCTGTGGATACCCAAATTTACGTTGATCGATTACGCGAAATCCGGCTTCACGCGCGCGCATCTGAAACTCGATTGGTTCACGATTCGCAATCGCGGCATCGTGTTGTGGGCCGCCGCGTTCACGTTCTTCGCAAGCTTCGCGCTGGTACCTTTCCTTGGTTCGGAATTCGTGCCGGAGACCGATGAAAACTGGGCCAACGCCATCATCCAGACGCCGATCGGTTCTTCTCTCAATTACACCATCGGCAAAGCCGAGCAGGTCGAAGCGGCGCTGCGCGAATTTCCGGAGATCAAGCGTGTCTCGCGCAATGTCTGGAAAAGTGGTGCGTGGTTTGGTTTGGAATTGACCGACAAGGAAGCACGCACGCGCTCGAAGAAGGAATTGGACGACGCGATTCGCAAGCGACTTTCCAGCATCGCGGGGCTCGAAGTGCGCGTCGGCTGGAATCGTCCGATACAGATTTTCGTGATGGGCCCGGAAATCCGCGAGCTCGATCGCATCTCGCAGGAAGTCGTCGCGAAACTGAAAACGATCAAAGGCACCGTTGATATCGAAAGCTCCTACAAGCCGACCAGCCCGACGCTCGATATCACTATTAATCGCGAACTCGCGAGTGATTTGGGTGTGTCGATGGCCTCCGTCGTCACCACCACGCGCGCGATGATCGCGGGTGAAGATGCCGGCCAATGGGAAGGCCCCGACGGTGAAAATCATCAAGTGCTGGTGCGCCTGCCAAAAAACGAACGCACCGGTGTGGCCGACCTTGACAAGATCTATTTGCCGAGCTCGCAGACCAACGCCGACGGCAGTCCGCGCATGGTCGCGCTGCGCCAGATCGCCGACTTCACGCCTGCATATGCGGAACGCCAGATCGAGCGCCGCAATCTTCAGCGGCTGGTTCAAGTGTGGTCGGGGGTGGCTTCCACGCACACGGCGGGCGCAGTTTCGAGTGACGTGCAAAAGGCGCTGAAAGAAATCACGCTACCACCCGGATATCAATTCCAGTTCGGCGGCTCCTCGCAGGAGATGGCGGACTCGGTCGGCTATGCGATCGCGGCATTGAGCCTCGCCGTGATTTTCATCTACCTCATATTGGCGTCGCAGTTCGGCAGCTTCCTGCAGCCGATCGCAATCATGGCCTCGCTGCCACTGTCCTTGATCGGCGTGTTTATGTCGCTCCTGCTATTCAAATCCACCTTGAATCTCTTCTCTGTGATCGGCTTCATCATGCTGATGGGCCTTGTCACCAAGAACGCGATTCTGCTGGTGGATTTCACCAATCACGGGCGACGCGAAGGAATGAACCGCGACGACGCCATCTTCGCGGCGGGGCAGGTGCGCTTGCGGCCGATATTGATGACGACAGCCGCGATGATCGGCGGCATGTTGCCATTGGCACTCGCGTTCGGCGCGGGCTCTGAACAACAGTCGCCGATGGCGCATGCGGTGATTGGCGGCATCATTACGTCAACCGTGATGACGCTGGTCGTCGTACCGGTGCTCTATACCTACTTCGATACGTGGGGTGCGAAAGCGTTGACTTGGTTTACGCGCAATGCGAATGCCGAAACCGCCGCGGCGCAGGAAGCGCATCGGCCGCATGGTGCGGGTGGCGGTGCTGAGCCGGTGTTGTCGGAGAAGCGGTCGGAGGCTTAAGAAAAGAAAACTCTATAGCTGGCGCGGTTTTTCTGGGGTTTTCGGCCGGAAAGGCGCGCGGGTGCTGGGGTTTTCCGCATGGATGGGCGGTATGCGACTTAAGATTACAAAAGAATTTGTCAGTGGCCCCTTTTCGCTTTGGAAACGGAGTCCACATACGCAATGTTACGCATGCGATTCGTCAACAATCTCGATGAAATAGGGAATTGCGATTTCTTGTGAATTTGAGGCACCTTCGACCTCGATGACCTTCGCGCCCAATGAGTAGAAGTCCCCACCAAGGTGCCTCTCAATGCAAATCATCATGATCGCGCCAATAACCGTGTTGACTTGATCGACAATCCGGGTTGAGTCAGCGATCAGTAATTCAAATGCAGCCTTTGCATCACCAGGCTTGATCGCCTCAAGCATCGCGCGGCCAGCAATCGTATCCGCGAATGCATAAAAAGTGTTCGCGTTCGTTTTGGAGAGGTAGATATCGAGCGGGTCACCATCAATCACTGCACGGTACCCAGCGTCAATTTGATCGAGAGAGTAGTGAAACGCATGCCCATTTCGGACAGCGGCAATGGGATTTTCCCTGCCGAAGTAGCGTTTTACTTCTTCGAGGGCTCCCAACGCTTCACTGTCGAACAAAGGCACGTACAACTTAGATAGAGCCGCACCGAAGAAAGCGGACTGAAGCAGCTTCCAACACTCGTAGATTTTGCCGGTGAGCACACGCCCCAAAACGAGAGCTTGAGCACTCTCTGCTTGCATCAAGACGGCCGCTTCGGATTTAAATCCTGCTGAGAAATGGAATAGCTTCGACAAAACGTTCAACTCATTGGCCGCGTGCGCCAGAAGAACAAGAAGGTGCCTTTGCGAATCAGGAATGGAATCGAGTTGCAATCGCGACAAGGAGATGTGGTGAATGCTGACCACGAGTAGATAACTAACGTTGGATGCAGGGTGCCGCGCTATTTGGTGCGGTCGCAGTGAGCGAAACGAATAATTTGATTGAAATGCTCGGCCTCAAGAATCTCAAGAACAGTAGGAAGTGGCTCACGGCAAAAATCGCCAGAACAATTCAGTAAGACCTGCAGTTCACCGTGTCGCCTATCTTGGTGCAGTTTGTTGTTGTCGGCTGTTGCTTTATGACAATGGGGCTGGGTGGCGGCGGCGGTGGTGTGTACTGTTGCCCGACGAACTTGAATTCGGGCATCCTTCCATCGGATGGACCACAGGCGAACGTCATTGCATACCAAGTTATGGGTCCTGGCAGGATGTCGGCTACAAGGCCGCCAGCGTGGCTTTCGCTAGAGACTACTCTGTATGTTCCCTCACTGGGGCAGCTTTGGGCTGCCGAGGCGAAGCACTTCACGGGATCGGAAGTGCACTTAACTGTCTTGATCGCAGAGCCGTCGGGAGCTCGAAACTCACTCACGCTGGTAGTCGCGCAGCCGAAGAGCAAGATGATGTGTAAGACAAGCAGGAGATTTTTCATTGGACGGCTCCGAGCAGGTGTGAAGGTGCAATTGGGGTCAGCGTCGAATGGCACTTACTTAAGCACTTTGAACTCCATGTTTTACCGCAATCTGGTTACGAGCACCCATCTCAAGTTTGTCTCCCCGGCAAAGGCCGGGGTC
>JAYTUX010000261.1:0-5628 GCA_043744315.1 Betaproteobacteria bacterium | reverse complement strand
GGCCCCGCTTTAATCGTCGATAACCACGCGTGGATATCCGCCAGATCGGCATCACTCACAAATTTCTGGTCATAGCGCGGCATGTCCTGGCGCGGGCTGCGCAATTGCTTGGTCATGGCCTCGATCGGCCACACATTCGGTGCGATCTGCGGGCCACTGGTGCGTTCACCACCGTTGCCCGCCGTGCCGTGGCAGGTGTGGCACATGTTTTTTTGATACAGCTTTTGGCCGCGTTCAATCGCAGCAGGGCCTGATTGCGCCCACGCGGCCATCGGCACCACGAAACCGGCGGCAAGCAGAAAATTTCTTGTTCTCATGATGGATGCTCCTCAAAGGTGATCTTATTTACTGCCGCGTTTGGTAATGATCTCATCAAACAGGGCACCCGATTTTGCCGATTCATCGAGCAGTGTGGAAGGATTCAGCACTTTCACGCGCAATTTTCCGATTGGCGAATCGAGATTGCGATTTGTCGGTGCATAGCCGAGCTTGGCGATCAGGCGATTGCCTTCCTCGCTCAAGAGATAATCATAAAACAACAACGCGGCATGTGGATGCGGCGCTTTTTTCATCACCGCCATGCCGTCCGATATCGCCACCGCCGGCTCAATGGCGAACCAGTCGATCGGCGCACCTTTTTTCTTCAATTGTTCGGGGCTGTACTGATACACCGTCAGCGCCAGCGGTACTTCACCCGAGGCAACCAGCGTGGTCAGGAGCGGATGCCCGACCCGCACCGAGAGGCCATTGCCGGCCATGAGAGAACGAAAAAAATCGAGTCCCTTCTGTTCTCCCATGTCACGTGCCACGCTGTAAAACCATTCGTGATCGGAAGCCTCAATGCCGAGCCGGCCCTTCCATTTTGGGTCGAGCAGGTCGGCGTAGGTCCGGGGCAATTCCTCTTTTCGGATCTTGCCCGTGTTGTACGCCTGCACGAAAATGAATATCAGCGTCGGTGCCCATTCACGATGCGCCGGCAACACGCCATCGATCAGGTTTTTGTGCTCGGGCGAACGCACTTCCTGGGTGAGTTTTTCGCGATACAAGGCTTCCATCGGCGGTGAAATGCTTTCCACTACATCGACCGCCCAACGGCCGCCTTTGGCCTCCGCCAACACTCGCTGCAACACCGCCTCGGAACGGGCGCGCCAGACTTCCACTTTCACGCCATACTTTTTTTCAAACTCATCCGTGACCGATTTCACGTATTCGGGCGGGATGGTGGTATAGAAAAGCAGTGAGCCTTCCTTTTTTGCACCCGCAATGAGACGAGCGGTGCGGTCGGGTCCTTCGTAGACAGCGAGTTCGGCAAGTGTCTGCGCGGCAATTTCGAACGCGCTGGTATACAGCCATACGGCCAGCAATAACGGCAGAATGCGCGCGCCTTTCATCCTCACACCCGCTCGATAATTGCCGCGATGCCCTGCCCGACGCCAATGCACATGGTGCAAAGCGCATAGCGGCCGTTGCGACGGTGCAGCTCATAGGTGGCTGTGGCGATCAGCCGCGCACCCGATGCGCCCAGCGGATGGCCGAGTGCAATCGCGCCACCGTTCGGGTTGACGTGGGCGGCATCGTCATTGAGACCAAGATCGCGCATCACCGCCAACCCCTGTGCGGCGAATGCTTCATTCAATTCGATCACGTCCATTTGTTCGAGCTTCAATCCGGCCAATGCGAGCACCTTACGCGTGGCCGGAGCCGGGCCGAACCCCATGATGCGCGGTGCGACGCCGGTGGTGGCCATCGCGACAATGCGTGCCTTGGGCGTGAGGCCAAATTTTTTGGCACTCACCTCATTGGCAATCAGCAACGCGCAGGAACCATCGTTCACGCCGGACGCGTTACCGGCGGTGACGGTGCCGGACTCGCGCACGATGGGCTTTAATTTCGCGAGTGCTTCCATTGAGGTTTCGCGCGGATGCTCATCTTTGCCCACGATGATCGGATTACCTTTTTTCTGCGCCAACGACACCGGCACAATTTCGTCGTTGAAATAACCGGAAGCCTGCGCAGTCAATGCGCGTTGCTGGCTGCGTAATGCAAACGCATCCTGATCGGCGCGCGAAATCTTGAATTCTTCGGCGACATTTTCGGCCGTCTCCGGCATTTGATCGACGCCGAACATTGCTTTCATTTTCGGATTGATGAAGCGCCAGCCAATCGTGGTGTCGTAGATGGCGTTGGCGCGCGAAAACGCCGCATCGGCTTTGGGCATCACAAACGGAGCGCGGCTCATGCTTTCTACGCCGCCCGCGATCATCAGATTGCATTCGCCCGATTTGATCGCGCGCGCCGCAGTGCCGACGGCGTCCATGCCGGAGCCGCACAGGCGATTGACGGTGCTGCCGCCGATTTCCTTTGGCAATCCCGCCAGCAGCAGCGCCATGCGTGCCACGTTGCGATTGTCCTCGCCGGCCTGATTGGCACATCCCATGATGACGTCGTCGATTGCGTTCCAATCAACTTGTGGATTGCGATCCATCAAGGCTTTGATTGATAGTGCGGCTAGGTCATCGGCACGGATGCTCGAGAGTGCGCCGCCGTAGCGGCCGAACGGGGTGCGAATGGCGTCGCAGATGAAGGCGTCAATCATGGAGTCTTTATGTGCATTTTGGTTTCGGAGAAAGCCCTTATTCCTTGACAGTAAATAGTGTGGGAACAAACGACATTGTCACCTAACCAACTATCGTCTGCGTCATCGCGACCCCACACATTTTTTGCAATTCTGCTATCGCCAAACCATCAACCAAATCCACTAACTGCAACCCCTGCGCCGTAATATCAATTACGGCCAAATCCGAATATATCCGGCTCACACAAGCAATCCCCGTCAGCGGATAGGTGCAAGTCTTCACGAGTTTGCTTTCCCCACTCTTGGTGAGCAGTTCCATCATCACATAGGTTTTTTTGGCACCGATCGCCAGATCCATCGCGCCACCGACCGCCGGAATCGCGTCCGCGCCGCCGGTGTGCCAGTTGGCCAGATCGCCGGTGACGGAAACCTGAAATGCGCCCAATACGCAAATATCCAGATGCCCACCTCGCATCATGCCGAATGAATCCGCGTGATGAAAATAGGCGCCACCGGCCAATAGTGTCACCGGTTGTTTTCCGGCGTTGATGAGGTCGTAATCCTCTTCTCCTGGTGCGGGGGCGGGGCCCATGCCGAGAATGCCGTTTTCACTATGCAAAAATACTTCGCGATCTTTCGGCAAGTGATTGGCGACGAGGGTTGGCAACCCGATACCAAGGTTGACGTACGCACCTTCGGGAATGTCCCTGGCAACGCGGGCCGCCATTTGATCGCGATTCCATTTGGTCATTGCGCTCATGCGGCCACCTGCTTGAATCCGGCCGCTGCCGTTGCAATTCGCGGGATTTTGACGATCCGCTGCACGAAGATTCCCGGAGTCACCACGGATTCCGGATCCAGTGAGCCGAGTGGCACCACCTCGTGCACGGATGCAATGGTGAGCTTTGCGGCGGCCGCCATGATCGGCCCGAAATTTCGCGCCGCTTTTCGGTAAACCAGATTGCCCCAGCGGTCGCCTTTCTCGGCCTTGATCAACGCCACATCGGCATGAATCGGCATTTCAAGCACGTACATGCGACCATCAATCTCGCGCGTTTCCTTGCCCTTCGCGAGATCCGTGCCGTAACCGGTTGGCGAAAAAAAAGCACCGATCCCCGCACCCGCTGCGCGGATTCGCTCGGCGAGATTGCCCTGAGGCACCAATTCCAATTCGAGCTTTCCGCTGCGATAAAGCCCATCGAAAATGTGCGAATCGGCCTGCCGCGGAAACGAGCAAATGATTTTTCGCACGCGCCCCGTACCGAGCAATGCGGCCAATCCGGTGTCGCCGTTGCCGGCATTGTTGTTGACCACCGTCAGATCGCGCGCACCTTGCGCAATTAAGCCGTCGATCAGTTCACCCGGCTGCCCCGCGCCACCAAAGCCGCCGATCATGACGGTCGAGCCGTCCTTTATGTCGGCCAAAGCTTCAGCGATGGTGGCGGTGATTTTGTTGATCATGAATTGGGTTTGACTTGGCCGCGAAGCGCAGCGTTGAGGGACATTCGGCCATGCCGAAATGACGGGGCGGTTGTTTGAATGAGGCTAAGGAATTTAACCGGTCAAGTCAATGATCCAGGTGTCGTTGTTCAAAACACCTCGGAGGCGCGACATTGGGTGCGGGAATTTCAATCCCTTTTCTTGTGAATCCTCAATGCATCCGATGGCGCACGGGCTGTCAAACACCTGCCAGCCAATTCGTCGGGAACCAATAGTTCATTGAGACTTCGAAGGATATGCCGCCGGAACAAATGTGTCCGGCGCCCCCGGAGGAATCGGCGGCGCTTCTTTTAACGATTTCTGGAAGCAATCGACCATTTTTCTGATCGGGCCGCGCACCCAGCCCTGGGTGCTGCTCACGTCGGATTCCTCTTTCGGGTCTTGCACGAGGTTAAACAAGTAGGGTGTTTCGAGGTGGTTGGCGCCTGCATTGGGCTCTACCTCCCAGACAAAGTGCATCTTCCAGTCTCGCCACTTGGCAGCGCGCAGTTCGTTTTTGATGAAGTACACAAATCCTTCACGCGCGGCTTTTTCGGTGTTGCCCTTGAGAAATGGCAGCTGGTTGACACCGTCGATAGGTCTGTCAGTTGGCACCTTCGCGCCTGCGACTGCCGCGAGGCTCGGGAACAAGTCCACGACATGCACGATCTCGTTTGTGACTTTGCCGGGCTTAATGTTTCCCGGCCAGCGCGCAATGAACGGGACACGTAGCGCACCTTCCATGGCGGTATGGTAGGTACCGGTCCACATCCCGGCACTGCCGCGCCACGGCCGACGGTACTCCGGGCCGTTGTCGCTCGCGAAGATGAACAGCGTGTTGTCGCGAAGGCCTGACGCATCCACGGCATCGAGCATTTCCCCGACTCGCGCGTCCAGTTCCATTAGCGAGTCGGCAAAGTCGCCCTTTTGGGAGGTGCCTTCGAAAGACCGATGAGGAATCGTCGGAAAATGCAATTGTGTCAGCGGTACATAGAGAAAAAACGGCTTTCCCGCCACCGCTTGCCGCCGAATGAATGCGCAACTACGGCGCGTCAGTTCCTCATCGATGCGCCGGCGCATTTCAAGGTCGTAGACCTCCCGCTTCTCGGCACGACTACCCTTGACGCCCTCCATCACGTAGGGAATATCGACCACTGTCGGATCGAAACCAACTGACTCCATGAACATGCTTTCGTTAGTGGTGCGGGGAATCCCATACCACTCGTCGAAGCCTTTGTCCTTGGGATAGCGTCCTTCCTTGTCGCCCAGATGCCACTTGCCATACATGGCGGTTGCGTAGCCGGCGCCGGACAGCAACTCGGCAATCGTCACCTCCCACGGCACCAGACCCTGTGGCAGGCCGGCGGGCACCGACTGCAACGCACCCGTGCGTATCGGGTGGCGGCCGGTCATGAGTGCAGAACGTGTCGGTACGCAATCGCTTTCAACGTTGAAGTTGAGAAGGCGGATGCCCTCAAGCGCCAATGCATCAACACGCGGGGTGGGCGCGCCGCGTATGGCCCCGCCACCATAACAGCCAAGCTCTCCCCAGCCGAGGTTATCCGCGAGGATCA
>JAYTUX010000260.1:0-5629 GCA_043744315.1 Betaproteobacteria bacterium | reverse complement strand
TAGCCACACCTTCAACCACCAGCGGCACGAGTTCAAGTGGTTCTGGCGGCGGTTCGGCCAGCGGCAGATAACGCAGCAATTCGCAATTCGTTGTTCCGGCAGGGCGAATGTCGCAAGACCTTCGCCCTGTTTTCATTTTTGGAGGCACGCTTCTTTCGGTGCCATGTCATCCTGAACGCAGTGAAGGATCTCGCCATGACGAGATCCTTCACTGCGTTCAGGATGACAGTCGTATTTGTTGAGACGCCGTTTGCGTCCCAACGATTGGAGTTCCGCGCATGAGCTTATCCTGAGGATATTTTCACCGAACCCGCCAAATATTCAGGCTTGATTGTCGGGCGAATCCGATCGATGAAATACCTCGACCGTACCCTTCAGCTTGATCGTTAGCGGGTTGCCTTTACGACCAACTTTTTTGCCGACCGGCACTTTCACCCAGCCCTCGCTGATGCAGTATTCCTCAATATCGAATCGCTCCTTACCATTCAATCGCACGCCAACGCCATGCTCGAACAGCGCGGCGACATGGTAGGGGCTGCGCGGATCGACAGAGAGACGGTTGGGCAGGGGATGAGTAGGGGAAGCTGGGGTGGTGTCAGTCATAGGGTTACTTTTTAACGTTTCAGGAAATGCGATTAGCGTGGTGCTGTGAACAAGCTTAAAGGCGCGGGCAATTAAATAGGCAACGAAGTTCGATCGCGATGACTACGACGGCATTGGGAATTCGGGCTCACTTGCTCATCACCTTGCCAATCAAATCCAAAATGGTCTTTAGGCGGAGATGAGCGCTTTGATCCTCCGAGATATTGGTGGGATTTGAAAAAGCGGGTTTCTCGATGGTGAGTCCATTCATGTATCGCTTGTAGGTATGCTGAATTCGCGTTGGGTATCGTTCGGCGTATTGCCGGTCTTTGACAAAAACCGCGATGAAATCATTCCAGGAGTCCGTGCCTTGCAGCCCGGTAAACGATTCGAGCATTGCGCAATCAAAACCGATCCGACGACCCCAGTTCTGCAGCGCCACGCCGCTATCCGGATAAAAGCGCCAGCAATCGACCGGGAATCGGTGAATCAGGCCATTTGACGGCGCGCTCAGGAAGAATAGACCGGCTGGCTTGAGTATTCGCAAGATCTCACCAAACAGCAACCAGAAAAATTCCGAATGTTCAAAGCAGGATGAGCAAACACAGAGGTCAACGCTATTGTCTTCAAAGGGAAGTGAATAGGGGTCGGTAAGAATGACATCGACGCCTTTGCCGTTTTCGAAATCAAGGCCGATGTAGTTGTTGCCGGCGGGTGCCACCTCGCGTAATGAGCCGTTGACATCGCGCGAGCCAATTTCAACAATGGTCTTTCCCGCTTCATTCGCCATATAGTGGTCGAAAAACTCCTTGCCGAGTGCGAGTGCGGTGTCGTGCATTTTTCCTCAACCTCAATAATTACTCATCGCTCATCGTCGAATTCTCTCACAGGGCACCATTTATTCACCTGTGCAATCGTTTCTCGCCTTGACAAGATTCCGCCGACGGATTTGGGGTATTGAAAATCCTGCGGCCGCTGAATTGCGTAAACACAATGACATTTTATTCTCGGCCATTTGTGCGCTGGCGCACCGTCACCGCGCAATGCGGCGGGCATGATCTTTCATGTCGTCGGCGGCCCCTGTGCCAAGTGTGCCCCGTGTCGGCATCTATCTTATCCATCACCCGAAGGAATGACCATGAGCATGAACAAAGACCAGATCGAAGGCCTGAAAAAGAAAGTCAGCGGCAAGATCAACGCCGTTGCAGGAAAACTTGTCGGCAACAAGGAAATGGAAGCAAAGGGCAAAGCGACCGTCAAAGTCGGCAAGGCGCAGGCAAAGCTTGGTGATGCCAAGGCCGCCGGCAAGAAAACCGCGTACTGATTGACTTTCAGCACGTCCATGCTCGACGGCACCCATTGGGCCGGATCAATCCGTCGTTCACGGAGATTCGGCATGCGGTTGCCTGGGTGCGTGGATCTTGTTCAACCGGAAATTGCCATGAAGCTGAAAAACAGTGATCCGAAACAGGCACCGAACGAGCCGAAATTCCCGCTACCCGGCGCCGTCAACAAACAGGTACAACGCGAAAAGGCCGAAGTAAAGGAAGTTGCCGGGCGCCACAAAAACGACGGGCCGATCGGCCACAAGGGTCGGCAATAAGTTTCGCATCGACGTTTCCATTCAATTCATCCGACGTGATGCCGGATGATTGGTATCGATGATCATTGTTCGCGGGGCAAGCGCCGTGCAAATTCAACCGAATTATCTGCACGTGCTCATTATCATCGCCAAACGAAGCGCCTTATTTGGCGGTGTCCGCTTTCGACTTCTTCGATTCCTGCTTGCCGAGCTCTTCCTTGGACAGCTTCACTTTTTTGACCTTTGCCGGCTTTATTTTTTCCGACGCAACTTTTTCCTTTTTCACTTTTTCCTTTTTCACGACCGGTGCAGCCGTTGCCTGCTTTGCCTCCCGCTTCACGCGTTTGGCTTCCACAGCAAGTTCCCGCTTGTGTTTTTGATTCTGCCTTCTCGCCTTCAACATTGATGCGTGACTCATTTCGATCTCCTGTGATGAAGCATGGTGTGTTGCGTTAACGTGTTCCGATTCTGCACTCTACGCAGAACCGTCGCAGGCAGGGCCGGGAATGACATTTCAAATGCAGCGCGTTCGTCGTAAAAAATCATCGAAGCTGTTCGCCATGTGGCGCGTCGCAATATTTCCAGACCTCGCTCGACTGCGATGTGACTATTTCGCTTGATCGAAAGTGGAGCCTGTACGCGTCAACTCTGCGTCAAAACATCGTCACCAAATGTCGCGCAACGTAACGGTTTTTTGCGGGCCCAGGTTGGCGCGCGTTCTACGACACGATTTCCGCGCTTTGTCGACTTGTTGTGGAGTGCGGATGATCGCCACGACATAGTGGCACTGTCCCGTTGCATCCGGATGCATCAGACAGAGACTATTTCTCCAACATCCACATAGTGAGCAGATTATGAAAAAATTTCTACTTATTGCTGCAATGAGTGCCGTCGCGCTCAGCACCACCTCCGCCATGTCTTCCACGGCGGGTAACGCACAAGGCAACACGCTTGAAGTGCAGGAAGTTCAGGGCCGTACCTTGCTGCCGGCGCGCGCCGCCGACGCGCTCTACAAATCTGTTCGCGGCGAATACCTGATGGACGACGGCACCACACTGCGCGTTTTCCGCGACAACAACGTGACCTTCGCTCGCGTGAGCGGCGACGAGCCGGTGCCAGTCGCGATCACCCGAGAGGGCGAGTTCGTTTCCTTTGATGGTACCGTCGAACTCCGGTTTCAGAAAAATTCCGGCGGATTGTACGACGCTGTTGTACTGTCAAAGCTGAAACAGAACGGAATTCGCGTCGTCAGTGCTTCACGATCCAGCGCAGGCTGAATCGGCTTCGGCAAGGGCGCCTCGCGCTAACTCCCGCGTGTGGAAAACCGCTCGCTCGTCATGCGAGCGGCTCCGCCAATCGTGCCGTCCAAACCCACGTGGCGGCGATGGCCATCATTGTTAAATGTCGTGACTTCGCGATTTCGTAAATTCGCCAGAGTACGATGCTTGCATGAATGCCGATTGGCCGAGCCCCTAAACCAAAGAGCGGACATAAAGACGAACGTGACGCTCGGCAATGGATTCGCTGAGGCCGATACACACACCGGCGTTTCTTCAGCAAACCGGGGCCGGAGGCATGATGCGACACGTTGCGGCAGGACTAATGGCGGTGGTATTGGGTGGCGTAAGTACGTTGGCATTTTCGAACGATGATTCGGCCAGCAAGCAGGCCTTTGAACATCGCAAGGCGGAGCAGGAAAAGCGCCTGGAAAAAGAAAAGGTGGAAAAAGTAAAGCAGCGCAAAATCCAGGAGCGCAAGACGCAAGAGAAGATTGCCAAACGCAAGGCCACTGAAAAGAAGGCGACGCAAATTGCCGTAGACAAGAAAGACGTCGAGAAAAAATCCGGCGAGGTCACCGCCGATCGAAAAGCAGCGGATAAGAAAGCCGATCAACTTGCGGCCGATCGCAAGGTCGACGCCAGGGCCGCAGACCGCAAAGCCGATGAAAAAAGAGCTGATCAGCGCGCAGCCGACCGCAAGGCCGATGAGCGCGCCGCGCAACGGCGTGCAGACGAAAGAGCCGCAGCAGCCAGACGTCGCTGAGCGGTCTATCCATTTACGCTGACAGACGCGAATGGCACTTACTTAACGGATTTGGATGTCCCGCGGAGGGAATTTGTGCACCAAAGCGCACCCATAAACAGTGTCTCCCCGGCGCAGGCCGGGGGTGGGGCGGGGAATTCGCGGTGCGTGCGCCGCGCCCGATGAACGCCAAGCCCTTGCATTGGCTTGGCCCCATTTGAATTTCGCGACGTCACACAAGAAACTTGGGCCCCGGCCTGCGCCGGGGAGACAGATTAAATAATTGCCATTCTTAACAGGCGCGAAATGTTTTTTCGAGGCGCTCACTCGATAATCATATTGTGTCTAGTCCGATAGCACGACCGTGAGATTTAACGCCATGTGGGATGGGTGCAGCGTAGCGATACCCATCATTGACTGCGCGCGTTTTGTACGCTGATGCATCCAGAGCGCATGCCACCGGCGTGGTACAGGTCGTACGAACGACTCCAACTGTAGGCGCACGACTACACACCTTCGGGCGCATCACTGATGGGACGGAAATACATCCGCGATGACAATGATTGCAGCTTCTGCCGATATCGGCGAAGACCACTCGCACTTGTCTCAGGAGGACTTCATGGACGCACGTGAAACAAATTATCCGACCGCTTCGCGGCCATTCGCAACACTGGCGGTCATTACTGTGCTGGCTGTGCTCATATTGCCGGGCTGCGCATCGACCGGCGATATGCCGCGTGAACAAATGGCCGTTGCCCGTGCCGCGGTCGATCGCGCCTCCGGTCCCGCAGCCGCGGAAGCGCCGGTCGAAGTTTCACAAGCACGCGAGAAGCTCGAGCGCGCCAATGCAGCCGTGGCCCGCAAGGACTATGACGAAGCGCGCCGGCTCGCCGAAAAGGCCGAAGTCGATGCCAATTTCGCTGAAGCCAAATCACATTCACTGCGTTCCGACCGGGCCCTGGTTGAGGTACGCGAAGGCATTCGCCAATTGCGCGAAGAGCTTGCCCGCCGCTAGTCCAATACCAACAAACGAACATAAATGGAATTCATCATGAATAAAAAATCCTTGCGATCACGTGCATTGTTACCGGTAATTTCATCGGCGTTGCCACTCAAATCACATCTGTCGATCAGGCCGGTGCTGACGATCATCGCAACCGCGCTCATTGCCGCCGGTTGCGCAACGACGTCCTCCGCGCCGCCATCACTGTTGGAAGCGCGTGCGACGGTCAATTCCGCTTCGTCGAACCCGAATGTGCTGGCCAATGCGCCGCTGGAACTGAAGCGCGCCAATGACGCACTCGCGCGCGCCGAACAATCGCAGATAAAAGGCGAATCGATCGATGTCGATCACAACGCCTACATTGCCACCCAGCGTGCTCGCACTGCCGTGGCGGCGGGTGACGCCAAGGCCGCCGAAGACCAGATCAAGCTGGCCGAAAT
>JAYTUX010000259.1:0-1767 GCA_043744315.1 Betaproteobacteria bacterium | reverse complement strand
CGCTCGATTTCATATGGCGTTAGCTACAGCGCGCAAGATCGTTATCGGGGTTCGGAAGCCATGTTTTTTAGCCGCAATCTGAGCATCCCCGATGTTGGAGATCCGAAGATCCTAAGGGCGGCTTAACGATGGCCAGAATCGACCGCATTAGGTAGATCACGCGCATTGGCGCTACCGAAATCTAATTCGCCAACAGTAACAGTTGTCAACGAAGCAATCTGCAATAATGTTTAATTACATCCCAATATACGGTGGTTCGCAATGAACGAAGCAGCAAATATCGGCGATTTCAGGATTGACTTGGCGAAAGTTGGCGGGTCGCTATTAAATATTCCATGGGAACAGTCAAGCGAGTATTTTGCGCTCGCGAGCGTAGGCGCGCTCGTACCGGGCTGGTCTCTCATATTTCCCCGAAAACGAGCGCTCTCGTTTTCGACCGTGCTGGCGGATGACGAGCTTCAAACATTTGTTAGGCATATTCGCGGTGTCATAGCTCAAGCCTACGGACCCGCGTGGGTCTTTGAGCACGGCAGCGCCGAGTGCGGTTCAGCAAGCGGTTGTGGTGTTGATTACGCGCATCTGCATATCGTGCCTCTCGGTTTTGACTTGTGCGATGCTGCTCAAAGCTTCGATCCAACCCTTAGTTGGATTGAGGTCGATGCAGTCAACCTGCGGCAAGTTGTGGCCGGTCGAGAGTACCTTCTCACATCAACGACCGCCGAGAATGATGGCCTTCAAACCGTACAAGTCGCATTCCCTCCAGTTGCGACGTCACAGTATTTTCGTCGCGTGATCGCGTCTGTGCTCGGTCGATCCGCCGAATTTGACTACAAAACAAATCTGCAAATCGAGACGGGCCTAGTCGGTCGCCGAGTGCTGGCGCAAACCTCTGCGGAGCGTCGCGTCGCATCGCAATGACCGATCAGCCCAGCCCAACGGTAGTACCTGCTGCGGCGCAGATCGCGCTACCTGAAATTAACGATGGGCGAAAAACTGGAAATTTCGCTAGTCGTTACCACCGCTGGACACGCGTTCAGCAGTTTGGCGAAGCAGCGTATCTTGTAGTCCTAATGTCCGCTGTCGGGCTTATTTGCCTGAAAACGTTGACGGGTGAAGCATCCAAATTTCTCGGCTTTGACGTTGGTGCATCTGCCGACAAAGGATTGCAGATGTTTGCATTCGTGGCGGCAGGAGGACTGCTTGGCGGCATCCTGTTCGGCATGAAGTTCCTTTATCACGCCGTGGCGAAGGGCATCTGGAATCAGGATCGCCTGCTTTGGCGTGTATTGTCACCCCTGTTATCACTCGGCTTAGCGGTCGCGGCGGGGGCGCTGCTTGATTCCGGAATTGCCGGATTGACATTTAAGTCGGACTCACACTCCACACACTTTGCCGTTGGGTTTATCGTCGGCTATTTTGCTGACAAGGCAATTCAAAAAATGGCTGACATTGCAGACACAGTCTTTGGAATGAAGGACTCCGGCAAATCTAACTCGATTTAGCCGCGAACCCCTTCGGCGAATGCTCCGTCCCATCCGATCAGTAACTTTCGTTGACGCGCTCGGATCGCGAGAGCTTGTACCGTCTGATCACTTGTATGAAGTAGTTGGCCATAAGGCGTTCGGACTGGCGTGCCTTCCAACGGCATGGACTCCGCCATTCATTGTCGTCGACATCTCAGACGCGCTGCCCAGTGATCAACAGCTTTTAGATGCGGCGCTTTCGGTCTCGCTCGATCCCCATGACGAAGTAATTGTTCGCTCATCC
>JAYTUX010000258.1:0-1768 GCA_043744315.1 Betaproteobacteria bacterium | reverse complement strand
ATGTCGACCACGCGGCAATCGGCGCACATGCGCAAGCGGTGCAGACTGCTTTCCGATTGGAACATCGAATGGCCGACAAGCTTGCCGAGCATGTTGTCGATCATTACTTTGGTGCCAAGCGCTTTACCACAGGACACGCAATTGAACGGCTCGGATTCATTCAGCACCACCGTTTGCTTGCGCGCCTCGGTCAACAGCAATCGCGGTACCAGCGTGATGGCGTTTTCCGGGCAGGTAGTTTCGCAAAGGCCGCATTGCACGCAGTTCCGCTCCAGGAAATTGAGGCGCGGAACCTCGCCGCCATCCATCAATGCCGATTCCGGGCACGCCCCCGCGCACGCAAGGCACAGCGTGCATTTCTTCGTGTCAACACTGATGGCACCGAACATGCTGTCCGTCGGCAACGCGATTTCATCTTGCTTGACCGGTGCATGTTTCAACAAGTGATCGACCGCAAATTCGATCGTGCCGCGCTTGTCGTTGGAGAGATTGAATCCTGCCGCGATCGGCACCGTTTGGCCACCGGCAATTTCTCGCAACGCCGTCGCTGACGTGACGATCGAGAAATGTTTGCCACTGTAACCCAACGCGTTAAGGATGGTTTGGCCGAGACGCATTTCGCGCGTTAATGCATCCACATATTGAGGCGCTTCAGAGCCTGCCGCGAGCACAGCTACGTGGCCGGCACCATAGGCGATGGCACCGAGCAATGTCTCAAGACCGGTCGCAGCAACGTGCCAGGTTTCCAGCGGCAGCACATGGGCGGGAATGCCCGGGCCTGTTTGCGCGATTGCGGCCAGCTGCGCGCGCCCGACAACAGCATTGTGGATCAGGATGGTAGGCGCCACCCCCTTGCCTTTGGCAGCGATTCGATACGTGTTCAACAGCGTTTTCAATTGTGTCCCGCGATCCGACGTGCGCGGGAATTGATACGTCATCGCGCCGGACGGGCAAACCGTCGCGCATGCACCGCAACCCATGCACAAGTACGGATCGACTTTCACGATATCGCCAGCCGACGAAATCGCCGCTGTCGAACAAATATCGATGCATTGATTGCAGCCGGTTTTTTTTGAGCGGCTATGCGCGCAAATCGACTCTTTGTACGCAAAGTAGCGCGGCTTGCCGAATTCACCGATCATTTCCGGCAACTCGGCGATGGCCTTGTCGAAGGAAGCTGAATCGTGCGCGTGAAAATAACCCTGCGGCGGCAGATGCATTTTGTACGCAGGCTCGCGCCGCGTGTCCAGCACCAGATCAAACGGAGCCACTTGTGCCGGTCCGTTCTCCGGCTGAAAGGTTGCCTGAAACGCGCCAAGGTAGCCAGTCAGCGTCAGCAATTGGCCGCGTACGATCTCTGCGTCTTCGCGTACCGGCGGCATTTCATTCGCCGTCCACAACATGGCGAGCGAGAGTTGGCCGTCCAGCGCATCGATGGCCTGCACGCCACGGGTCGAATCGGCCAGCACCAGCAGGTTCCCCTGCGAAACGTAATCAACACTGGCGACGGGGGCAAATGCTGGAAGTGCAGCAAGCGCCGCGAGTGATGCAATTTTTGCGTTGAGCGTCAATTGAAACGCATCGTCTGCCGTAGGGAGTGAAACAGTCCAGCCTTGCGGATCCGCGATGAATTCAGCAGTGACAGTGGCCCCGACACCCAGCGCGGAATGCTCCGCTCCGGGAATGATGGTTGCGCTGGCGATGTCCGCCATCGCCTTCACTTCGCGTGGGTCGCGAATGATGGCCTGCTCCTTGTCGTTATTTTTTT
>JAYTUX010000257.1:0-5654 GCA_043744315.1 Betaproteobacteria bacterium | reverse complement strand
ACATGAAGACACCACCGATCCACGGAACAAAACGCTTCACCGCTCGCTCGGTATTTTTTCCCTGACGATGCTCGGCGTCGGTGGCACCATCGGCACGGGTATATTTTTCACTCTGGCCGAAGCGGTACCGAAGGCCGGTCCGGCTGTGCTGCTATCTTTCCTCATGGCAGCCTTCACTGCCGGGCTTACCGCGCTGTGCTACGCCGAACTGGCCGCACGGATTCCCGCATCGGGTTCGTCGTACTCTTATGCCTATGCGGCGGTTGGTGAATTGCCCGCATACGTGGCCGCTGCCTGCCTGGTGCTTGAGTATGGTCTTGCCTCAAGTGCCACGGCCATCGGCTGGTCAGCGTACCTGAATAATTTTCTGGAAAATGGTTTTGGCTGGTCTATTCCCCCGGTATTGCGCTCGCCGATGATTGTGCTGGGTACTGCGGGCACGGAATTTAATTTCGACCAGATTAATTTACCGCCGCTGTTGCTGATCGTCATGTGTGCGGCGTTGCTGCTGCGCGGCGTGCGCGAATCGACGATGGCCAATAACGTGTTGGTGATAATCAAGATCGCGATCCTGTTGTTCTTTGCGGCGGTCGCGCTGACTGGTTTCAACGCGGAGAACTTCACGCCGTTTTTCAATACTGAGGCCAGCAAAGTTCACGCTGGCATGACCGGCGTGACCGCGGCAGCGGCAACGGTATTCTTTTCCTACATCGGCCTCGATGGTGTTGCAACCGGCGGTGCCGAGGCTAAGAATCCGCGCCGCGATGTGCCGCTCGCCATCATCGCTGCGCTAATCATCGTCACGGTATGTTACTTGCTGGTGGCGGTGACCGCATTGGGTGCTCAATCAGCCGGAAAATTTGACGGTCAGGAGGCAGGGCTTGCGGTAATTTTACAAAACGTCACCGGCAAGGCGTGGCCAGCGGTAGTGCTGTCGGCAGGTGCGGTGATCTCGGTATTCAGCGTCACGTTGCTCGGCATTTATGGCCAGACGCGCATTCTGTTTGCGGTCAGCCGCGATGGCTTGGTGGGAAAGGCGTTCGGCGAAGTGAGCGAGAAGACGAAGGTGCCTGTAAAAAGCACGCTTATTGTTTGCATGGTGGTGGCCTTGGTCGCCGCGACGGTGGATTCAAGTTACTTGTGGGATATGGTCAGCATGGGCACGCTGGTTGCGTTTGCGATTGTCTCGGCAGCAGTACCTGTGTTGCGGCGGCGCGACGTGTCCGCAGGTGTGACCGGATCGACCAAAGATTTCCGCGTGCCGTTCGGGCCGTACCTGATTCCGGGGTTGTCGATTGCATCGTGTTTGTACATCATGAAAGACTTATCGATGACCACCTACACCGTGTTTGGCGCGTGGATGGGCGTGGCGATTGTGGGCTACTTTGTCTATGGGATGCGGCATTCGCGATTGGCCAATCTGGAAAGTTAGAACGCCATTTGTCGAGCCGTTCCAGCCATAAATGCTCTGAACGGCGCGACAGTACTGGAGTTTGTCTTTTGATTGGGTAATATGCACGTGCAGCGATAGAACGCAAAAGTGTCGTCACAAGCGTGCGTCCCGGCGCACGCGTCGTTATCATTGGCTGGCACAATCGTGAAGTCAATTCAAAAGGGATCAGATGACGTTGCACCTTAGGGCCAAATTTTTCTGCCTCCTGTGTGCCGCTTCGCTGGCAGGCTGTGCCATCGCGCCCATGCCGCCGATTGCGACGCGTGATGGTAGCGAGACGCGTCCGGAATCAGCAATCCTGCAACGCCCGCCCACCAAAATGTTTGGCGTACTGCAAGAACTGGGTAGCGCCGACGTGGTTCCCGATGTGGCGCCCATGATTGAATATCAGGTACAACGCAAACTGCAACGGGCCGCCACCTCCAGCGCTCCGCAGGCGGCACCGCAATGGACTGCACTCGGGCCGGGCAACAATCTAGGCCGTGTAATCGATATTGCGTTTCACCCGCAAAACGGCAACATCGTCTATATCGCTTCGCCGGGCGGCGGTGTATATAAATCCACCAATGGTGGTGGCTCGTGGACGTGGCTGTCGGGGCTTCCCTATCAAGCGGTAAATTCAATTGCGATAGACCCGTTGAATCCCAACGTGATCTATTTCGCGACCGGTCATTTTCAGGGCGGCGGTTCGGATTTTCTGTCAATGGGTGTTTACAAAACGACCGATGGTGGCGCCAGTTTTACATTGCTGCCATCCACCGTGCCATCGACCACCAACACGGATTGGTTGCGTGTGACGCGTGTCCTCGCACATCCCACCACGCCGAACCTGGTATTTGCCGGTGCGACCAGCGGATTTTTTCTCAGTAGCGACGGCGGCGCGACCTGGACCAAACCCTCCACCGCGTCGACTTACGATATTGCGATCGATCCCAACGATCCATCAAGAATGATTCGCGGCCGCTACGATGCAGGTGTCTCGGTTTCGACGAATTCAGGCGCTTCCTGGACGTTGGTGCAAATCGTTCCTTCCAGCACCACCGCGAATATTCATACGCGAGTAAAGTATGCGAAATCCGCACCGAACGTGTTGTACGCATCGGTCAACCGGAATTCCGGCGAGGTGCATCGATCCGATGATGGCGGTGTGACATGGGGGCAGGTGGCCACACCGGAGCACAACGGCACGCAAGGGTTTCATACCAATCAACTGTGGGTGAGCCCGGTGGATGCGAATCACCTCATCGTTGGTGGCATTGATTTGTACAAGTCGCTCGACGGGGGTATGACCTTTACGAAAATTTCCAACTGGCAGCAGAATTCGGCCCAGACCAGTCTCGGCCTTTCTCCGGGCACGCCACATGCGGATCACAATGCGATCGCCTCGCCGCCGAATTACAGCGAGGCCAACGCCTTGTTGTTGGTTGGCACCGATGGCGGCTTGTTCGCGACCTCGAATGCGCGCAACGTCGCCGAATTGTCGGGATGGAGCAAGTCGAATGGCAACCTTTCGCTCAGCCAGTTTGTCGGCGCAGCGGGCCGGCGCGCGAATGGCGTTGATACCCTCGTCGGCGGATTACAGGACAATGGCACCGTGCGCCACGCATTTGCGCAAGAGTGGAACCGTCTCGCAGCCGGTGATGGCGGATTCATCGCGGTGGACGCCAACGACGGCGCAATTTTTGGCTCGTATCAAAATGGGCGAGTTCACCGTTGCATTGATTGCACTACCGCGCAAACGATTTGCGCAGGCATCACTGAAGTTGAGCCCGATAGTTGCGGCTCCTCCAACACGTTGAAGGTGAATTTTTACGCGCCGCTGGAATTCGATCCCAATGCCTCTGGCCGCCTGTACCTTGGTGCGAATTCACTCTGGGTCTCGACCAGTCCAAAATCTACGCCGGTAACGTGGGCAGTGGTGAAAGATCCTGTGGCTGGCACGACCAGCAGCACTTCGTCGTCGAATTACATCAACGCGATTTCAATTTTCAAGGGTGACTCAAACATTGTCGTCGTCGGGCACAACGATGGACAAGTTTTTCGCACCAAAAACATGCTTTCGAACGCACCCACCTGGGCCGCCATCAACGCTGGGCTACCGAGCCGAATGGTGGGCGCAGTGTTGGTTGACCCGGTCGATTCGGAGCGCATTTACGTCGGTTTGGCGGGCTATTTTTCCGATAACTTTTGGCGCACTGACAACGGCGGCCTGACCTGGAAAAATATTTCCAATGGCTTGCCACCTGGTACCATTTACACGATCACCCGTCATCCGCTCGCCAAAGACAAACTCTACGTCGGCACCATCTGGGGCAGCTATGGCAGCGATAACGCCGGTGACACATGGCCGGCGGTGAATGACGGCCCCTATGGCACACAAATCCGCAAACTATTCTGGCTCGGCAACGATACGTTGATCGCCGCGACCTATGGTGCGGGACTCGTGAAGGCGACCGTTACCGCCGCCGCCAGCGGCCCGGCGAATTACAGTGACATGTGGTGGGCAGGCAATGCTGAAAACGGCTGGGGCATGTCGATCCAGCAGCATGGCAACACGCAGTTCAACGCGATTTACGTCTACGACGCTGCCGGAAAGCCGGTGTGGTACGTGATGCCGGGCGGACAATGGAATGCGGATTTCACCCGCTATACCGGCGCGATTTACCAGCCGACCTCGGCGCCACTCAACAACTACACGCCCGCGCAATTCGCGGCGGGAAGTCCGGTCGGCAGTGTCACCCTCACTTTCACCGGCAACGCAAACGCGACCATGCAATACACGATCAACGGTGTCACCGGTCAGAAGTCGATACAGCGTCAGGTGTTCGGCAGTGGCGTTTCACCATTGAGTGTTGGCGACATGTGGTGGGGTGGTATGTCGCAAGACGGCTGGGGCCTCAACATCGTCCAGCAGGCGGGCATCCTGTTTGGCGTCTGGTATACCTACGCGGCAGATGGAAAAACCTCGTGGTATGTCCTGCCCACCGGCGCCTGGAACGGAACAACGTATTCCGGCACTTTTTACAGCACCACAGGATCGCAGTGGCTAGGAGTTAATTACAGTCCTGCGCAACTTGTCGCAACCGCGGTTGGCACCATCAATCTCAATTTCAGCAACGCCAATAGCGCGACCTTCAGTTACAACTTTACCGCTGGGCCATTCGCGGGCACGTCACAAAGCAAGGCGCTCGTACGGCAGCAATACTAATGCGCAGTCAGGGACTCATATTGGCGTTGCTCGTTTGCGTCGTGTTTTGTTCCACGGCGGCCATTGCGCAAGTTCCCACGCCGGCGATCGTTGAACCCGTACCGCCAATTCCACCTCGCCCGAAAATCGCGCTCGTCCTTTCCGGCGGTGGCGCGCGCGGCTTTGCGCATATTGGCGCATTGAAGGTGTTGCGCGAATTGAATGTTCCAATCGACATGGTGGTTGGCACCAGCATGGGTGCGGTGGTTGGCGGCGCGTTCGCGGCGGGCTATCCGGTCGAAAAGTTGGAGGCGATGATCAAGGAGACGTCGTGGGACGATGTCTTCACCACCAAAGCGCCGCGACAGGATCTGGATTTTCGGCGCCGGGAAGAAGACAACCAAACGCTTGGTCGCTTCTCATTCGGCCTAACCAAGGATGGTCTGGTGTTTCCACGCGCGACCTTCAGCAGCCATGTGCTTGAGGAAGTGCTGCGGCGCATCGCGGCCCCTTCACTGGAAGTCGACCATCTGGATAATCTCGCGCTGCCGTTTCGCAGTGTCGCCACCGATTTGTACACCGGCGAATTTGTGGTGCTCGAACGCACCAGTCTTTTCAACGCGATGCGCGCATCAATGTCGATTCCCGGCGCATTCGCGCCGCTGCAATTGGGCGAAGCGCTGCTGGTCGATGGCGGCCTCGCGCGTAATTTGCCGATCGATGTCGCGCGCAAGATGGGTGCCGACATCATCATCGCGGTAAATGTGGGCACACCATTGATGCCGCCTGACAGGCTCAATAGTGCGCTCGATATCGCGCAGCAGATGATCAATATTCTGACCGAGCAAAATGTCAAACAATCGTTATCGGAACTGACGTCGCGCGACATACTGATTTCACCAAAACTGTCGGAATTGACGTTTACCGATTTTGCCAACGGCCCGCAAATTGTCGAGCGCGGCGAAACGGCGGCGCGCGAGCAATCCGTGCGCTTGAAGGCACTGGCGCTGCCGA
>JAYTUX010000256.1:0-5654 GCA_043744315.1 Betaproteobacteria bacterium | reverse complement strand
TACTTCCGCACCACCGACGTGACCGGGGCCTTGCAACTGCCGGCCGGCACCGAGATGGTGATGCCGGGCGACAACGTCAAGATCGTGGTGCAGCTGATCGCGCCGATCGCGATGGAGGACGGACTCCGGTTCGCGATCCGCGAGGGTGGACGCACCGTCGGCGCGGGTGTGGTGTCGAAGATTTTGAAGTAACTGCGACTAACCAGAGTTCAAACAAGCAAACCGTAACTACCCGGTCGCGCACAGCGGCTAAAAGGAATCGAGATGGCAACAGCACAACTCGCGAAGCAAAAAATCCGTATTCGCCTCAAGGCGTTTGATTATCGGCTCATCGATCAGTCCGCCGCCGAGATCGTTGAAACCGCGAAGCGCACCGGTGCGGTCGTCAAAGGCCCGGTTCCGCTGCCGACGAAAATTGAGCGTTTTGACGTTTTGCGTTCACCGCACGTGAACAAGACCTCGCGCGACCAGTTTGAAATCCGTACCCACCTGCGTTTGATGGACATCATCGATCCGACAGACAAGACGGTCGATGCGCTAATGAAGCTGGATCTTCCGGCCGGCGTGGACGTCGAAATCAAGTTGTAAAGTATTGATAAATATTGAAATGGCGGCTATAATCGCGCCTCTTTGCCGCTAGGGGCTATATAGATCCCGGCAAAAAATGCAGTTTGCAGCAATAGGTCGTACCGCACAGGTACATTTGAATTGTTGGCCAATAGTAGCCGACACCCGGGCACAACGGCATGTACGTTGTTCGTCGGGCTAATTAGAAAGGATGCAAGATGAGTCTTGGTCTCGTCGGCCGGAAGGTCGGCATGACTCGCATTTTTGCGGACGATGGCACTGCCATTCCCGTGACTGTGTTGGACGTGTCGAACAACCGCATTACCCAAATCAAGACCCCCGACACCGATGGCTATTCGGCCGTGCAAGTTGCATATGGCACGCGTCGCGCATCGCGGGTGGCCAAGGCGCAAGCCGGTCACTATGCGAAAGCCGGTGTTGAAGCGGGATCGGTCTTGAGTGAATTCACCACTACCCCGGAAAAATTGGCCGAACTCAAAGTCGGCTCGAACTTGTCTGTGGAAATGTTTGCTGTCGGCCAAAAGGTCGATGTGTCGGGCACCACGCTGGGCAAGGGTTTTTCCGGCGTTATCAAGCGCCATCATTTTTCATCGAATCGCGCGTCGCACGGTAACTCCAAGTCGCACAACGTGCCGGGCTCCATCGGCATGGCGCAGGATCCGGGCCGCGTGTTTCCTGGTAAGCGCATGGCCGGTCAATTGGGCAACGTAAACCGCACCGCGCAATTGCTTGAGGTCGCACGTATCGATACCGCCCGCCAATTGATTCTGGTCAAAGGTGCCGTGCCTGGCGCCAAGAACGGCGCCATCGTCGTTCGCCCCGCCGCCAAGACGCGTCTGGTCAAGGGGGAGGCCAAATAATGGAACTCAAACTGATCAATGACAGTGGCGCAGCCGCAGGCACCATGCCTGCCTCCGCCGAGCTGTTCGGTCGCGATTACTCCGAAGCGCTGGTGCATCAAGTCGTGACAGCATATCAAGCCAATGCGCGCTCGGGCAACCGCGCGCAAAAGGGTCGGAGCGACGTTCAAAAATCCACCAAGAAGCCATGGCGTCAAAAAGGTACGGGCCGCGCCCGCGCCGGTATGGCGTCGTCGCCCCTGTGGCGCGGTGGCGGTAAGATTTTTCCGAACTCGCCTGACGAAAATTTCAGCCAGAAAGTAAACAAGAAAATGTATCGCGCCGGCATCGCGGCGATACTTTCCCAACTGGTTCGCGAAGATCGCCTGTCCGTGGTTGATACGTTCGCCCTGGAATCGCCAAAAACAAAAATGCTCGCCACCAAGCTGAAAAGCATGGGGTTGGGTCAAGTACTGATCATTACCGACAATCTCGACGACAACTTGTACCTGTCGTCGCGCAACTTGCCGGATGTGATGGTGCTCGAAGCCAAACACGCCGATCCCGTTAATTTGGTGCGTTTCGCCAAGGTCGTATTGACCAAAGCGGCCGTCAAGCAATTGGAAGAGGTGCTCGCATGAGTAACCACAATCAGGAACGTTTGTTGACGGTGGTTTTGCGTCCGGTGATTTCGGAAAAAGCGACCATGGTCGCCGACAAGAAAAAACAAGTCGTGTTTGAAGTATTGCGCGATGCGACCAAGGCGGAAATCAAAGCCGCCGTCGAACTTTTGTTCAAGGATCAGAAGGTCGAAGTCGAAAGCGTCAATGTGGTCAATCAGAAGGGCAAAGCAAAGCGTCATGGACGTTTTGAAGGCCGCCGCAATCACGTCAAGAAGGCCTATGTCTGCCTGAAGCGCGATGCCGAAGGCAATGCCGCCGATATCAACTTTGCCGAAGGAGCCGTGTAATGGCACTCGTCAAAACCAAACCCACGTCGCCGGGCCGCCGCAGCATGCTGAAGGTGGTTAATGCTGAATTGCACAAGGGTGCGCCGTTCGCGGCCTTGCTCGAGCCGCAATACAAGCATGCCGGTCGCAATCATCACGGCCACATCACTACTCGTCATCAAGGTGGCGGTCACAAGCAGCACTATCGCTTGATCGACTTCAAGCGTAACGACAAAGACGGCATCGTCGCCAAGGTCGAGCGCCTGGAATACGATCCCAACCGTAGCGCCAATATTGCGCTGCTGTGTTACACCGACGGCGAGCGTCGCTATATCATCGCGCCGAAGGGTATTTCCGCAGGCGCGCAACTGATCGCCGGTGCTGACGCGCCAATTAAGATCGGCAATACGCTGCCACTGAGAAATATTCCCGTCGGATCCACCATTCATTGCATCGAAATGTTGCCTGGCAAAGGCGCCCAGTTGGCGCGTTCAGCCGGTACTTCGGTGCAATTGCTGGCCCGTGAAGGGCTTTACGCCCAGTTGCGTCTGCGCTCCGGTGAGATTCGCAAAGTACACGTCGATTGCCGCGCCACCATAGGTGAAGTTGGCAATGCTGAGCATGGTCTGCGCGTCATCGGCAAGGCCGGTGCCAATCGCTGGCGTGGCTGGCGTCCGACGGTTCGCGGCATTTGTATGAACCCGGTCGATCACCCGCACGGCGGTCGCTCCAACGGCGGCGGTCATCCGGTTTCGCCTTGGGGACAAAAAGCCAAAGGCCTGAAGACCCGTACCAACAAACGCACACAGAGCATGATTGTGCGCAGCCGGCATAAAGCTAAGTAATCGAGGCCAGACATGACACGTTCCGTAAAAAAGGGCCCGTTTTGCGACGGCCATCTGTTGAAAAAAGTAGAAGCGGCTGCGGCAACGAAAGATCGGCGTCCGATCAAGACTTGGTCGCGTCGATCCACCATCCTCCCGGATTTTGTTGGCCTCACCATTGCGATCCACAACGGCAAGCAGCATGTGCCAGTGCATGTCAGCGAAAACATGGTTGGTCACAAGCTGGGCGAATTCGCGTTGACGCGCACTTTTAAAGGCCACCCGGCTGATAAAAAAGCCGCTGCGCCTGCGAAGAAATAAGGAGCCAGGACATGCAAGTATCAGCCAATCTCTGGGGTGTACGCCTCTCCGCGCAAAAAGGCCGCCTCGTCGCGGACATGATTCGCGGCAAGAAGGTCGACCTCGCCTTGAACATCCTTGCGTTCTCGCCGCAAAAAGGCGCGACTATCATCAAGAAAGTTCTTGAGTCCGCGATCGCCAACGCCGAGCACAACAACGGTGCCGATATTGACGAATTGAATGTCGCAAAAATCATCGTCGAAAAAGGTCCGGTATTGAAGCGCTTCACGGCGCGCGCCAAGGGCCGCGGCAACCGCATCATCAAACCGACTTGCCACGTCTTCGTGACGGTTGGCGACGGCAAGCAATAAGGGGCAACGATGGGACAAAAAATATCGCCGATCGGTTTTCGGCTGGCCGTCCACAAAAACTTCGCGTCGAAGTGGTACGCCAATAGCAAGAATTTCCCGATCATGCTGCTTGAGGACATCAAGGTTCGCACCTACCTCAAAAAGCGCCTCGCCAACGCATCGGTTGGCAAAGTGATTATCGAGCGCCCCACCAAGAACGCCAAGATCACGATCTACTCTTCGCGCCCAGGTGTCGTTATCGGCAAGAAGGGTGAAGATATCGAAAATCTGCGCGTCGAGCTGACCAAGCTCATGGGTGTGCCGGTTCACGTCAATATTGAAGAAATCCGCAAGCCCGAAACTGACGCGCAACTGGTCGCCGACGGCATCACCGCGCAGCTTGAAAAACGTGTTATGTTCCGCCGCGCCATGAAGCGCGCGATGCAAAATGCCATGCGTTTGGGCGCACAAGGTATCAAGATTACTTCGGCCGGTCGTCTGAACGGTGCTGAAATCGCGCGCACTGAATGGTATCGCGAAGGCCGCGTGCCGTTGCATACATTGCGTGCCGATATCGATGTCGGTTTTTCTGAAGCCCACACGACCTACGGCGTGATCGGTGTGCAAGTCCTCGTATACAAGGGTGAAGTGCTCGGCAAGGGGCAAGAGCCCGTCGCCGCGCCTGAGCCGCAGGCTGAAGCGCGCAAACCGCGCAGAGCAGGAGTGAAAAATGTTGCAGCCAGCTAGACGTAAATATCGCAAGGAACAGAAGGGCCGGAACAAAGGTATCGCAACCGCCGGCGCCAAAGTTTCCTTCGGCGAATATGGATTAAAAGCGGTCGGTCGTGGTCGTTTGACCGCGCGCCAGATCGAAGCCGCACGTCGCGCCATGACACGTCACATTAAGCGCGGCGGTCGCGTCTGGATCCGCATTTTTCCGGACAAACCGATTTCCAAGAAACCCGCCGAGGTCCGCATGGGTAACGGTAAAGGTTCGCCCGAATATTTTGTGGCCGAAATTCAGCCCGGCAAAGTGCTTTATGAAATGGACGGCGTGGATGAGAAATTGGCGCGCGAAGCGTTCCTTCTCGCCGCCGCAAAGCTGCCTATCAAAACCACCTTCGTTCAACGCATGATCGGTTAAACGGGAGACCCTTATGAACACCAAAGAAATGCGGGCCAAGTCCCCGGAAGATCTGAACAAGGAAATACTGGCGCTGCGCAAGTCCCAGTTTTCATTGCGCATGCAAGTGGCGACTCAGCAATTGACCAAGACCACCGAACTCGGTCGCGTCAAACGCGAAATCGCGCAGATCAAAACCATCCTGACCGAAAAAGCGAGGGCTGCATAATGACCGCCACCGAAACAACCACAGCCGCCGCCGCAAAATCCAAGCGCACTCTGACGGGCATCGTCACCAGCGACAAGATGGACAAAACCATCACCGTCCTGGTCGAGCGCCGCGTGATGCATCCGGTACTGGGTAAAGTGGTTCGCCGCTCCAAGAAATACCACGCGCATTCGCCGAACAACGAATTCAAGCAGGGCGATACCGTATTGATCGAGGAATGCCGACCGCTGTCGAAGACTAAAGCCTGGCAAGTGACCAAGCTGCTTGAGAAGGCGCGCGTCGAGTAATTCTCGAAACACCGCAAGTAAATAGAAAGCCCGCGTTGAGAGACGCGGGTTTTTTTTCACCGGAACTTCCCGATAGCGGCCGCAAATACAAACGCCGCAAATATCACGCATCCGAAAAACCTGACACGTCGTTGAAAGGCTGGCCGCCAGTTCCCCGACTGACTG